>NZ_JBEZFV010000004.1:264923-463113 GCF_040649655.1 Micromonospora sp. NPDC048905 | reverse complement strand
TTTATACCCGCTGCGGGGTTTGTTGTCGGGGGGGGGGGGGGGGGGCGCCGCCCCCCCCCCCCCCCCCGCCCCCCCGCCCCCCCCCCCCGGGGGGGGGGGGGCCCCCCCCCCCCCCCCCGCGACCGTCGGTCAGTTGCGCACCCGACAGCGCAGGTGGAGCACCCGGTTGCCCTGGATCACCACGTCCGGGTCCTCCAACAGGTGCTGCGCGTCGACCGACCCGAAGTAGCGCTTGCCGGACCCGAACACGACGGGTACGACGTCCATGCGCACCTCGTCGACCAGGCCCGCGGCTAGCACCTGGCCACCGACGTCGCCAGCGGCGACCTCGACGATGCGGTCACCCGCGAGCTCCTGCGCCCTGGCCACGGCTGCCTCGACGCCGTCGACGAAGCGAAACGGCGCCTGGGGGTCCCAGCCCTCGGGCGCCGGCCGGTGCGTCACGACGACCACGTGGTCGACCCCGCTCGGAGGCTTCCCGTCCCAGCCGTCGGTCAGGTCGAAGACGTGGCGGCCGGCGATCGTCACCCCGATCTGGTCCCAGTACGGCCGGGTGTAGTCGTACGACATCTGCGACACCTTCAACGCGCCGCTCTCGTCCAACGGCACGTCACCGCTGAGCAACCAGTCGAACAGCGGTCCGGGCTGGTCGTTGGCGTCGGCGATGAAGCCGTCCACCGACACCGAGCTGTACATGACCACCTTGCCCACGGACTCTCCTCTGTTTCGGGGTGCCCTCAAGTTAGCGTGTCGTGAGCTGCGGCTCTTGTAAGAAATCAATCGGCCGGCAGCGGCCAGCCGTCCAGCGTGTGGCCGGGATGTTCGCGCAGGAAGCGCCGCCGGACTTCGGCGTACCGGGTCGGTGTGAGCCCGGTGAACGCCCGGAATTCGTGGCCGAAGTGGGCCTGGTCGAAGTAGCCGGCGCCGCCGGCGACGTCGGCCCAGTCGATCGGTGCGGCGAAGTCGATCGCGAGCATGGTGGCGGCGAAGCGCTGGGTGCGGGCCAGCCGCTTCGGCGTGACGCCGACGAGTTCCTTGAACCGCTGTGCCAGATGGGTGCTGCTGACACCGGCTGCCACGCTCAGGTCGCCGATCGCCACCGCCCCGCCGGTCGCCGCGATGACGCTGCTCGTGTGGCGGACCAGCCCCAGGCCGATCGTCTCGCGCAGCCGTTGCATCAGCTCCTCCTCGAGCAGCGTCAGCATCTCGCGCGGTCCGTCCGCCGCGTCCAGTCGATCCCGCAACTCAGCAACGGCGGGTCGGCCCCACACCTGCTCCACCGTCACCGGCCGGTCACACAGTTCGGCCGCGGGCATCGGCAGGAACGGCGCCAGCCCCCACGGCTTGACGTGCACGCCCACCGACCGGGTGTGGAGCGGGTAGCCGAACTCCAGCGCGCGGGTGGGTACGGTGACCACGCAGCCGTCGGCGTACGCGGCCGTCTCGATGTCGGTGCCGGCGCGGATGTGGAACGGTGCCCCGAGGTTGACGATGAGCAGCGCCCCCGGCATCGGCGGCAGCATCAGCCGGGCGTACGGCGGCGCGCCCTCCAGGTAGTAGAGGTCGTCGACCAGCGCGTCCAGCGGGGGTCGCGGCACTCTGGACACGTACCTCATGCCGACAGTATCGCCACGTCCCCGCCCGCCGGCGAACAGGCCTGGGACAGCCGCTCGATGAGCTGTCCCAGGCCTGCCGTGGAGATGGATTACCCCTGGTGTCGGGTCAGTAGCGGCGCAGGATGCGCTTGTCGGCATCCAGGCCGCGGTCCAGCTTGATCACGATGAACTCGTTGTTGTCCGCTTGGCCGGCGGTGCGGCCCGAGGAGGACGGGAAGTTGTTGTCGTTGAGGACGGCGATCGTGCGGTCGTCCAGGATCACCACGTCCTCGATGGTCTGGAACGGGAACGTGAAGGTGCTACCGAAACCGCCGACGTGCCGCGGGTTGGCGATGTTCATCAGGTCGGCGACGAGGGTCTTGTCGAGGCGCCCGTCCCGGTTCCGGTCGCGCTTGTCGGCCAGGTAGATCTTCTTCACCTTCGCCGTCTCACCCTGGCCGTTGTCCCGTTCGATGATCAGGAAGCGATCGCGGTCGACCATGATCGCGTCACCGATCGCGTGGTCGGCGGCGTCGAGCGCGTACGTCCAGCGCCGACCGGTGTAGGTGTTGGTCCTGACGTCGAACTCGTTGAGCCGAAGTGTGCCCGTCGGGTCGCCCGCGACCGTGCCCTCGAGCAGCGGATAGAGCGTGGCCCCGTCCGGTGACTGGGCCATGCCCTCGAAGCCCTTGCTGCTGGAGAGATTGGCCGGGGTCGTACCGCGGGTCGGGTTCTCCGGGGCGAACACGCCCGGCAGTGGCACCGGCGCCTGCATCAGGCGGCCCGCGCGGTCGAAGTGCAGCAGGTACGGACCGAATTCGTCACCGATCCAGTACGTGCCGTCGGCCGTCCGACTGATCGACTCGACGTCGAAATCGGCACCGGTGAGCACGCGGTCGGCGCGGGTGAGGGCGAACGGAACCTTGCCGTACGGATCGGTCAGGTTGATGCCGCCGACAACGTCGACGGCGCCGCTGGCGAAGCCGGGCGCGACCCGCTGGACACGCAGCAGGAAGTCGGCACTGTTGGCCTTGTTGCCGAAACCGTTGTCGGACAACACGTCGAAGGTGCCGTCGGCGTTGCGAAGGACGCCGCTGAACCCCTGGACCGGTTGGTCGGCGAACGGCGGGGTGATGCCGTTGATCGGGGCAGTGCCGAGTGACGAGCCGGATGGTTCGCTACCGGGAACGAACGTCGCCGCCGGCAGCATGGCGAACTTGATCAGCTCGGCTCGGTTCCGCGTACTCTGCTCGGCTGCGGACGCGGCGCCCGGCAACGTCAGGATCAGCGCGGCCACCGCGGCACCCAGGCCCACCCGCTTGCTTACCGCCATCAATCCTCATTTCGTCGGGAGCGAAGGACCACCTACGTCTCGGCGGTGATCCGATGGCAAGGTAGAGAGACGCGGTGAACTCGGACTGGCCAACGGGCATCCGCGCCCGAACCGTGCGGTGACCCTTCGAGGCGACACCGGCGTGCCGGACGATCGCACGACCGGTGCCGTCCGGACGGGGTCGCCGGAAACTTTCTGAAGATCTTTTGTGGTTGACGGCAACCTGCGGGCGGCGGATCGCATGTACCCGGGTGTAAGCGACGATCGCCACGATCCATAGGGGTCCGGAAATGTCTGTACGTCCTCTTCTGCTCCTGCCCTTCGCCGCCGTCCTGTTCGCACTCCCCGCCTGCGGCGCCAAGCCGGCACCTGGCCCCAGCCCGACCGCGTCTGCTCCGACGTCCGCCGCCCCCGCCACCGGTGCCCCCAGTGCGTCGTCCGCGGTGGCCGCCCCGGCGGGTGGGAGTGCCGAGTGCCCCACGGTGGAGGCCCTGCAAAAGCTGGTCGAGCTGCCGAAGGGCTCGTCTCTCACCACTGTGCAGTGCGTCAAGGACTGGGCGGCGGCCGATCCGCAGGGCCCGAGCACGGGCGACGGCGTCTACCTGTTCCACTTCGTGGCCGGCACGGGCTGGAAGTACTCCGACCAGGGCAGCGGATGGGACTGCAAGGAACTCGGCCTCAGCGAGCCGGCGCCGTTCTGCGTCTCGGATCCGGTGAAGACGGCGCCGAAGCCGGCGTCGAAGCCGGCGACCAGTGCGGCCGCGAGTGTCCCGTGCCCTTCGGCGCAGACCCTGGAGAAGCTGGTCGAGCTTCCGAAGGGTTGGACGTTCGGCAGTGTCGAGTGTGTCGAGGACTGGGCGGGAGCCGATCCGCAGGGCCCGACCGCCGGTGACGGTTGGTACCTGTTCCACTTCGTGGCCGGTACGGGCTGGAAGTACCGCGGCGACGGCAGCGGTTACGACTGCGTGGACCTCGGCCTCAAGGAGGCGCCGTTCTGCATCTCCTGATCGGGTAGACCGCGGTCGCTTGCTGTGGGGGCACACCCGATACGGTGTGTCCCACAGTCAACTGGCCGCATCGACGCCGCCGCTGCCTGAAGGACTTTGGGTACGTGGGGGGAACGAGCGGGGCATGGCGGACTCCATTGACGATCTTTTCTGTGAGTTCGTTCGGACCCGCTCTCCCGCGTTGCTGCGGACGGCGTTCCTGCTGACCGGTGACCGGCACCTCGCCGAGGACCTGGTGCAGGATGCGCTGGCCCGTACCCATCGGGGTCGGCGTCGGTTGGATGACCCGGGGCATTTCGAGGCGTACACCCGTACCGCGATGTACCACCAGCATGTGAGCTGGTGGCGGCGTCGCAAGGTGGCTGAGTCGTTGCCGGGGGAGTTGGCCGACGTGGCTGAGCCTGGCAGTGATCATGCTCGTCGTACTGATCTGAAGTTGGCCTTGCACCAGGCTCTCGGCCGCCTCACCCAGCGGCAACGTGCCGTGCTGGTGGTGCGGTTCTTCGAGGACCGCAGCGAGGCTGAGGCCGCGGAACTGTTGCAGTGCTCGGTTGGCACGATCAAGAGTCAGACCAGCAAGGCGTTGGCGCGTATGCGGGAGATAGCGCCTGAGCTGCTGTCGGCTGTGCTGGAGGAGGCCTGATGACCGACGACCTCGGGCCGCTGCGTCAGGCCATGGCCGATCTGAGCGAGCACGGCGGCACCGCTGACATGTACGAGCGTGCCCTGCGCACATCGCGGCAGGCGCAGCGGCGAATGGCGGTCACCACCGGCGCCGCGGCCGTGGCTGTGGTGTTCGCCATCGGTGCCACGGTCGCCGTCGCCGCCAACCGCCGGTCCGACACCCCATCGCCACCCGCCTCCGCCCCCACCAGTGCCGGGTCCCAGGGTCTCGGGTGTCCGTCGACGCAGACCCTCGGGAACCTGGTCGAGCTGCCCGAAGGCTGGTCTTTCGCTCCCCGGGACGTGGAGTGCGTCGAGACGTGGGCGGCTGCCGACGTGCAACGGCCGGACGCCAGCAGCGTCATCTACCTGTTCCATCACACGGCCGGCACGGGCTGGCGATACCACGACCAGGGCAACGGTTGGGACTGCACGGACCTCGATCTCACCGAGCCGGCGACGTTCTGCACCCCCTGACCGCCTGCCCGGAGGGAACCACGTCCGCGCGGATGCGCTGCCTGGCTAACGGGACGTAACGGGGTCGACGCCGAGCAACTGCGCGACGACGTCCGGGCGATCCAGCGGCACGATGTGGCCGCAGCGGGGAATCAGCTCGCCGGACAGGTCGTCGGCGATGGGGGCGAGCTGCCGGTAGAGCAGGTCGCCGACGACGTTGCCGCCGACGGCCAGGGTGGGCGTGGTCAGCCGGCCGGTCGCGGCGATAGCTGCCGCGTTCTGCTCGGCGGCGCGGTAGTAGCCGAAGCCGCAACGCAGCGCCTCACGACCGGTGTACGCGCTGACGAACGCGTCTCGGATCTCCGGGGGCACCCCCCGACGTTCGAAGGTGCCGGCCAGGAGGAACCAGTCGAGGTACGCGGCCTCGTGGCCTTCGAGCACCGTCTCGGCCAGCCCAGGGGCCGAGTGGAAGCCGAACCACCACGGTGGTGTCGGGAAGCCACCAGGCAGGCCGGGCAGTGCCGCCTCCATCAGCACCAGGCGACGCACCCGGGCCGGGTGCAGGGCGCCGAGCAGGAAGGCGGCGGGTACGCCCGCGTCCAGGGCCACGACCTCGGCCTGCTCGACCCCGAGCGCGTCGAGCAGGCCGAGCATGTCGGCGGCGCCGGTCGCCGCGTCGAACCCGTCCTCCGCGCGAGCACTGTCGCCGAGCCCTCGCAGGTCTGGTGCGATGACGCGGCGCCTCCCATTCAGCAGCGGCAGCACCTCGCGCCAGACCTGCCAGGTGTGCGGCCAGCCGTGCATCAGCAGCACCGGTGGACCCGCGCCATCCAGGGCGACGTTCAGCTCGGTGCCGTTGGTTCGGATCTTGCGCAACTCCACGTCTGACCTCCTGGCAGTTACCATTGGTTACCTGCTTACCATGGGAGATGCCTGATGACTTGGCAAGACAGCACTTTCGCGTCACCTGGTGAGCCCGGGGTAACCGGGGACCTTTTCAGCCCAGCCTGCCCGACCCGACAGCTGCTCGACCGGATCGGCGACAAATGGACGTCGATGTTGATCAAGGTGCTGGCGGAGAGTCATCCGGCGGAGCTCGGGTTCGCGGAACTACGCCGCCGTGCCCCTGGAGTGTCGAACAAGATGTTGTCGCAGACGCTGCAGAGCCTGTGCCGTGACGGTCTGGTCACCCGCCGGGTCGAGGCGACCGTGCCGCCGCGTGTCCATTACGCGCTCACCGACCTGGGTCTGTCCCTGGACACCCCGCTGGCAGCGGTCCGGGCATGGGCCGAGCAGCATGTGTCAACCATCGAAGCAAGTCGTCGCAGAGCTGACCAGTAGTGGCGCCCTGAGGCGCCCGCGGGTTCGTACCGGGACGGCCTTGGCCCGCCGTCAGCGCAGCGGGTACGCCGTAAGCCGGTCGGCGAGTTGCTGTGGGTGGCTGAGTGCCACCGCGTGGCCGCCGTCGATCTCGTCGGGGACGATGCCGAGCCGGTCGGCGGCCACCTGGCGCTGGAAGTCGGCCGGGAAGAACTGGTCCTCGCGTGCGATGAGCACGGTCGTGGGCACGTCTGGCCAGGCGCGCAGGGGCCATGGCTCGTTGCCCTCCGCGCTGACCTGGTCCCTGGTGTGTGCCGCTGCCTCGGCGACGATGTCGGCGGGCACGCCGTTATAGAACTGCTGCTCCTCGCTGAGCCCTTCCGCGCCGCGGTAGGCGGTGTTGGCCCACCAGTCACCGGGTCGCTCCCCGGGCTTGGGGATCATCGGCGTGAGCAGGACGAGCAGCCGGACCGGTAGCTTGTCGGCGATGAGCGGTGCGGTGAACGCGCCGTACGAGTGCCCGACGACCACGAGGTCGCTCCGGTCACCGATCGCGTCGACGACCGTCTGTGAGAACTCGGCGAACCCCGCGGATTTGTCCTCGATCGGCAGTTCCGGTGTCACCACGTCGTGGCCGTGGCTGGTCAGCTCAGGACCGAGGAGGTGCCAGTCCCAGGCGCTGCCGCCGCCTCCGTGGATCAGTACGAAAGTCGCCATGCCCCGAAGCCTCACACCCGGGTACGACAGCCGCCGCCCGATGTGAGCGCGCGGTCGTGCAGCAGGGTTGGCGACGTTCAGGTATCGGACCACACTGGCACGAGCCCACCCTCCGCGCGGTAGAAGAGATACGGCCGGAGGTCTGGTGACCCGGTCAGTGTGCGAGACAGCATGGACGGGTCGCCGACGGCGGCGAGGAATGGTTGGGAGGCGAGCAGGTCGCGAAGGCCGGAGAACGGCCATGGGGCGCCGAGCAGTCGTCGGAGCTGGACCAGAGTCGTCACGGCTTCCGGTGGCACCCGATCGACGTAGATGTCGGCGCTGGTGGGCAGGTCCCAACTCGCCGTCGACTCGCTTCTTCGACAGCCAGGCAGATGTTCGGTGCCAGGGCCAGCAGAGTTCACCCCGGCCAGGCCACGCCACCAGTCCTCATCGATCCTCAGCTCACCGGTCTCCAGCACCGCGTGCTCGAACCACTCGGAGTCGACAGGTGCAGCCACTCCGGAGAGAGCGACAGCAGCGATCTCGTCGGGCAGACGGACGTCGTGCTCTTCGACGTAGTGGGCCAGGCCCTCAGGCCACACGAAATGCTCTCCGTCGGTCTGCTCGGTGCTGCCGTTCGCGGCACCACAGAGTCGGCAGACGGACACGCCCGCGGTGGCGGTGAAGACCGTGCCGGATCGGAGGTACGCCGCCACAGCCCGTCGCAGAGTGACGTTGGCGTCGGCGGTCACAAAGTCGCAGACATCGGGCAGCGTTTCCGAAACCGCCGGACCGTCCCAGTATCCGATCAGCCGGAGAACCTTGGTCATCGTCACGCACATCCCACGACGGAAGTAGGGACGGTCACGGTAGCAAGTGGTGTTGACGGACGCAGGGACATGCCGGCATGCCCGCAACTGCGGCCTCGGTCAGCCTGTGAAGTGCGGGGCTCACCCCCGCTGCCTCGCCGGAGCGCCTCCGGGGACCGGCGGACTGGCGTCCGGTGGGGTGTCGATCTCGCTCCAGCCGAGCGCGACCGACCGCCGGCAGCGGCCGGGGTCATCGCCGTGGGCAACGTAGATGGCGGTCAGCATGGGAACGCCGAGCGCGAAGGCTTCGACAGGCAGCGGGCCGGACGTGATCAGCGAGGTCAGGCCATGTCCGATGGCCCAGCTCTGTGTCGCCAGGTCCGTCGGATCGACATCCGGACGTAGCCGGCCGGCGGACTTGGCGCGTTCGATGGCGTGGACCAGGTGCAGCAGCGTCCCGTCGGCCTGCGCCGGGTCGTCGAGTGCGAACCCGTCGTCGAACATGACCCGGTAGAGATCGGGATCGGCTGCGGCGTTGGACACGTAGGCGGCTCCCATCGCCGTGAGGTCGCGGATCGGATCGTCGGTCACGGTGACGATCTCGAGACGATCGGCCAAGCGGCGGAACCCCTCCTGGCGCAGTGCTCCCCACAGCCCGTCCATGCCGCCGAAGTACGTGTAGACCGTCATCGTCGACACGCCCGTACCGGCGACCAGGGAGCGGAGGGTGACCGGTTTGCGGACGCGGAGCAGGTGGGCGGCCCGGGCGATCAGCATCGTGCGGATCTCGGGGTCTCTCGGCCTAGGCATGGTGGGCAGGATACATAGCGCTGCTATCGTACGCGGGACGTGCCTGACGACGAGGAGTGGTTATGGCTATCAAGCTGTTCAACCCCGACGGGCTGCCGAAGCCCGACGTGTACCGGCAGTTGTCCATCGCGGAGGGGTCCAAGCTCGTTTTTCTGGCCGGTCAGGTGGCCCGCGACGCCGACGGCAACCCGGTCGGCACCGGTGACTTCGCCGCACAGGTGGAGCAGGCCTACCTCAACGTCGGCCGGGCGATGACCGAGATCGGCGGCTCGTTCGACGATGTCGCGAAGTTGACGATCTATGTCGTCGACTGGAGTCCGGAGAAGTACCCGTTGCTGGGCGAGGGGGTCGGGCGTGCGGCCGCGAAGCTGGGCGTCGACCCGACCAAGCCGATCACCCTGATCGGCGTCGTCGCGCTGGGGGAGCCGGACCTCATGGTCGAGGTCGAGGCCATCGCGGTCCTGGACTGACCTTCGCCTGTGGAGGCCCGGCCGGGCCTGGGGGAGCGTTGCGGCCAGCGGTACACAATGGGGCAATGAAGCGAGAGGTACGCCTGATGCGGATCACCGGGACGCGCGCCAACGGCGCGGTGGCGACGGGCGCGGTGGCGACGGGCGCCCGGGCTGCGGGTGCGGCGTCGGTCGGCGCCCTCGCCGTGGGGGCGCTGGCCGTCGGGGCTGTGGCCGTGGGGGCGCTCTTTATCGGGCGGCTGGCGATCCGCCGGGCAGTCGTGCGGGAGTTGCGCGTCGGTCGGTTGGAGATCGACGAGCTGGTGGTGCACAGCCGACCCGATGCCGAGGCGTAACCGCCCATCCACCCCGTACCCGCTGGTCGAGGCCGAGTGGCTCGTCGGCCCCCGCGTCGCGCGGTCGGAGCGGCCCGGCTCCTCGTCAGGTGACGAAGATGCAGAAGGGGTGCCCGGCCGGGTCGGCGTAGACCCGGAACGGTTCGTCGGGACCGTCCTTCTGATCGGACAGCAGCCGACCGCCGAGGGCCAACACCCGGTCGTGCTGCGCCTCCAACTCCTCGATCGAGGCCACGCTGAGATCCAGATGGAGCTGTTGCGGCACCTGACCGTCCGGCCACGTCGGCGGCGGCAACTGGTCCACCTGCTGGATGGCTAGTTGCGGGGCGCCGTCGGTGGTCCTCAGCACGAGCCAGTCGCGACCGCGCTCGTCCGCCTGCCCCGGCTCCGGCGGCTCGTGACCAGGCTTGTACACCAGGCCCAACAACGACCGATAGAACTCCGCGAGCGACCTGGCATCGGTGGAGTCGAGCACCACCTGACACAGCTTCGGGGCCTTCTTGCCGTCAGTCACATCGATCACCTCCGAACGCCCATTGTGCACGTTCTGATCGTCGCGCCCGGCCGGTCCGGCCCGCCCTTCGCTGGTTCCGCTCGCCGCCGGGAGTGATCGGGCTTACGTCGTGCCGCCGCTACGGCCGTCAGCGGCGATGAGCGTTCTCGACCAGAGCCGAGGCGACGTCGCGCAGCTTGCGGTTGGTGTCCTGGGACAGCTTGCTGAGGACGGCGAAGGCCTCCTCGGGAGTGCAGCGGCGCTCACCCATGAGGATCCCCTTGGCCTGTTCGATCACCGCCCGACTCTCCATCGCCTTCTGCATGTGCCCGGCCAGGGTGGCCTGGGTCTCGTACAGGTGGGCGTTGGCCAGGGCAACGGCGGCGAACCCGGCGAACGTCTGAGCGATCGTGATCGCGTCGTCGTCGAAGGCTGCGGGGGCGGTGGCGTAGATGTTCAGGGCGCCGGTGACGTGCTCGTGCACGGGTAGGCCGACCGACAGGGAGCTGTGCGCACCGGCCTCGGCGGCGGCGTGGGCCCAGCCGGGCCACCGTTGCTCGCTGCCGGTGTCCGGCACGATCAGGCTGGAGGTGCTTTCCGCGGCTTGCAGGCACGGACCGTAGCCACGTTCGTACTGCTTCTCGTCGAGGACGAGGGCGAGGTCGCCGGTGAACGCGGTGGTGTGCGGTTTGTTGCCGTGCAGCAGGGTGACGCTGACCTCGCTGGCCCCGGGGATCGTGCGCTTGGCCAGTTGCGCGATCTTGTCCAGCAGGACGTCGAGGTCGATGTCGGCGAGTCGGATGCGGCCGAGCTCGGCGAACGCCTCGTGCGGGTCCATGGGTGCGACGTGCGTCATCAAGGCGTCCTTAACGAGGGCGCGTACCACCACCAGGCATCTGGTGGGATGCGCGGATCGCTGCAGGACTCCTGATCCGGAGTCCGGGATCCGCGCCGCTTTTTGACGCTGGTCTCGACGACGCCCATCCAAGGCACCGTGCCACAGGGCCACAGCATATCCGTGCCCGAACGCCGGCTGTCACCCACCGCCTGCGCCCCTGCCCACCGCCACGGCCCGTGCTCGGCTCGTACGGTCCAGGAACCGGTTCGCCACGGCGCGCGTATGGTGAGGGGTCTGTAGTCGACGCCAGCAACCGTCGACCGAACCATCGTCAAGAAGCGGCGTAGGTCTAGGACTCCCCTCTGGAGGGCTACAGCAACCTACGCAGACCGGCGCCCACCGAGGGCCGATCGGTGCGCCTTTCTCAGGACACGCCTATGGCGTACAGCCATCCCATCGAGCCCAGCAACGCCTTCGCGGAGCTTGGGCGGATCATGCCCGGCAAGACCAGCCTTCGCGACGTGTTCCAGCGCGTCGTCGACCTCACCGGACTCAGCATCCCGGAGGTCACCGAGGCGTCGGTCAGCCTGGTGCAGGGCAAGGAGGCCCACACCCCGGCCTGCACCGGTGGCCTCGCCCTGGCCCTCGACGAGTCGCAGTACGAGCTGGGCCACGGCCCCTGCCTGCAAGCCGCCGCCGCCACCACCATCGAGTCGATCACAAACATGGCAACCGAGAGCCGCTGGCCGGACTGGACAGCCCGCGCGCTGCGCGCGGGAGCCCACAGCTCCCTGTCCATCGGCCTGCCGATCCACGCCACCATCGGCGGAGCACTCAACCTCTACGCCACCGAACCCCACGCCTTCGACGATCACACCATCGCCGTGGCGCAGACCTTCGCCAGCTACGCCAGTCTCGCCATCGCCAACGACCACCTCGACAACGCCAGGACGACCCTCTCCCGACACATCGACGCCGCCATGGACAGTGGAGCTGTCATCGAACAGGCGAAGGGCATCATCATGGGCGATCGGCGCTGCACGGCCGACGAGGCCTTCGCCGTCCTGACGACGACGGCGCGGAACACCACGCGTACGGTCCGCGACGTCGCTCGTACCCTGGTGGACCGCACGGCTGTCAGCCGCGCCCAGGTCACCGGCGGGCCGTGAGCACCCCGGCGGTCGCCACCAGTGTCCCCGCCAGGAGGTACATCCAGCGGTCGTGGGCCGCGTTCCAGCCGTCGCCGGTGCCGACGAGGAGAGCCACCGAGGCCGGCAGCAGCGCCACCACCGCCATCCCCAGCAGCAGCATCGGGGCGGCGAGTGGGCTGGCGATCCCGCGCGGCGACCGTCGCCAGCCGACTGCCGACGCGAGGAACGCGACCGCCGCGACGGTCGCAGCCTCACGGGTCAGGTCCGGGTACGGCAACGAAGCGGTCTCCGGCCCGGACCGCGTCACCAGCAACGCCGCCGCCCAGCACGCACCACCGATGACCGCGGCGGGGACCGCTCGTAGCAGTGCGCCGAGCCAGGCCGGAACCGGCAGGGTCTCCGTGGTCGGCTTCGCGGCGTCGTCGAGCGCGAACGTGACGCCGAGACCGATGCAGGCCAGCACCAACCGCAGCAACGTGATGTGCTCGTCGGGAGGCAGGACCGAGCCGGTCACGGCCGGTGGGGTCACGATCGCCGCACCGACGACCCCGGCCGCCAGCAGCGGCGAGATCCGCGTCGCCCGCAGCGTCGGCCAGACCAGCGCCGCCACCGTCCGCAGTCGTCCACCCCGCCTCGGCACGAGCCGGCCGGCCGCCTGCCTCGACGAGCCGATGGCGGGTACGCCGCTCACGGGACGCACGGCAGCGCTTCGTCGTCCGGCGCGAGCGGCTGGACCGGCACCCCGAAGATGGCACCGAAGCGCTCCAGCGGAGTCTCGGGCGCGGTCAGCTCGGCCCAGTGTCGCTCGACCAGCGACGGCACCTCGTCGGACTGCCGCTCCAGCAGCTCCATCGCCGGTGCCGCCGCCCGGTCGGGCGCCAAGATGCCGTACAGGCCCGATGTGTCGCTGAAGACGAGCGCGCCGGTGCTCGTCTCGTCCAGCGAACGCATCCCGGCCAGGGTGGTCGGCGACGCCCGCCCGACCAGCCACACCAGGAGCGCGGCCTGCGCCCCGCAGAGGAAGTTCCCCCCGTCGTACGCCTTCGCGGCCATCAGCCGGTAGGCAACCTCGGCGGCCAGGGCGGCGGCTGCCCGATCGTCGCCCCACGCGGTGTCGACCCGGACCGCCTCCGGGGTGCCCGCCGCCGCGTCATCGACCTTCCAGCCGGCCACCACCTGCATGGCCTCGGCGACGGACCCGGCGCCCCCGGCCGAGATCTCCTCGACGAGGGCCCGCTGCCGCACCGCGAGCGGTGGTCCGGACGAGGCGGCGCTGTCCGGCACCACCGCGCGTACGGAGGTCACCACCGACTCCCACCCGGGGACGAACCCATCGAACCCGTCGAAGTAGCAGTAGGTGACGTCGCCGCGCCTGACGCACGACTGGATGCTCGCCGGCCGGTCTTCGACAGTCGCGCGGGCCGCCGCCATGCCCGGGTCGGGTAGCGACTGGGTCACCCCTCCGCCGACGGTGAGGATCAGCCCGACGGCAAGCCCGGCCGCGACGACCGACCGCCGCGCGGTGGCCCGGGCCAGTACGGCCGCGACGAGCAGCACGGTGATCCCGACCAGGTAGGCGAGGTGCCGGGCCGAGGGCCGCTCGGAGACGCCGGCGGGGACCGGGACGGCGAACTCGCTGATGTAGACCGGAAGCAGGAACCGCCAGCCGGTCCCGACGAGGGTCATGGTGATCGCCGTGAACTCCAGCACCAGAACGAGCAGGACGAGCAGTGGGGCGATCAGCAGGGAGCGGATCAGGACGCCGGAGAGCACCCCGACCGCACCGAGGAGCAGTGTCAGCGCCGCCGGGGTCACCAGGGCGGCGACGTCGACGCTTCCGGCCGCACCCGGGAGCACTGCGGAAACCGCGACCCGGACGCCCACGAGCAGCAGGCTGAGGCCGGCCAGCGGTAGCAGTGCCAGCAGGAACCCGCCGACCCGCCAGGCTGGCGGCAGCACCAGCACGTCGTAGGACGCATCGACGTGGTGCCGGTACGCCCGCAGGGTGACGAGGTTCGCCACGATCAGCGCCGACCCTCCGAGGATCGGCAGCGCGAGCAGCTGGATGGTGATCAGCTCGTCCGGGAGCACCGGATATCGGTTGGCCGAGCCGGACAACGAGCCCCACAGCCACGGGCCGAGGAAGAGCAGCGCGGCCGCGACGGTGAGCGGGTGTCGTAGCATCCGGACCGACTCGAACCGGGTGAGTGCGAGCAGCGCTCGCCGACGCCCGGGTGTGGACGACGGCGTCGGACGGGCCGGCGTGGCGACCGTCAGGGTCGCGGTCATCGCGCACCGCCCGCGACCGCGGACGCCTCGGCGCCGGCGCCGACAAGCGTCAGGTAGCCGTCCTCGATCGACGGCTCCACCAGCCTCGCCCCGGCTGGCGGGTCGCCGACGTGACGGTACAGCCCCGTGCCCGTCCGCCACGACGCCAACGTCCCGGCCCGGCGCGCCGCGCTCGTCCACACCCGGCCGGCGGCCAGCCCGGCCAGCTCGGCCGGGGTGCCCTCGAACCGGACCCGGCCCCGGTCCAGCACGATGACCTCCTGGCACAGCGACATGACGTCCTCGGTCTGGTGGGTGGACAGCAGCACCGTCTTGTGCTCGCCGAGGTCGGCGATCAGTTCCCGGAACCGCAGCCGCTGCTCCGGGTCGAGGCCGACCGTCGGTTCGTCGAGGATGACGAGGTCCGGGTCGCCGACCAGGGCGGCCGCCAGCGCGAGCCGTTGCTTCATGCCGCCGGACAGGGTCCGGATCCGGGACCGTCGGCGGTCGTCGAGGCCGACGGCGGAGAGCACCCGGGCGACCTCGGTGTGCCGCGCCGTCCGGTGGGTGAGCTCCTTGAGGATCGCGACGTAGTCGACGAACTCGAACGCGGTGAACGACGGGTGGAAGCCGGGGTCCTGCGGCAGGTAGCCCAGCCGGCGCCGGACCGCGAGCCGCCCGGGTGGCGTGCTCGGGTCGTGGCCGAAGACCCGCAGCGTGCCGCCACCCGCCGGCAGGGCGGTCGCGACGATCCGCAGCAGCGTCGTCTTGCCCGCACCGTTCGGGCCGAGCAACCCGGTCACCCCGGTACGCAGCGTGAACGACACGTCCTCGAGCGCGGTGGTGCGCCCGTACCGCAGCGCCAGACCGTCTGCCTGAACGGCAGTCATGACATTCTCCTCGACAGGTGGGGGACGTGGTGGCGGTCGTAGGTGCCGCGCTGACGGGCCAGTGCCACGGCGGCGATCCCGCCGACGATCACGACGCCGACCTGCCCGGCCAGGGTGAAGACGAGCCGGTCGCCGAAGGTGGCGGCGACCACCGTCGCCCAGCCGACGCCGACGACGACCGCGGCCGGCCCCGCGCCGAGCCGAGCCGAGAGCAGCACCGACAGCACGGTCAGGGCGAGCGAGGGCAGGAACCAGCCGGTCGCGCGCAGCCCGTACTCGTAGATGAAGAGGCTGGCCACGGCGGACAGCGCGGTGGTCGCGGACAGGACCGCGAGGCACCGCAAGAGCAGTAACCGGAACGAGCGGATCGGAGCGACCACCGCGATCTCGTAGGTGGGGTCGATGCCGGGCGCGAAGGACATCGCGACCGCGACCAGCGGCAACAGCGGGGCGACCGCGAGGAACACGACCGGGTCGGTGAACAGGGCGATCGTTGCCGTCAACGCGGCCGTGACCGCGATCGCCACGAGCCACGACAGCCGCAGCGCGGGCGTCGCCGCGAGCAGCCGCGCGGTGTGATCGGGAACGCCGACCGCGATCATCAACCGTTCGACAGGCCCCGGCCGCGGCGCGTCCAGGGAGGCGTCGAGGCGGGCCCAGCCCTCGTCGATCGCCCACCGCAGGTCGGCGGTCGCGGCGGCGGCGAGGCGTTCGCGGCACTCACCGCACGCCGCCAGGTGCGCCTCCGTGGACCACAGACCAGGGGCGGCGAGGGTACGGGTGGCGTAGGCGCGCAGGTCCTCGTCGAGCAGGTGCCAGGTCATGTCAACTCCTCTCGCAGTTGCCGGCGGGCCCGCATCGCCCGCGTCTTGACGGTGCCGGCGGGGATGCCGAGCAGGACGGCGGCCTCGGCGGTGGAGAGGCCGTCCAGGACGGTGGCGCGGATGACCGCGCGCAACTCCGGGGAGAGGCGGGCGAGGGCGCCGCCGAGGTCGCCGTGTTCGAGGCCGATGAGCACCTGCTCCTCGGCGGACGACTCGTCCCGGCCGCCCAGGCGGGCCAGCAGCCGGCCGAGCCGGTCGCGGGACGTGCGGCGACGCAGTGCGTCGATGAGCCGGCGCGACCCGATCCGCCACAGCCAGGCGGCGGGGTCGGTGTCGCGGGGCCGGAAGGAGGCGGCGGCGCCGGTCCACACGGCGAGGAACGTCTCCTGCACGACGTCGTCGACGAGGGCCTCGTCGGCACAGCGGTAGCACAGGCGCAGGCGCAGCCATGGCGCGTGCCGGCGGTAGAACGCCTCGAACGCGTTCCGGTCGCCGCCTGCGGTCAGGGCCAGGAGGTCGGCGTCGTCCTGGGCGGTCATGCCTACCTATCGCAACGGCACCGAGTTTCGGTTCGCCATCCTGGCACGGCCTCCTGAATCGCCGGGCCCGCGCCTGCCGGAAGGCCGGCTGGCGGGGGCCCGGCGACGTGACCCGTCAGCGGCCCTGGAGGCGCTTCACGTTGTCGCCGAAGGTCCAGCCCTTCGACCCGTCCCAGTTCGCCGACCAGGTCATCAGGCCCTTCAGCCCGGGCACGGAGTTCCAGGCCTGCGAGACCAGCGACGTCGACAGGTGGCCGCCGCCCGCCCCGATCTGTGCGGGCAGGCCCGGGACCTGCTTGTCGTACGGCACGCGGATGGTGGTGCCCTGGATGGTGAGGCCGTTGTTGAGGCACTGTGTCTGCACCGTGAAGCCCTGCACGGTGCCCGCCGGGTACGAGTCGCCGTTGCAGCCGTACATGCTGCCGTTGTAGTACTGCATGTTCAGCCACCAGAGCCGGCCGTTGTCCACGTACTTCTTGATGATCGGCAGGTACGAGCCCCAGATCGAGCCGTAGACCACGCTGCCGCCGGTGACGTAGGCGGTCTCCGGTGCCATGGTGAGGCCGAAGTTCGACGGCATCCGGGCCAGCACGCCGTCGATGATCCGGATCAGGTTCGCCTGCGACGTGGACAGGGTGTTGATGTTGCCGCTGCCGGTCAGGCCGGTCTCGATGTCGATGTCGATCCCGTCGAAGTGGTACGCCGTCAGGATCGGCACGATCGTCGCGACGAACCGATCGGCGACCGCGGTGGAACTCAGGTCGATGCCCGCGGCGGCTCCGCCGATCGACATCAGGATGGTGGCGCCGGCGGCCTTGGCCTGGCACATCTCGGCCGGGGTGGCGACCTTGACGCCGGCGTCCATGCCGTTCTCCCAGAGGACCGTGCCGTCCGCGCGGATCACCGGGAACGCCGCGTTGATCACGTTGTAGCCGTGCTGGCTGAGCCGGCTGTCGGTGATCGGGATCCAGCCGAGACCGGGGTGTACGCCGTTGGAGGCGCCGTCCCAGTTCTCCCAGTAGCCCTGCAACACCTTGCCGGTGGGCCGCGACTTCACCGCGCAGGTCCCGCCGGTGGGGGGTGGCGTGGTCGGGGGCGGTGTGGTCGGGGGTGGAGTGGTGGGTGGCGCAGTGGTGGGTGGCGCCGTGGTCGGTGGGGCGGTGGTGGGCGGCGGAGTGCTTCCCGAGCACGCGCCCAGGTCACGCCACAGCGACGGGGTCGCGGCCGGGTTCCAGCCGGCGCCGGGGTGCGCGGTGTGGGTGACAAGTGCCTGGTAGAGCCGGCCGCCGTAGGTGACCTGGGCGCCCGTCTGGTACGTGGTGCCCTCGGCCCAGGCCGGGGCGGTGCAGGCGACCATCGGCACGGCATCCGCCGAGGACACGGCCGCCATGCTGCTGGGGACGAAGGCGACGGCTGCCGTGACGGTCATCGCCGCCCCGGCCACCACTGCGAAAATCCGACGGCTCCTCATGGCTCACTCCCCAGGCTTCGACGACCCGCGACCTCCACATATTGACGTTCGTGAAGTTTAATATCAAGGGTTGTTTACAGATTCGAGGAAGTGGGGGAGTTCGGCGGCGGGATCGGCGTGGGGCATCTGCTGTCGTACCCCTGTGGTGGAGTGCACGCCATGGGTGTGCTGTACGACTACTTCCGGGCCGAGGACGACGCTGCGGCTGTCAGGTTGGTGGAGGATTTCGAGGGCGGGCCGCTCGCCGTCGGTCACGGCGGCGCGGCCGTGGATGCGGTCGATCTGAAGGGCATCGAGCCGACGGTGATCCTCGGCCAGCTCGTGGGTTTCGTGCGCCAGGTCGACTGGAACGCGAGCCTGATCGGTACCGAGCTGGTGTGGAGCGAGGACGAGCAGGAGGGGCCGTGGCTGATGTCGCTCGATCGGGCCACGCGGGACACCCTCGCCTCCATCGCCACGCCGCAGATGCCGGAGTTGTCCGCGCGGTGGGGGCGGGTCGAGGAGTTGGCGCGGAGCGGTCCGCTACCCGACGACGAGATGCTCCCGGTCATCGAGGAGGTCACCGCCCTCGCGCAGCGCGCCCGGGACGCGGGTGAGGGCCTGTACTGCTGGTGCTCCCTCTAGAAGGGACGCGATTGCCGTTGCGGTGCCCGGTAGGATTTCGACCATGTGTTGCTTCGCCGCTTGGCGTACCCGCCGCTGAGGGTCGGCTTGCCGCCGTTCCGGCCGCCAGCCGGCCATCTGATGCCCGTTTTGTTGGCTTTCAGATCCTCGGCTTGAGAGGCACACTCACATGCGTATCCGCTCGTTTGTTCCGCATGACCTGGCCCGGCTCACCGAACTGACAATCGAGACGTTCGGGCCGTTCTACGAGGACTCCTTCCGCCCCCTCGTGGGCGAGGCGGTCTTCGCCAACCAGCACGGCACGTGGCGCGACGACTACGTCAAGCAGGTTGCCGGGCTCCACGACCCCGCCGAGCACCGGTACGTCGCGGTCGCTGAGATCGACGGTGCCGTCGCCGGCTACGTGGCCTGGGCAGTAGAACCCGAGCGCCGAAATGCCAGCGTCACGATCCTCGCCGTGTCCGCGCAGCACCGCCGGCTCGGCGCGGGCACCGTGCTGTGCGAGCACGCGTTCGCCGCGATGCGGGAACTCGGTGCCGAGGTCGTCATGATCGGCACGGGCGGGGACGGATTCCATGCCCCCGCCCGAGCCCTGTACGAAGCACTTGGTTGCACTCCGCTGCCGATCGCCGTCTACTACCGGGAGCTCTGATCTGATCCGGGCGGGCCCGGCGTGACGCCGAGCCCGCCCGTTTCCGTCCGGCCGCGATCCCTACGCGAGGGGCGCGAGCCGGAACTGCTGGTTGGTTTGTCCGTGGCAGTCGTACAGCTGAATCTGGGCTCCGTTGGCCGTGCTCCAGACGTCCAGGCATCGTCCGGACTGGACGCTGCTGATGGTGCCGTTGGAGTTGACGTTCCACTGTTGATTGGTCTGGCTGTGGCAGCCGTAGATCTGCACCGCCGCGCCGTTGCCGGAGCCCGCCGCGTCCAGGCACATGGTGCCGTACACCTGGAGTTGTTTGCCTGCGGTGTAGGTCCATGCCTGGTTGGTCTGCTTGTTGCAGCCCCAGAGCTGTACCCGGGTGCCGTTGGTGCGTGCGGCGTTGGGTACGTCGACGCACCGGCCGGACTGCGTCCCGACGATCTCGCTGGCCGAGGTGGGCGGGACGGAGGGCGACGCGGTGGGGGTCGGCGTGTTGGTGGGGCTCGGCGTGTTGGTGGGCGTCGCCGTCGGGCTGGTGGGCGTCGAGGGCAGCAACGGGCAGGTGCTGCGGTAGGTGACCACGCCGCTGGAGTCCAGCAACGGGCACAGGAACTGGCTGTACCGGGCGTCGTTGTCGACGAACATCTTGACGAACGGCAGCATGGTGCGGACCATCACCGGGTTCGACCGTCCGACCATGAACCCGTGATCCGCGCCGGCGACCTCCACGTAGACGCTCTCCGTGGTGGCCGGGAGGCTGTTGTACAGGCCGGTGGCGTAGGACGGGGTGACCACCGTGTCCGCCTGCCCAGCGAAGATCATCGTAGGCACCCGGTCGTTGGCCAGGTTCGACGACGGCGAGTACGGCGCGATGCCGACCACTGCCTTCAACGACGGGCGCCGGATGGCCGCGCTCAGTGCGCCACCGCCACCCATCGAGTGACCGGCGACCGCCAACCGGGTGGGATCGACCCGGTCGCGTACCGGGCTCTGCTGGGTCAGGTAGTCCAGTGCGGCGAGCAACTGGGTGCCTCGGGCCGTGTCGAAGTCGTTACGGCTGTTGGTCTCGATGCCGATCACGACGAAGCCGTGGGAGGCCAGCCACGGACCCATCCAGGCCAGTTCGGCGGAGAACAACGCGGTGTAGCCGGGCGAGATCGCGATGGCCCCGAACGTGCCCTGGCTGGTGTCGGTCGGGTAGTAGATCCGGCCGCCGTTGAAGCCGTACCCGGTCGGGACGCTCACCGACGTGTTGGCGAAGGGGCCGTTCACGGCGGTGACGCTGGTCCGGGTGGGGTCCGGGCCTCGCTGGTACGGGTTGTCGGCGGCCGATGCCGATCCGGTCGTCATCGTCAGGGTGAACATCGCGACTGCGGCGGCGATCCCCGCGGCGGCGAGTTTCAGCAGCCGTCCGCGAAGACGGGAGGACACCCGGTTGTCTTCCTCGGGTGGGGGGTGGTTCGCATGTCCGCGCATGGTTGGTACCTCCTGGTGGTGGGTGGGTGCCCCGGCGTTGTCCGTCCGTCAGTGCTGCCGCGTCAGCAGACCCGGGCCGGGCGCCCTCGGAGCAGAATTACCGCCGTCGTTCCGGAAGATGTGAGCGTCAGTGGTCGGGTGCGCCCGGTGGGACGGGTCCGGGGACATCATGCTGATCCTCCGGTGGTGAGAGCGAAAACCACGGGTCGTTAGCGTTAACGTTCACACTCATCGATGGCTCTCAGGCTGGCACGAAGTTCCAGGATTCTCAACCGGTAGTTTCGGGCCTGTTACGGATCGGGAGGTCGGGGAGCGTGTCGCGCTCGACCGGGGGACACCAGCGAGGCGGTCGCGGCGCCTCGGTCTGCTCCCCGCGTCGGAGTGGGTTGCGCGCCACGCATTCTGGGAAGGGGACAGTCCCGAACGCGTACCTCCTCAGTGGACGGAGACTGCCATGCTGGACAACCTTGCCGTGGTCGGAGGTCCGAAGACGCCGGTCTCCCAACCGGTGCTGATCGGCTTCTTCGTCCTCGTCGTGGTGGCCATCGTCGTCATCCTGTTCCTGCGCTCCCGGAGCAAGTAGCACGCGCGACCGGTCGGCCCGGCACGCCGACGGGGGACTGGCGCTGCTCGCCCGGCATCCGGGTGTGGGCGCGTGTCTCCCACGCCCACTGCGCGATGCCGACGCGATTCCGCACGCCCAGCTTGCGGTGGACGCTGGCCAGGTGGGTCTTGACGGTTCCCGTGGTGATGAACAGTCTGGCGCCGATCTCGGGGTTGGTCAGACCGTCGGCCACCAGGGAGACGACCTCCATCTCGCGGTCGGACAGCGCGGGTTCCGGCTTGCGGGCGGGCGCGATCGTGGTCCGGGAGAGTTCGCGGAGCAGCCGAACCGTCACGGTGGGGCTGATCAACGCGTCGCCGGCCACCGCGGCGCGAACCGCCTCGGTGAGAAGCGCCGGCCCGGAGTGTTTGACGAGGAATCCGCTGGCGCCGTGGCGGAGCGCGGTGTGCACGTAGGCATCGAGATCGTAGGCCGTCACCACCACGACGCGCGCCGCGACGGGAGCGTCTGCCGCGCACAGCCTGCGTGTCAGTTCGAGTCCGTCCATCCCGGGCATGCGGATGTCGGCGATGACGACGTCGGGACGCAGTCGCCGAGTCAGGGTCAGCGCCGTCGCACCGTCGGCGGCCTCGCCGACGACCTCGATGTCCGTGGCGGCCCCCAGGATGGTGCGGAACCCGAAGCGGACGGAGTGCTGATCATCAGCGAGGAGTACGCGGATGGTCATGCTGTCGTCCGCAGCACGTCGGCGGGCAGGTCGGCACGTAGTTGCCATCCAGCGGGCGACTGCGGCCCGTAGTCGAGCGTGCCGCCGAGCATGTCGACTCGTTCGGCCAGGGCGTTCAGCCCGGTGCCGCTGCGCCGTCGTACCGGATCGCGCCGACTGTGCATCGGTGCGGGGCTCCGCTGGTCGGTGGGTGACGTGTTCGTCACGGCCACGGTGACGCCTTCGAGCCTGCGGTGCAGCCGTACGTCGACGGCGGCCCCGGGGTGGGCATGGCGGCGCACGTTCGTGAGCGCTTCGACAACCACGCGGTAGGCGGTCGTGCTCGCCTCGGGCAGCAACGAGGACTCGAGCCCCGGATCGACAGCGACGGTGACGGGTCCGTCCCAGGCGGCCGCGTACCGCCGGATCAGGTTCGGCAACTCGCTGGCATCCGGCAAGGGCGTGCGGACCGCGCCAGCGACATCCTCAAGTTCCCGGAGCAGCCGGATGGTGCGATCCATCGCGTTCAACGCGCGGGTGCCGTCCGCCTCGATGGCCTGGAGTACCTCGGCGACGTCGACACCCTCGTCGAGCAGGATCCGTCCGGCCTGCGCCTGGATCACCATCGCGCTGACGTCATGGGCGACGAAGTCGTGGAGGTCGGTGGCGAGTTGGACGCGTTGCGCCCGGCGAGCCAGCCGGACGGCGCGTACCCGGGCCTCGTCGAGGCGGCGCAGGTACCGACCGGCGGCGATGCCGGCGAACCCGGCCAGCGACCAGAAGACGCAGACGGCGACGCGGTCGCGCCAGCCCAGCTCGGCGGCCCCGGTGATCGGAACGGCCAGCACGCTCTCCGCGAGGATCGCCACGGCGACCGTCAGTGTCGAGATGCGGGACGTGGCCATCCGGCAGACCAGGGCGAGGTAGGCGACCAGGACTGCCGTGGTCAGCAGGGGCCACGGCCCCGCCGGCATGGGAGCGCCGGCGTGGTGCCACAGCGCCACCGCGCCGAGTGACAGCACGGACACCACGACGCTGCTCACGCCGGTCAGGTGCCGGGCGCGCGGCCAGATCGCCGCGTGCCCGGCGAGCGTCGCAAGGGCCAGCACGGCTACGAGGGCGAGCGGTGGGTGGCCGCCCGAACCCCAGACCCCGGCCGGTACGACGACAGCGAGGCAGGCGCCGATCGCCGTACTCGCTCGTGCCGTACGGCTGCGGGACACCCGCCCGTACCGGGCTCCCAGGGCGTTCAGCGAGATCACGAGGTCACCGTAACCGCATCGCGCTGCCGACCGGTATCTACCGATCGGCAGATGGCGAGGGGTTCCTGAGCGCGGCGATGCTGGCGTCACGATGCCGGTCACGGGCGTGGCTGGCTCACCCACGGGGAGAACAGAGATGCACGCAGCACTGACGGATGACGTACCGGCATCACGACACCATCGATATGTCGCCGGCTGGCCGGAGGCCGGCGTCCTGGTCGGGTCCCTCCTGCTGGTCGCTGTCGGGGTCCTGTGGTGGCTGCGCCCGAGCAGCTACCCGTTCGGCCCGCAGGACCGGTTCGCGGACCTCTCCCTCATGACCTACGTACCGTCGGACACGGCTGTCGCGCTCGCCCTGACGGCCGGCGTCGTCGGGCTGGCGCTGGCCGGTCTGCTCCGCAGCGGCCGGGTCGGCGCGGCGGTCCGGGTCGGCGGCATCGTGGTCGCCGCCGTCGCGGCGACGCTGCTCGGCTTCCTGGTTCCCGACATCCAGGTGCTCACCATCACCGCGTACCTGATGACGCTGGCGGTGCCTGCCGCGATCACCGCCGCACTGGCCACGCGCCTGTTCAGGTCCGCGAGGCCACGCAGCGGTCGCGCCGCGGGCGCCGGTGGCATCACCGTCGGAGCGGCAGCCTTCGTCGCGCTGCTGCTGTGGTTGGGCTACATCGCCCGCGACGCCGAACCGATCGGCTACCGACCGTTCGTCGTGTTCGGATCCCTGGCCGTCGGCGCCTGTTGGGCTGCGGTGTTGGTCCGTCTCCTGCGGCACCACCGCGGCCACTGCCAGTCCTGTGGACGCCCGGGAGCGGCGTGGACGACACCAGCGGCGGCGTCGTCCTGGGGTCGCGTCCTGACCTGGGCCGCCGCCCTGTGCCCCCTGCCGTACGTGGTGACCAGACTGAGCTGGCTGACGCCCTGGCCCATCGGGGAAAGCGCCGAGACCCTCGCCGCACACCCCGGTCTCCGCATCTTCGGACTGGCCCTCGCGGTCGCCGGCGAGGCAGGCACCTGGCTGACTCTCGGCTTGATCCGGCCCCGCGGCGAGGTCTTCCCACGCTCGTTGCCGTTTGTCGGCGGTCGCCCGGTACCCGTCCACGCGGCGGTCATACCCGGCCTGATCGTGGCCCTCATGATGTGCATCGCCGGCCATTCGCTGGTACAGCAGTCCTTCGGGGCCGGAACCGACCTCTCGGAACATCTCCTGGTCCTGTTGATGCCCTTCCCGCTCTGGGGGCTCCTGCTCGCCGCCGCCACCCTCGCCTACTGGTACCGGCGACGCCCCGAATGCCGCGTGTGCACACCTGTCCCGACCGCCGTCCCACGGGTCCATGGGAGAGTGCATCCGTGACCACGTGGGCTGCCGGCGACTATCCGGCCATGGCGCGGCGGCTGATGCCGGTCGCCGAAACGGTGGTGGCGGCCGCCGCGATACGGCCGGGTGAACAGGTGGTCGACGTGGCCACCGGTACGGGCAACGCGGCGATACTGGCCGCCCGGTGCGGAGCCCGTACCGTCGGGGTGGACCTGGAGCCGGCGCTTGTGGAACTGGCCCGGCGTCGGTCCGCGGACGACGGCCTGGCGGTCGACTGGCAGGTCGCGGACGCCTGTCGCCTGCCGCTTCCCGATGATGCGGCCGACGTGGTCCTGTCGGTGTTCGGCGTCATGTACGCGAACGACCACGAAGCGGCGGCCCGGGAACTGAGCCGGGTGTGTGCCCCCTCGGGCCGGGTCCTGCTGGCCGCCTGGACACCGGGCAGTCTGCTGCCGGCCATGGGCCAGGTGCTCGGCGGATATCTACCGCCGCCTCCGGCCGGAGGCGCCCCACCGAGCCGATGGGGTGACCGCACGCTCGTCGGCCAGATCCTGGCAGACGCCGACCTGCGGATCACGTCGACCGTCGTGCACCGGTTGGGCCTGAGCTTCGCCAACGCCGACGCGGCGACCAGCCTGCTCATCGACACCGCCGGTCACGTCGTCACCGAACGGGATCGGCTGGTGGCCCAGGGCCGGTGGGAGGCGTTGCGCGCGGACCTGCGCTCGTTCGTCGGCGACCGTGGGGTGGCCGACGGCGGTCGTCTCCGGTTGGAGGTCGAGTACCTGCTCACGACGGCGGTACCGGCAGCGGCGGTGATGCCGTGACGCGGGCCGGTCTGGACAAGCAGCCGCCAACGGTCGCCGCGATGTTCGACGGCGTCACCGAACGGTACGACCCCTGATCGAGTCCATCCGCGTCTGGCCGGATCAGCGGGACCTGGCGGAGCGGATCGCCGCGTCGGGCTGGCGGCGGGTGGGTTGGCGCAACCTCAGTGGCGGTGTCGCCGCGCTGCACCGCGCCACCCGCCGTTGAGGACGTGTTCGCCCCATCGCGGAGACAGCGGGTACGACTCAGTCGACCCGCCGGGCCAGCACCTGCCCCGGCCAGGAGCCAGCTCGGAAGGTGTCGGTGGGGGTGAACCCGTTGCGCTCGTAGAACGCCACCAACTCGCCACCACCGCCCGCCCAGCAGTCCACCCGGAGCAACCGCACGCCGGCGCGTCGGGTCTCCTCCACGGCGTGCGCCAACAGGGCCGCTCCGAGGCGTCGACCGGCGAACCGTCGGTCGGTCACCAGGAGGCGGACGTACCGCTCGGGTTCTGCCGCGGGCGCGATCGGTGCGCGCGGGCTGGGCCCGGAGTCCAGCACCAGGGTCGCGGCTGGTGTCCCGTCCAGCTCAGCGATGTACGGGAGGTTCTCGGTCAGGTACCGGTCGACCAGGTCGGCCCCGCCGGGCTTCGCGGAGAACGGGGTGGTGCCCCACTGCTCGGTATTGCCCCGATCGTTCATCCACGTCACCGCGGCGTCGAGCATCTTCAGTACGGCGGGTGCGTCGGCCGGGCTACCGCGTCTGATCCGTACGCCGTCGGTGCTGTCCTGCATGGCGAAATGGTAGGCGGGCCGGTAGCCGACGGCGACGCGCCGCCCGGGAAAGTGCCCGGGCGGCGCGTCTCCGGCAGTAGCCGGATGTGGCACTAGGCGCGCGTGCTCCACTGCTGGTTGGCGCTGCCTTGGCAGGCCCAGAGGTGCAGTTGCGTTCCGTTGCCCGTGCCGGAGTTGACGGCGTCGAGGCAGAGCCCCGACTGGGCAGAGGTGATGGTGCCGTTGGCGTTCAGGTTCCACTGCTGGTTGGCCTGGCCGTTGCAGTCCCAGATGATGACAGCGGTGCCGTTGCTGCTGCCCGCGCCGCTGGCGTCCAGGCACTTGTTGCCGTAGACGGTCAGGGCGCGGTTGGAGGTGTGGGTCCAGCGCTGGTTGGTGCGACCGTGACAGTCCCACAGCGCCGGGCGGGCCCCGTTGGTGGTGCTGGAACCGGGGACGTCGACGCAGCGGCCGGACTGGCTACCCACGATCTGCACGTTCTGCTGACCACCCGGCGGCGGGCTCGACGGCGGGGGAGTGGTGGTGGGCGGTGCGCTGGTGGGCGGCACGGTGGACCCGAACTGGCTGAAGAACCGCCACACCTCCTGCTTGACCCAGCTCCGCGCGCCGCTCTCACAGCCGGCACACCCGTCCACCGGCCCCTGCTGGTGGCCGCCGTCGAAGGCGGCCCAGAGCACCGGGTATCCGGGCTGGCACGAGTACGCGGTGGTGATGTGGGTCAGGCTGCCCGCCCGCGGTTCCGGCGGGGTCTGCGCGGCACAGCCGTTGTTCCGGACGAACCTGTCGCGCAGCGACCGTCCGCTCCCGATGTTGTCGTTGATGCCGTGAATCCCCAGGTACGCCACTGGCTGGGTGCCGCCGCTGCATCCGCTGATCGCCCCGGGGGCGGCGATTGCCGCGACCGCACGGAACACGTTCGGCCGGGAACACGCCAACGAGTAGCTCATCGCGCCGCCGTAGCTGAACCCGACCGAGAAACGTTGGGTGGTGTCCACACAGAGCGCGTTGTCGATCATGCGGATCATGTCGTCGGTGAAGGTGACGTCCTCACCGTTGGAGTTGCCCCAGCCGCCGTTGAGGCCCTGCGGGGCGACGAAGATCGTCGTGTTGTTCGCCTGCGAGAGCATGCCGTAGTAGGCCCACGACGCTCCGTCGGTGCCGCCGCCCGCGACCTGGCTGGAGGTGCCGCCCAACCAGTGGAACCCGAAGGCCAGCCGGTGGGCATAGGTGTTGTTGTAGTTGTCGGGCAGCCGAAGGATGAAGCTGCGGCTCTTTCCGCTGCTCTGGATGGTGTGGGTGCCGCTGTTCAATCCGGGCGCCTTGCCGCAGCCGGCGGTGCTGGCCGCGGATGCGGATGCGCCGGTCATGATGACGTACGCCCCGACGGCGACCATCATCATGGCGGCCATGGCCGCCCCTATCCAGGGGGTGGTGAGTTTTCGAAGTGGCACAGTCAAACCTCCTTGGGTATGCGTTGCTGACGACGTGCGGCATTCGACCCGCGTCGGCGACACGCAGCTGGGCGGACGTCCCGTTCTGATTGGCGGGACAACGACCAGCGGGGGACGGCGTGGCTGGACGCGGCGATGCCGGAGTCCGCACGGGCAGGGACGGGCGTCGCGGCGGCGATCGCCCGTCGTCTGGGCAGGACGACTGTGCGTCCTGCCGCGGCCGTGGGGATGTTGCCGGCCGCCCGTGCACGGGTATGACGCGTGAAGGCGGAGCTGACTGTCGGCCGATCCGATGGCATCGTGATCCTTCCGCAGTCGAGATCCGTTTACCGCGCCGAAATAGATTAGCATCATCGTCTGACGTATGACGTCACTACGTAGCGTGATGCTGGCCGACGGTCCGCTGCCCGTTCCGAGCGCGACGCCGATGCGCCGGAGATGCCCCGCAGATCGTCGCGGTGCAGCTGGCTCTCATCTGGACGGTGTCCGTGCACCCCCTCGCCGACATGGTCGAGGGTGTGTCGAGCACTCCTCGGGGTAGCGGTAGGGGAAGCACGCAGGGACCCCGGAGGAGGACGAGATGACCGAGCCCAGGTACGTACCAATCGCACTGGCCGCCCCCGAACAGCTCATCGACGACGACGGCGCGGGTGCCGACGCTGGCGGGGAGATCGTCGGCGCGGACGACGCGGCGGCCGACGCCGCCCGGACCGGAGCGGACGTGGACCTGTCCCACGCCGCCCGCGACAGCGACGGCGTTCCGACAGGTGCCGCGGACGCCGAGGCCGACCGCCACCGTGCCGCCGGCGACGGGTGAGCCGACGCGGTGCCACCGGCCCGCCCCGCCGTTGCCTGGCGGCGGGGTGGGCCGGAAACGCCGCCGCCGAACCCGGAACCAGCAACGCCGGTGGCCGAGCCGCACGCGGCGTTGGCGGCACTCGGCGTGGCGCAGGTCACGGCGGCCGTGGCGGAGGTCGAGCAGACCGGACCCGCATCCGCCGCGCCGGCGGCCACCTCCAGCCCAGGGCAGGTGAGCCCTGCTTGGACCGCCGATGCGGGTGATGGAAGATGGGCGGATGCTTGTGCGGGACCGCAACAACGTGATGGTGACCGGTCGTGAGGGCGGCCCGACTCTTGTGCTCGCGCACGGCTTCGGCTGCGATCAGCAGATGTGGCGCCATCTGGTCGCCGAAATCGGACAATGGGCCCAGTTGGTGTTGTTTGATCATGTCGGATCAGGTAAGGCCGACCCGATGGCCTGGGACGCAGACCGGTACGCCTCCCTGGACGGCTACGCCGACGACGTGCTGACCATCTGCCAGGACCTCGACCTCCAGCAGCCGATCTTCGTCGGGCACTCGGTGAGTTCGAGCATCGGGGTCCTCGCGGCGAACCGCGAACCGGACCGCTTCTCCGCACTTGTCCTGGTCACCCCGTCGCCGTGCTACATCGATGACGAGAACTACCGGGGCGGCTTCACTCGCGAGGACATCGACGACCTGCTCGATTCACTCGACAGCAACTACCTCGGCTGGTCGTCGACCATGGCGCCCGTGATCATGGGCAATCCCGAGCGGCCGGAGCTGGGTGAAGAGTTGACGGCTAGCTTCTGCCGGACGGATCCCGCCATGGCGCAGGTGTTCGCCCGGGCGACGTTCCTGTCCGACAACCGCACGGATCTCGCCAGCGTGAGAGTTCCGACCCTGATCCTGCAGTGTGCTCAGGACGCCATCGCACCGCCCGAGGTGGGGGCATTCGTCCATCGGCAGATTCCTGGAAGTCGACTCGTCACACTGGATGCGACAGGGCACTGCCCGCAGTTGAGCGCGCCGGAGGCGACGGCCGCAGCGATCACGTCGTTCGTCAGGGCCGCCTACCGATGACCGCCACCGCGGGGCCCGACCCGGACGGTCAGGGCCTGGGCGATGACGGGAGTGCCCAGCCGAGTGGGGTCGGTTTTCCTGCCCTGCTTGAAGACAACCTCGAAGACCTGTACGAAAATGCGCCCTGCGGGTACCTGTCCACCCTGCTGGACGGCACCATCGCGAAGATCAACGAGACGTTGCTGGGCTGGCTCGGCTACCGCCGCGAGGAGCTCGTCGACCGGCGTCGCTTCAGTGATCTGCTCACCGGTGGCGGCCGGATCTACCACGAGACCCACTTCGCGCCGATGCTCGCCATGCAGGGCGAGATCGCCGGTGTCTCCCTCGAACTTCGCACCAGGGACGGCTCCCGGATGCCGGTCCTCGTCACGTCAGTCGTCAAGACCGGCAGCGAGGGGCAACCCCAACTCATCCGGACGGCCATCTTCGACGCGAAGATGCGCCGCGCCTACGAAAGAGAGCTTCTCCACGCCCGCAGGGCCGCGGAGCGCGAGGACCAACGGCTACGACATCTCGTCAGCCAACTGCAACGCAGTCTCCTGCCCGCCGTACTGCAGACCCCGCCCGGGCTGGAGAGCGCCGCGTACTACCGGGCCGCCTCCACCGACCAGGTCGGCGGCGACTTCTACGACCTGTTCCCGCTCATCGACGGCCGCTGGGGGTTCTTCCTCGGCGACGTCAGCGGCAAAGGCGTCGAAGCGGCCGCCGTCACCGCCCTGGCCCGCTACACGTTGCGCGCCGCGACCGTCTACGACCCCGATCCCGCTGCCGCGCTGCACAACCTCAACACCGTGCTCTGGCAGGAATACCGCTCGGACGCGCGCTACTGCACCGTCGTGTTCGGCATCCTCACACCCACGCCGGCCGTCGGCGGTTTCACCGCGATCATCGCCAGCGGCGGGCACCCGGAACCGTTGCTGCTGCGTGCCGACGGCGCGACCCACTACCACCCCACCAAGGGCCGTATCGTGGGGGCCTTCCCGCAGTCCCGGTACACCAACACCACGATCGTGGCGAACCCCGGCGACACGTTGTTCCTCTACAGCGACGGACTCACCGAGGCTCGTGTCGATGGCGGTGAGACCGCCGACGGTCGCTACGGAGCGGCGGCTCTCGCCCGATTTGCCGGCTCTCTCGCGCCCGCCACCGCCGCCGATACCGTCGCCGCCGTCACCGATCTGCTCGACACGTTCGGCGACGGGCTCACCGACGACACCGCGGTCCTGGCCATCGGCGCCCCACCGATGCGACGCTGACCGGCCAAACCCCAGAAGCCCGCTGGTTGCCGGCCGCCGATCGGCGCGGCGCGACGCCGGGCGATGCCGTCGGAGGCGGCGGCACCGGAGACAGGTCGTACGAGGCGACCAGGCCACACCGGTCGGCCGGGGGCGGGTGGCAGACTCATCGGCGTGAACGACGTGGCCGCTTCGTCGGTGGATGGTGAGCTGGAGAGCGTCAGTCTGGTGGACCTCGCCGTCTCCCGGCTGACCCGGGAGATCCTCAGCGGCAAGAGCGACCCGGGCGAACGCCTGGTGGAGGAGCAGCTGACCCGACGGCTGGGGATCAGCCGGGCTCCGTTGCGGGAGGCGCTGCGGTTGTTGGCCCAACAGGGACTGGTCGAGCACGTGCCGCGGCGGGGAGTCCGGGTGGCCACCCTGTCGGACCGCGACGTGCGGGAGCTGTACGAGCTGCGGGACATGTTGGAACAGTTCGCGGTGCGGGCCGGGATCCCGGTCGGCCGGGAGAGCGACCTGGCCGGGTTGCGGGCGACCCTGGACCAGATGAGGGAGGCGACCCGGTCCGGCGACCGGATGGCGGTCGCCGAGTCGCACCGGGAGTTCCACGTCGCGCTGGTGGCGCTCGCCGGTAACCGCCAACTGTCCGCCGTGTACGGCTCGATCCTGGTGAAGTTGCAGCTCTACATGGCGATCAACCTGCGCCGGGAGGCCGAGTTGGCGCAGCCGCTGGACGGGGTCCACCGGCACGAGCGGCTGTTCGAGGCGGTCGCCGGGGGAGACGCGGAGGAGGTGCTCACCGTGCTCGCGGGGCACGGGGCGCGCTCGTACCTCGGTTAGGCGCGGCGCGGCCCGGGTGCCGTCATGTCGTCGTTACACAGCGCGCTGGTTCCCGTAACAGTTCGGTCGACAATCGACTGTATGCCAGAACCAGTAGGGTCCATTTCGGAGCTTCGGTCGGCGTACCGCGATGGCGGCCTGACCCCGGCGGCCCAGGCCGAGCGCGTCCTGGACGGGCTTGCCGGACGTGCCGGCGGGCCGGTCTGGATCAGCACCGTCCCGGCTGAGCACCTGCGCGAACGCGCCGAGTCGCTGACCCGCCACGGTGATCCCGCGCTGCCGCTGTACGGCATCCCGTTCGCGGTCAAGGACAACATCGACGTGGCCGGCATGATCACCACCGCCGGCTGCCCCGACTTCGGGTACCGCGCCGCCGAGGACGCGCCGGTGGTGCGCCGACTGCTCGACGCCGGCGCGATGCTCGTCGGCAAGACCAACCTCGACCAGTTCGCCACCGGCCTGACCGGCGCACGCTCGCCCTACGGCAGCTGCGAGAGCGTCTTCGGTGGCGGGCTGATCTCCGGCGGCTCCAGCTCCGGCTCCGCGGTCGCGGTCGCCGCCGGCCAGGTCAGCTTCGCCCTGGGTACGGACACCGCCGGCTCCGGTCGGGTGCCGGCGGCACTGAACGGGATCGTCGGCCTCAAACCCACCCGGGGTCTGCTCAGCGCGGCCGGTGTCGTGCCGGCCTGCCGCTCGCTGGACTGCGTGTCGGTCTTCGCCGCCGACGTCGCCGGCGCCGTCGAGGTGTTGCACGCGGCCCGTGGCGTCACGGCGGCCGACCCCTGGGGACGTCCGCTGCCGGCGGAGCGGGTGGTTGCCCGCCTGCCGGGGACGCTCCGCCTCGGAGTGCCCCGGGCAGAGGACCTGGAGTTCTTCGGCGACGCCGGGCAGGAGGCTCGGTTCGTCGCGGGAGTGCAACGGCTGCGCACCTTCGTCGGGACCCCTCGGTCGGTGCCGCTCGGCGACTTCTTCGAGGCAGGCGACCTGCTCTACCGGGGACCCTGGGTCGCCGAGAGGCTCGTCGCGCTGGACGGCTTCCTGCGGTCGCATCCCGAGTCGGTCCTCGCGGTCACCCGGACCGTGCTGGAGACCGGGCGGCGCTACGACGCCATCGACGCCTTTCGGGGCCAGCACCGCCTGCGCGAGCTGCGGGCGCAGGTCGACCAGCTCTGGCAGGACATCGACGTGCTGGTCGTGCCCACCGTCGGCACCACGTTCACGCTCGACGAGATCGCCGAGGACCCGATCGGGCGCAACGCCATGCTCGGCCGCTACACCCAGTTCGCGAACCTGCTCGACCTGGCCGCGGTGACCGTACCCAACGGGTTCACCAGCACCGGTCGCCCGGCGAGCCTGACCCTGGTCGGCCCGGCGTTCAGCGACACCACCCTGTCCCGCCTGGCCGCCACCCTCACCGACGGCGGCCCACCAACCCGAACGGTCGAGGTCAGCTCACCACCGGCGCAGCGTCCGGCGGAACTCCTGGTCGCCGTGGTGGGCCGGCACCTGACGGGCGAGTCCCGCAACGGTGAGCTGGTCGGGCAGGGTGCCGCGCTCGTCGACACCGCCCGCACCGCGCCGCTCTACCGGCTCGTCCGGATGGACACCCCCGACGGCGAGGGACTGCCCGGCCTGGTCCGCGTGGCACCGGACGAGCCGGCGGGTCATTCGATCGAGGTCGAGCTGTGGCGACTGCCCGGCTCCGCCGTCGGCGGTCTGCTGGCCGGGGTCCCGGCCCCACTCTCGCTCGGCTGGGTCCGGCTCGACGACGGGCGCGACGTGCTCGGTTTCCTCTGCGAGGCGTACGCCGCCGGCCCGCCGGCCGAGGACATCAGCGCCACCGGAGGGTGGCGGGCCTACCGCCGCGCCGCCACCCGGCGCTAGCGCGGACAGGCACCAGCGACGACGACAGGAGGCGAGAGGATGGGCAGCATCGGGCCGGTACCGGCCAACCCCTACCCGTGGCCGTACGACGGCGCGGCGGACACCGCGCGAACCGCACTGCTCTGTATCGACTGGCAGACCGACTTCTGCGGACCGGGCGGCTACGTCGACGCGATGGGTTACGACATCGGCCTCACCCGGGCCGGCCTGCCGGCCACCGCCCGGCTGCTGGAGCACGCCCGATTGCTGGGAATGCTCGTCGTCCACACCAGGGAGGGGCACGACCCGCAACTGTCGGACCTGCCGGCGAACAAGCGGTGGCGGTCGGCCCGCATCGGCGCCGAGATCGGCACGCCCGGCCCGGCCGGCCGGATCCTGATCAGGGGCGAGCCGGGCTGGGAGATCGTGCCCGAGGTCGCCCCGGTGACCGGCGAGGTGATCATCGACAAGCCCGGCAAGGGCGCCTTCTACGCCACCAACCTCGACCTGGTGCTGCGCACCCGGGGCATCACCCACCTGATCCTCACCGGCATCACCACCGACGTCTGCGTGCACACCACGATGCGCGAGGCGAACGACCGGGGGTACGAGTGCCTGATTCTCTCCGACTGCACCGGCGCCACCGACAAGGCCAACCACGACGCGGCACTGCACATGGTCACCATGCAGGGCGGCGTCTTCGGCTGCGTCACCACATCCGACGACGTCATCGCCGCCACGGCCCAGTGAGGTGCGCCCATGTTGACCATCCCCGCCGCACGGCCCGGCCCGTACACCTTCGACCTCTCGACCACGGCGCTGCTCGTCATCGACATGCAGCGCGACTTCCTGGAACCCGGCGGGTTCGGTGCGAGCCTGGGCAACGACGTCGGCCAGTTGCGCCGCACCATCCCGCCACTCGCGGCGCTGCTGGCCGACGCCCGCACCGTCGGCATGACCATCGTGCACACCCGCGAGGGGCACCTGCCCGACCTGTCCGACTGTCCGCCGGCCAAGCTCAGCCGCGGAGCGCCCAGCATGCGGATCGGTGACCTCGGACCCAAGGGCCGGATCCTGGTCCGCGGCGAGTACGGCCACGACATCATCGACGAGCTGACACCGCTACCTGACGAGCCGGTCATCGACAAGCCCGGCAAGGGCGCCTTCTACGCCACCGAACTGGCCGGCCTACTCGCCGAGCGGGGCGTCCGCAGTCTTCTGGTCACCGGGGTCACCACCGAGGTGTGCGTGCACACGACCGTCCGGGAGGCCAACGACCGCGGGTACGAGTGCCTCGTGCTCGCCGACTGCGTCGGGTCCTACTTCCCCGAGTTCCAGCGGGTCGGGCTCGACATGATCGCCGCCCAGGGCGGGATCTTCGGGTGGGTCGCCGACTCGGCGCAGGTCCGCGCCGCGCTGCCCACCACCACCGTGTTGCAACCCTCTTCCTGACCGGGAGCAGCCATGGTCTCGACCAAGCCCACCGTCGCCCCGCTCCCGTACTGGGTGCGCGGCGACACCAACGCGTTCTTCGGCTTCGGCGTCAACGTCCTGGTCAACGTGCTCACCCTGACCGGGCTCTGCCTCGCCGTGGTGAACCTTCCCGAGGGGGAGGTGTTCGGCACCATCCTGCCGGCGCTGGGCATCGCCCTGGTCGCCGGCAACATCTACTACACCTGGCTGGCCCGCCGGCTGGCGCGACGGGAGAACCGCACCGACGTGACGGCCCTGCCGTACGGGCCGAGCGTGCCGCACATGTTCATCGTCATCTTCGTCATCATGCTGCCGATCTACCTGCGCACCCAGGACCCCGTGCGGGCCTGGGAGGCCGGGCTGGCGTGGGCCTTCATCATCGGCGTGATCGTGCTGATCGGCGCGTTCGTCGGGCCGTACATCCGCCGGTACGCGCCCCGGGCCGCGCTGCTCGGCACCCTCGCGGGAATCTCGATCACGTTCATCTCGATGAATCCGGCCGGGCAGATGTGGCGGATGGCCTGGGTGGCCCTACCGGTCTTCGCGTTGCTGCTGATCGGCCTGCTCACCGACGTGAAGCTGCCGTTCAACTTCCCGATCGGCCTCGCCGCGCTGCTGCTCGGCACCGCGATCGGCTGGGCCGGAGGGGCGATGTCGGTGCCGGACGTCACGGCCGCGGCCCGGGACATCGCGATCGCCGTACCGTCGTTCAAGCTGGACCTGCTCCTCACCGGGCTGGCCGACATGGCGCCGCTGCTGGCGACGGCGATCCCGCTCGGCGTCTACAACTTCACCGAGGGCATGACGAACGTGGAGAGCGCCGCCACCGCGGGGGACAACTACAACCTGCGCAGTGTGCTGCTGGCCGACGGCGCGGGCGCGGTGATCGGGGCCGCGCTCGGCTCGCCCTTCCCGCCGGCCGTCTACGTCGGGCACCCGGGTTGGAAGGCGGCCGGTGGTCGCAGCGGTTACTCGATGGCGACCGGGGTGGTGATCGCCGTGCTGTGCTTCCTCGGCATGTTCGGGCTGCTCGGCGCGATCTTCCCGACGGCGGCCATCGTGCCGATCCTGCTCTACATCGGATTGCTGATCGGCGCACAGGCGTTCCAGGCGACCCCTCGGGCGCACGCCGCCGCGGTGGTCGCCGCGCTGATCCCGAACATCGCGGCCTGGGCGACCGGGCAGATCGACAACGCGTTGGCGGCGGCCGGCACCACCGCCGCGGCGGTCGGCGACGATGCGCTCAACGGCGCGGGCGTGGTCTACGACGGGCTGCTGGTGCTCGGTCAGGGCGCGATCCTCGCCGGCCTGGTGCTCGGCGCGGTGGTGGTCTTCATCATCGACAAGCGGTTCGTCCGGGCCGCGATCTTCGCCGGCACCGGCGCTGCGCTGTCGTTCATCGGGCTGATCCACGGCGAGCGCGTCGAATGGAACGCCAACGGCCAGGTGGCACTCGGCTACCTCTTCGTCGCGGTGATCTGCGTGATCTTCGCGCTGGGTCGCCCCACTCCCCGCGAGCCCGACCCGGAGGAGGCCGCACTGGACCGGGAGCACGGTCCGGCTGACCTCGACGCCGATCGGGCCGACGGCGAGCGGCGGACGTCGGCACTGAGCGGCTGAGCCGGCGGGCCCGGTCGGGGCGGCAAGCCACCGACCGGGCCGGCCAGTTCCCGACCACCGGATCGAAGGGACGTACCGCATGGAGATCGACCGGACGGACGTGGTCGCCGAGGTGACGGCGGCCTTCGCCGCCTACGAGCGGGCGCTGGCCGACGGCGACGCCGAGGAGATCTGCGGGTACTTCTGGGACTCCGAACAGACCGTGCGTTTCGGCCTCGCCGACCATCAGTACGGGTTGGACGAGCAGCGCAAGTGGCGGGCCGCGCAGCCACCACTGCCGGCCGGCCGCCGGCTGGTCGATCCGGTGGTCACCACGTTCGGCCCGGACCTGGCGGTCGTGACGACCCGATTCGGGTACGCCGGCACCGCCGCCACCGGGCGGCAGACCCAGACCTGGGTACGCCTGCCCGTCGGCTGGCGGATCGTCACCGCGCACGTCTCCGTCTCGGTGGGCTAGCTTCGTGGCCGACGCAGCGTGCTGCCGGGCGCCACTCGCGATCAGGGATCGAGGAGTGCGACCCGGCCGGTGCTCCCGTCCACCCGCACGGGCGCGCCGTCGGGCAGGGCAGTCGTCGCGTCCGCGACCGCCAGGACGGCCGGGAGGCCCTGCTCGCGGGCGACGATCGCGGCATGCGAGAGGAGACCGCCGATCTCGGTGACGACCGCGGCGACCATCCCGAACAGCGGGGTCCACGCCGGATCCGTGGTACGGCACACGAGGACGTCACCGGGCCGGACCCGAGCGAAGTCGGCGGGGCCACGCACGACGCGCACCGGCCCGGTGGCGCGGCCGGGGCTGCCGGGCGTACCGGTGCGGGCCTGACCGCCCTCGCCGCCGACCGTTGGCGCGGGAGGGAGGGCGCTGGTGACCGGGCGCGACTGGAGGATCCAGATCCGGGAGCCGGCGATCGCCCACTCGACATCCTGCGGGCCACCCAGCAGGTCGGCTGCCCGCCGGCCGAGCTGCCCAAGCCGGGTGAGCTGGTCGTCGGTGAGGCAGAAGCGCTCCCGGTCGGCCGGTGCCACCTCGCGGGTGACCGTGCGGTCGACCCGGGTCTCCTTCGTGCCGAGCGACCGGTGGGTGATGTCGCCGCCGGAGAGCGTCCACGAGTCCGGGGTGACGTGGCCGCTGACCACGCTTTCCCCCAACCCCCAGGACGCCTCGATCCGGATGTCGTCGCCGGTGAACATCACCCCGGCGACGTCCGCGTCCACCAGGCGCTGCACCAGCACGGCGATCGACGGCGACGGTCTGTCGCCCTGCCGACGCCGATATTCCACGGCACGCTCGGACCACAGCGACAACCAGCATCCGCGGACGGCGTCCGCCACCTGTTCGGGGCCGCGCACGCCCAGGAAGGTGTCGTGCTGCCCCGCCGCGGTGGCGTGGGCGGTGTCCTCGCTCGTCGCCGACGACCGCACGGCAAGGTAGCCGTCCCCGATCCGCGGCAGCGCCTGAGCGATCTCGTCGATCAGCTCCGCCGGGAGACCGTCGTCGGTCTCCCGGTAGGCGGTGGTCGGCACCACGAACCCGGGTGGGACCGGCATGCCCGCGCGGAGAAGCCGGGCGAGCGCGGCGGCCTTGCCGCCGGACGTCGCCGGTTCGGCGTCGCTCAGGTCGATCAGCAACAGACCCCCTTTCAACTGCTGGGCGAGCCTACCCGGACCCGAAGCGCCACGTTGACGTCCGATGCGGGAGTCGGAATGCTGATCACCATGACGCATGCCTCAGCACCGGACCTGTCGGTTCTGCACGCCGTGCGGGTCGCCGGGGTGGCCAACGACGCGGCCGTCTCCGGCCGCACCGGCGTCGACCTGGAGACGGCCGCCGAGCTGCTGTTGGACTTCGAGGCGTACGGGTGGGTGACCCACGTCGAGTTCGGTGGCACCGGCGGGTGGACGCTCACCGAGCGCGGCCGCGAGCAGGACTCCCGGAAGCTTGGCGAGGAGCTGGACCAGGCGGGCGCGCGAGCCACCGTCGAGCAGGCCCACAAGGAGTTCGAGACCCTCAACGGGCGACTGGTCCGGGCCTGCACCGACTGGCAGCTGCGGCCGGTCGAGGGTGACCGGTTGACGTCCAACGACCACACCGACCCGCAGTGGGACGGCCGGGTGCTGGACGAGCTCACCGCGATCGGCGTGGAGCTGACCCGGCTGATCGGCGCGCTCGTCAGCGTGCTGAGGCGGTTCGACGGTTACGCCGACCGGTTCGACGCGGCGCTCACCCGGGCTCGCGCCGGGGACGGGCGGTGGGTGACCGGGGTGGGGGTCGCATCGTGCCACGCCGTGTGGATGGAGCTGCACGAGGACCTCCTGTCGACACTCGGGATCGCCCGCGACGCCGCACCGGAAAGCCGATAGGTTCCCGCCGTGGCTGTCCGATACCTCTACCTGGCCCGACACGGTGCGGCGGACGCCTTCGGCCAGCTCACCGACGTGGGACACCGGCAGGCAGACCTGCTCGGTCGGCGTCTCGCCGGCCTGCCGATCGACGCGGTGTGGCACTCGATGCTGCCGCGTGCCGCCGCGAGCGCGCGGGAGATCGCCAAGCACCTGCCGGACGTGCCGGTCGCCGAGGCGGCCGAACTCGTCGACCACGTGCCGTACGTGCCGAACGCGGACGAGATGCCCCGCTCCTGGGCCGGCTTCTTCGACGGCTACGACGAGGCCGAGGCGGCAGCCGGCACACGCATCGCGGAGGCCCTGGTGGCGAGGTTCACCACGGCCCCGGAGCGCACCGAGCCGGACTCGCACGAGGTGCTCATCACGCACGCGTACCCGATCGCGTGGCTGGTGCGGCACGCGCTGGCGGCCCCGCCCACCCGGTGGCTCGGCCTGGACAGCGCGAACACCGGCCTCACCGTGCTCGAATACCGGGCCGGCCTGTCGCCCACGCTCGTCATGTTCAACGACCAGAGCCACCTGTCGGGTGAGCTGCGCTGGACGGGGTTCCGCTCGGCCGCACGCCCGTGAGGGGCCGGGTCAGGTGGTCTTGATGTCGGCCGCGCCGAAGGAGACCGAGAATCGCTTGCACCAGATGGAGACACTCCGGAAGTCACGGGGGTCCACCGAGGTCGGTAGGTCGTACACCTGGTTGCCCTTGTTGCCCTTGAGTCGTGCCAGCTCGACCCATTCGCCGTCGTCGAACACGTGCCAGCCGGCCGTGCCCCGGATGACCGGTTGGTCGGTCAGCCACACCCGCAGATCCGGCCCGTTCGACGTCTTGAGGTCGCGCAGGACGAGCTGGTGGCGTCCGTTGGCGAGCCGGTGGATCTCGGCACTGCCGGTCGTCTGGTGCTCGTGGGTGACGAACGTCCCGGCGGCCAGGATCTCGTTAGCCGCCGGTGTGGCCTTCGACGCGGGGGCCGGGGTCGCGGGGGCCAGGGTCGTGCGGGGCGGGGTCGTGGGGGCCGGGGTCGTGGAGGTCGGCGCGGGGACGGTCGACGTCGTCCCCGCGCCTGGGAGCGCCTCGTCGACGTAGGTGTCGGTGAACAGCTTCCACGGCTGAAACCAGGAGAGGGCCAGGGCCGTCACGACGACGGCGGAGACGAGGGCGGCCCAGGCCACCGGCGACCGGAAGATCGGCTTTCCCATCACCGCAGCGTACGGCCGCGGCAACCGTCGAACCGGTCGCGAACCCTTGCGGAACCCTTACGAATCGGCAGCTGTCGACAACCCCGCCCCGATTGTCAGGGGAGCGTGATGCCGGTGTCCGTGCCGGACAGGGCCTCTGCGCACGGGCAGCCCGCCTGGTCCGCCGGCAACGTCTGGATCGCGTCGCCGAGCAGGACGCGCAGGCGTTCGACGTTTCGCGCGAAGACCGTGAACACCTCCTGTTGGGTGACGCCGTGCCCGACCTCGACGCCGGAGTCGAGGTCGGTCACCAGCGACAGCGCGGTGTAACACAGGGCCAGTTCGCGGGCCAGCACCGCTTCGGGGTGACCGGTCATGCCGACGACCGACCAGCCCTGCTGGCCGTACCACTGTGATTCGGCGCGGGTGGAGAAGCGCGGCCCTTCGATGACGACAATGGTGCCGCCGTCGACCGGCTGCCAATCAGCGTTGCGGGCGGCGTCGAGGACGATGGCGCGCCCCACCGGACAGTAGGGGTCGGCGAACGGCACGTGGACGACCCCGGGAAGTTGCCCGTCCGCGCGGGGCCGCCCGTCGTAGTAGGTCTGCTCGCGGCCGGCGGTCCGGTCGACCAGTTGGTCCGGCACGACGAGGGTGCCGGGACCCAGATCCGGTCGCAGACCGCCCACGGCCCCCGGTGCGAGCACCTGCCGGACGCCCGCTGCCCGCAGCGCCCACAGGTTGGCCCGGTAGTTGATGAGTTGCGGGGGGAGGGTGTGCCGACGTCCGTGGCGGGGCAGGAACACCACGGGTCGCCCGGCGACGCTCCCGACGGACAGCGAGTCGCTCGGCGGTCCGTACGGTGTGTCGACCGTGACCTCGCTGACGTCGTCGAGGAACTCGTAGAAACCCGATCCGCCGATCACGCCGATCGGCGGGCGGGCGTTGCCTTCTGACATGTGCACGTCTCCTCGGAGGCGGGTGGGGGACTCAGGAACGGTTGGCGCCGCGCCGGCCGACGATCGTGGTGACGACCAGCACGAGCACGATGACGCCCCAGACGACGGCCAGCCCGGCCACGAGCCCCAGTGGGTAGTCACGGTCCGGCAGGCCGGGGTTCGGAGGCGCCGAGGGCGGTCGCCACAGCAGGGGCACCGCGATCAGCAGCAACGTGGCGCTGGCCAGCAGGCCCGCGCCGATCCAGGCCCGGCGGAACCGGTCGGTCACCAGTCGGCCCAGGGCCAGCCCGACAAGTCCGACGAGCGGTGCCACCAGGATGTCGTGCAGCAGCGGACCGCCGAGCAGCCACGGCAGGGTGGTGGCGAGCTGGGGGAGGAGCAGCCAACCGCCGTACGCCGCCGCGGCGGTGCCGAGCACGAGCAGAAGCAGTCGGACGGTTCTCACCGCAGCACCTCCAGCCGGGCCACCCACTTGGTCTGGAGCACACCCGGTCGGCTCGGCGCGATGAGGCGGCAGGGGTACCCGTGGTCAGGGGACAGGTCCTCGCCGTTGATCCGCAGTGCGAGCAGGGTCAGCGGGTCACTGGCGTGGGCCGCGGGGAGGGTGCTCGCGGCGTACAGGCCGTCGGTCTCCAGGGAGGTGACGCGAACCGGTCGGCCGGTGGGTGCGCCGGCCCGGCGGAGCAGGTGGACGACGGGCACACCGGTCCAGTGGGCGGAGGCGCTCCAGCCCTCGACGCAGGCGATCGGCAGTTCGGCCGTGCGCTGCGGCAGGGCCGCCAGGTCGGCCAGGGACAGGGCGTACCGCCCGCCCGGCCAGACGATCTCCAGCCGCCAGTCGGGTGGAACGGCGATGCGCGCGGCGGCGGCCGTCCGGTTGATCGGCACGCCCTGCGGTCCGGACGCGGACCGCCACGCTAGCGGGGACACCCGACGCAACCACGGGACGGTGACGCCGGCGGTGGCCAGCACGGCGATTCCGGCGACACCCGCCGAGGTACGCAGGAACGCGCGACGTCCGGACGAGTCCCGATCGTCTCGCCCACCGGCGCTGGGCCGCAGCGGCGTGCCCAGTGCCGCGCGGGCGATCGGGAGCTTCACCGCGACGTGCAGCAGCAACGCGCCCACCACCAGCCAGGCGACCGCGTAGTGCGCGGTCGGGAAGAAGAACCCCCAGGGGTACGACTGGGCGACGTTGAACAGGCCGGTGACCAGTTCGAAGAACGCCGCGCAGACCAGGACGAGGACGGAGATCCGTTCGAGGGCGTGGGCGGACAACCGGATCGGCTGGCGCAGGGGCGGCCGGACGAACAGCCGCGGGTAGACGCTCCACAGTTTGGCCAGCAGCAACGGGATCGCCGCGATGCCGGAGAGCACGTGGACGCCCTGGGTGATCCGGTAGAGGTTGACCGGTCGGGTCGGCCAGGTGAACCAACCGGGCGGGTGCTGGAGGTAGTGGCTGAGCAGCCCGGTGCCGAAACACAGCCCGAACGCCACCCCGAGCCAGAGGCCGAGCCGGGCGGCGACCAGCGGTGAGTGCGACGGCGCGGTGAAGTCCTCGGGGGTGGGGACGCGCGGCTGGCGGATCATTGGCGGACCAACTCGGCGAACCAGCGTGTGCCGAACCGGAGACGGTCCGCGACCCGTAGGCCGGCAGCGGCGGCGGTACCGGCCAGCACGTCCGCACCGACCCGCGCCCAGGGAAACGTCGGCCCCTGACGTACCCCGTCGCCGGACGCCCCGGACAGCACGAACGCCTGTCCCTGCCACAGCCCGGCTCCCGGGGGCTCCACCTCGACCAGCAGCGTCCCGTCGGCCGCGAGCAGGGCCGCGCACCGACGCAGCAGCCGGACCGGGTCACCGCCGATGCCGATGTTGCCGTCGACGAGCAGGGCGTGAGCCCACCGCCCCTCGCCGGGCAGGGGGTCGAAGACGTCGCGTCGCAGGGCGACCACACCCCGGCCCTGGGTCAGCCGTACCGCCTCGGCGGAGATGTCCACCCCCAGGGCGACGAGACCGCGCTGGGCGAGCGCCCTGGTCAGTCGGCCGGGGCCGCAGCCGAGGTCGATCGTCGGCCCGTCGCAGCGCGCGGCGAGCGACTCGATCGCCGGTTCGGGAGGACCGTGCCAGCGCCGAACCGGCAACAGGTCGCGTCGTCCGTCGGTGTGCACCAGCCAGTGCTCGGACGGGGCCGGAGGCATCGGGGCGACCGGCGTACCGCGGGCATCCTGGTCGGCGGACCACCCGCCGAGCCCGCCCAGCGCCACGGCGAAACCGTCGAGGATCATCGTCGAACTCACCGGAGGCGTCCGTTCACCAGGTGGCCGCCCACCGACTCGACGGCAGCCGCGAACCGCGTGCCGGGCAGGTCGGCCGCGACCGCCAGCGCGCTGGGCCAGTCGTCGACATCCTGTTGCCCGGGCAGGATCGCCGGGCGTACGCCGTGCTCCCGGAGAGCGGCGAGGGTACGGCGACCGGTGTCGTCGGTGGACATGGGCACGTCGCGCAACACGCCCGCGTACGCCGGGTCGCGTAACCCGAGTGCCCACCAGCCCCCGTCGAGCGCCGGCCCGAACACGGCTCCGTGCGCGGCGAGCAATTCCAGGGCGGTGGTGAGCAGGGCCGGCCGGACCTGCGGGGTGTCCATGCCGATCTGTAGCACCGGTCGGCCGGGGAAGGCCACGGCGGTGTCGGCGTGCGCGTTCGCGAGACGGTCGGCGAACGTGGCGCCGCGCTGTGCGACGAGGTGCCAGCCCGCCAGCGCTGCGGTCAGCTCCGCGCCGCACTCGGCATCGGCGAACCGACCGGTGTGGGCCAGCACGGGAATCGTCGCGGCGGTGGCGCGTACCGCCGCGAGGGTGTCCAACAGCGCCGCCGCCGCGACCCGGGCCGCCTGGGCGGGACTCGCCGGAGGACACAGGCGCGTCTTGGCCAGCCCCGCGACCGGTGCCTTCGCGACCAGGAGCAGGACGTTCACCGGCCACCGCCGACGCCGGCGCGCAACACTCCAGCGAAGTCCCGGCTCGCCCGTACCGTGCCCCGGACCGACCCGGAGACCTTCGACCTGGTGCCGGCGGCCCGGGGCGCGTACGCGACGTCCAGCTCGAGGATCCGCCAGCCCGCCTCGGTGGCGCGCAGCAGCAACTCCAGGGGGTAACCGAACGCGCGGTCCTCAACGCCGAGTCCCAGGAGCGCCGCGTGCCGGGCCACCCGGATCGGGCTGATGTCGTACACCGGCACGCCGCGCCGCCGCAGCAGCGCGGCCACCAGCGCGTTTCCCATCCGGGCGTGCCACGGCCAGGCCTGCGCCGAGACCGGCCGACGCCTCCCGACGGCGAGATCCGCCCGACCGTCGAGCACCGCCGCGACGAGCCTGGGCAACTCGGCCGGGTCGAACGAGCCGTCCGCGTCGAGGACGCAGACCAGCTCCGCGTCCGCCGCCAGCAGGCCGGTGTGCACCGCCGCGCCGTACCCGCGTCTCGGCTCGTGGACGACACGCGCCCCGTACTCGGCCGCGACGGCAGGCGAACCGTCGGTCGAGCCGTTGTCGACCACGATGGCCCGGTAGCCGGGTGGCAGCCCGCTCAGGACGGCAGGCAGTGCGGCCGCCTCGTCCAGGCAGGGCAGCACCACGTCGATCGTTGTGTGCATACCGGCGACGCTAGGCCCGCCACGGTCCGTCCGGACCGCCGTCGCTCCTTACGAATCGCTTACGCGGCAGGGGATCTTACGAGTCCCTGACGTCGCGCCGTCGCGCCGTCGGATCCCTGGCCGGAGGTCGTATCGTCGGCCGTCACCATGACCATGATGACCCGGCCGGGGCGACCCCGGTCCGCCGACCTGATCGTCATCGGCGCCGAGATTGCCCTGCTCGTCGTCGCCGTCACCGTCGGCGCACTGCTCAACCATCGGGGCGTGCAGCTCCACGCGGACGCCGCCCCGCTCTACGCCGCGTGGCAGCCGCATCTGGGTCCCGGCACTCCCGCCGCGCTCCTCGTCGCGGCACTGTTCGTCTGGCGGGGTACCCGCTGGGGGGCCACCGCGCGGTGGCCACTGCTGCTGGTCGTCGGCTACCTCGGCGCGGTGCTCTGGACGTTGTCGCTGGCCCTGGTGGACGGCTGGTCCGCCGGGTTGACCGAGCGGCTCACTGTGCAGGCCGAGTACCTGCACGAGGTACCCCGGGTGACGGATGTCGGTGCGATGGTGGCCGGCTACGCCGATCGGATCCTCGATTTCCAGCCCGACTCGTGGTCCACCCACGCCGCCGGTCATCCACCGGGAGCGTTGCTGTTCTTCGTCGTCCTGGAGCGGGTCGGCCTGGGCGGCGGGACCGCCGCCGGGCTCGCGTGTGTGGTGCTCGGCGCCACGGTCGCCGTGTCGGTGCCGGTGACGCTGCGGGCGCTCGGGGCCGAGGATGCCGCTCGGGCGGTGTGGCCGTTCCTGGTCCTCTTCCCGGGGGCGGTCTGGGTGGGCGCGTCCGCCGACGGGATCTTCGCGGCGGTGATCGCCGCCGGACTGGCGCTGCTGGTGGTGGGTGGCCGACCCGGGGCCGTACTCGGCGGGCTGCTGCTCGGATTCGCGCTCTACCTGTCGTACGGGTTCGTCCTGGTCGGGGTCCTCGTGGTGACCGTGGTGCTGCTGCGGGCGCGGGACCGCCTCGGCGTGCTCCTGGTCGCGGCGACGGCGGTCGCGGTCGTTGTCGCCGGGTTCAGCGTCGCCGGTTTCTGGTGGCTGGACGGCTACCACCTGGTGGCGCGTCGTTACTACCAGGGCTGGGCGGCGGAACGCCCGTACGGCTACTGGATCTGGGCGAACCTCGCCGCCCTGCTGCTCTCGGCCGGGCCGGTGCTCGGGCCGGCGCTGCGCCGGGCGGTGGCCGCCGTGTCGATCCGACCACCGCTCCGGACGGCCCTACGCCAGCGGATCGTCAGCGCCGGCCCCACCGTGTGGTTGCCCGTCGCGGCGGCGGTGGCCGTGCTCGCGGCGGACCTGTCCGGGCTCAGCAAGGCCGAGGTGGAGCGGATCTGGTTACCGTTCGCCGTCTGGCTGCTGGTCGCCACCGCGCACCTGCCCCCCGGACACCGACGGTGGTGGCTGGCGGCCCAGGCCGGCACGGCTCTCGCCGTCAACCACCTACTGTGGACGGTGTCCTGACCGACGCCGGCTCCCGCATCACCGCGGTGGTGAAGTCGGTGACGCCGGCGGCGAAGCCGACTCGGGCGGTGAAACCCAGCAGCCGGGCGGCGCGGGCCGGATCGGCCACGACGTGCCGGACGTCGGCCACCCGCCCGCCGCCGACGATGACCGGCAGGGGTCCGCCCATCGCCGAAGCCAGCTCGTGGGCCAGCTCACCGACGGTGTGCGGTTCACCCGAGCAGACGTTGACCGGGACCAGAGGCTCCGGCGCCGGTGTCGTCAGGGCCAGCAGGTTGGCCGCGGCGACGTCGGTCACGTGGACGAAGTCGCGCCGCTGCCGACCGTCCTCCAGGACCCGCGGCGGTTGCCCGGCGGCCAGCGCCGACCGGAAGATCGACGCCACCCCGGCGTACGGAGTGTCGCGGGGCATCCTCGGCCCGTAGACGTTGTGGTACCGCAGCGCCCAGACCGATCCGCCGGTCTGCCGGGCCCAGGCGCCGGCGAGGTGTTCCTGGGCCAGCTTCGTGGCGGCGTACGTGCTGTGCGGTTCCAGCGGCGCGTCCTCGGGCACGAGACCGGGGGAGAGCGTCAGGTCGCACCGGGGGCAGATCGGCTCGTACCGGCCCTCGGCCAGGTCGGCGGCACGGCGGCCGGCCGGCCGGACGATTCCGTGGACCGGGCAGTGGTAGCGGCCCTCGCCGTAGACCACCATCGAGCTGGCCAACACCAGCCGGCGTACGCCGGTGGCGTGCATCGCCGCGAGGAGGGTGGCCGTGCCGAGGTCGTTGTGGGCGGCGTAGCGGGGGGCGTCGGCCGGGTCGACGCCGTGGCCGACCATGGCCGCCTGATGGCAGACCGCGTCGACCCCGGCGAGCAGCCGGGTCAGCAGCTCATGGTCGCGCACGTCGCCGACCACGAGGTCGTGTCGCTGCGCCCAGGGCGGTGCCGTCGCACCGTGCGCCTCCGGCAGGAGCGCGTCGACGGCCACCACCTCGTGCCCCTCCTCGCCGAGCAGGTCGGCGACGTGGGAGCCGATGAACCCGGCAGCACCGGTGACAAGTATCCGCATTCCGGTCACCGTAGGACCCCGCGTACGCCCGTACCGGCCGGCTCGCGCAGCCGTAAGAACCTCGTTAGGTTTCGCCGGTGCGGTCGGCGCCCACCGCCTGGCTACGCTGGGCGGATGGACAGGTCGACGGGCCGGAGCGGGGGACGTTCGTGACACAGCGGGTGCTGGTGGTCGACGACGACCAGACCGTCAGTGACGTCATCTGTCGGTACCTCGAACACGACGGATTCCAGGTCAGCCACGCCGCGGACGGGGCAGCGGCGCTGGCGGCGGTGGCGCGCCAGGTGCCGCACCTGGTCGTGCTCGACCTGATGCTGCCCCGGATCAACGGCCTACAGGTGTGCCGGGAGCTGCGCGCCCGGCCGGACGGCATCCCGATCATCATGCTGACCGCGCGGGGTGACGAGTCCGACCGGATCCTCGGGCTGCAACTCGGCGCGGACGACTACCTGACCAAGCCCTTCTCCCCCCGGGAACTGGTGCTCCGGGTCCGGTCGGTGCTCCGGCGCGCCGCGAGCGGGCCGCCACCCGAGCGGCCGGAGGCGCTCCTCGACGGCAGCCTGGTGGTGCAGACCACCTCCCGGACCGCCCGCCTCGCCGATGCCGACCTGGTGCTGACGTTGCGCGAATTCGACCTGCTCGTCCACCTCATGCGGCACCCGTCCCGGGTGTTCAGCCGGGCCGAACTCCTGGAGCAGGTCTGGGGCTGGAACTTCGGGGACCACTCCACCGTGACCGTGCACGTACGCCGGCTGCGCGAGAAGATCGAGGACAACCCGGCCGATCCCCGGCGGATCGTGACCGTCTGGGGCGTCGGCTACCGGTACGAGCCAGCCGATGCGTGACCTACTGCTGATCTTCGCGATCGCCCTCGGCGCGGCACTGGGCATCGGGCTCGCCGGCGCGCTGCTGCTGCGCGCGCTTCGGCGCAGCTCGATCACCGTGCACCTCAGCGTGCTGCTCGCCACCACGGTGGTCGCCGTCGCCGTGGGGGTGCTGGCGGTCGCGGAGGCGATGTTCCTCTCCGCACACGACCTCGAGGTGGTGCTGATCACCGTCTCGGCGGCAGGGGTGGTCAGCCTCGCCGTCGGCGGGCACTTCGGCCGTCGACTGGCCCGCGCGGCGGTCTGGCGCGACCAGGCGCGGGAACGGGAACGGCACCTGGAGAAGGGGCGACGCGACCTGGTCGCCTGGGTCTCCCATGACCTGCGTACCCCGCTCGCCGGGCTGCGGGCCATGGCGGAGGCGCTGGAGGACCGGGTGGTCCGCGATCCGGACACCGTCGACGAGTACCACCGCCGGATCCGCCTGGAGACCGACCGGATGACCCGACTCGTCGACGACCTGTTCGAGTTGTCCCGGATCAACGCCGGAGCGCTGCGGTTGTCGCTGACCGCGGTGCCGCTCGGCGAGGTGGTGTCGGACGCGCTGGCCAGCACCACCCCGTTGGCCGACGCCCGCCGGATCAAGCTGATCGCCAGCGAGTCGGGCTGGCCGACGGTGGCCGCGAGCGAGCCGGAGCTGGCCCGGGTCGTCGCCAACCTGCTGCTCAACGCGGTCCGCTACACCCCGGAGGACGGCACCGTACGCATCGAGGCCGGCCACGACGAGGACCACGCCTGGCTGTCGGTCGCCGACACCTGCGGCGGCATCCCCCCGGCCGACCTTCCCCGACTGTTCGACATCGCGTTCCGTGGCGAGCCGGCCCGCACGCCCGGCCCCGGCGACGGTGGGGCGTCCGGAGGGCTCGGCCTGGCCATCGTCCACGGCCTGGTGGAGGCGCACGGCGGTCGGGTGGAGGTGCGCAACACCCCGGAGGGCTGCCAGTTCATGGTTCGCCTGGCCACCGCCTGACGTGGTTTGCTACTCGTACTGCTGCCCACATCGGGCCAGCTCTGCCAGATCGTCCCAGCCGAGGAAATCGATGGCCTGATCGCCTGGCTCCCGTTCGTCCACGAACTCCGGGTGTGGGCCAGGAAGCGGCTGTCGTATGCCGTCGTCCTCGCTCCAGCCGCCCAGCGCCCCGGCCATCCCGCATTCCAGGTAACCCTTCGGATCGAAGTTGTACCAGGTGGTGCTCAGGGCTCGTACACATCCGGCGGGACGGGGCGCGTAGATGCCGAAGTAGGCGTACTTGTCGAGGGGACCTTGGTCGGCGAAGTCGGCCAGGTCCGCGATCTGCGACAGGACGATGGCTTCCCAGTGGGCATACGTGGTCGGCTCGTGTGTGTAGCGGAACTCGGCGGATCGCCAGGAGGCCTGCAACGGCGCCGGCTCGACCATGCCGGCCGCCGTGACCATCGCGGCAACCGTGTCCAGGTCCAGCCGGACCTGACCTGACAGCGGCCGGGCAACCTGCCACCAGCCGCGCAGGAACCTGTCCAAACTGTGTCCGGCGGCGTTCATCCCCTCGCCTTCTCGGACAAGGCGTCGGTAGAGGTCGCGGTTCGTGCGGCAGACCGGCTCGGGCGGCCCGTGGAGCCAGTAGGTCTGCTTGTGCACCACCCCAGATTCCAACGCCAGGGCGTTGGCCAGCGCCTCAACCCGATCAGCGAAAGCGCTTATCTGGACCCGGTTACCGTTGTCATCCTGCCGCCACAGCTCCCACACCGCCATCGCAGCACCGTAGCCGTCCGTGCTCACCGCCGATGAACGGGCGGTACCTAGGATGGGCCGATGAACCCGCCTGGTGACCTCATAGGGCGGCAGTCGGAGGCCGAACTGCTGACCCATAACTCGCTCAACGGGGCGACCGGTGGTATTTGGCGGGTGAACCGCGATGGCCGGAGAACAATCTTGAAGATCGCGGCACCGCCGGGCCGGAACGGGGTGCCCGCGCACTGGGCGGCGAGCACCGACCAGGGCCACTGGAACTACTGGCAGCGAGAAGCCCTGGCCTACCGCGATGGGCTGGCGAAGACTGCCTATTCGGTAGCGGGCATCCGCGCTCCGGCCCTGCTGGAGTGGACGGACCGGCCCGACGGGTCGGTCGCGCTGTGGCTGGAGCACGTCGACGGTGTGCCCGGCACCGCGGCAACGCCCGCGACGCTGGGCGACTTCGCCGAGCGGCTCGGCGCTGGGCACGCGTTCTGGCTGGGCCGGCGCCCCACCGAGCCATGGTTGTCCCGCGACTGGCTGCGCGACTACACCACGACCCGCCCCGTCACCGAACCGATTCCCTGGGACCATCCCACCGCGGCCTCCGCCTGGCCGCACGACCTCCGGGCCAGCCTCCGAGAGCTTTGGCTACGCCGGTACGACGTGCTGCGGGCCACGGATGAGCTGCCCCGCACCCTCTGCCACCACGACGTGTGGCCGACGAACCTGATCGTCGACGACTCGGGGCCGGTGCTGCTGGACTGGAGCTTCGTCGGTCCCGGTCCACTCGGCGAGGACGCCGCCAACCTCATCCTCGACACGTTCTTCGACGGCCTGGTCGACCTGGTCCTGATCGACGAGGTCGTCGAACTGGTCACCACCGGTTACCTTCGCGGCCTCGCTGGCGCGGTGGACGCCGCCACCGTCCGCCGCGCCATCCAACTCACCGGCGCCGCGAAGTACTTCTGGTTAGCCCCCGCGATGCTCAACCGCCTCGTAACCACGCCCACGGATGCCCGCCAGACCTACGACCTCCGTGACACGGTCACCATCTTCACCGGCCGCCGCCGCCCGCTGGAGTTGGTCGCCGCCTGGTTCCAGCAGAGCCGCTGACCCCAGCTCTGAACGCTAACCAGGTTCAGCCGGACCGGATGCCGGATCTGACCACCCTCTCGGTGGAACACACGGGATGTCGGCCGGCAAAGCTGGCAACAGATCAAGAAGCTGCCCGATGGCGCGCCGATCCGAATGGAGGTAATGGCTTGAACCCCGACCTGCGGGAGCTCATCGCGGAGCTGCGCACCGACCTGGAGGCGGACCAGCCGGCGACGCTGGTGTGGGCCGAGATCTACGACGGCGCTCCGGCCGACCAGATTCCCGCAGCTCTGCCGCGGTCGGTCCGGGAGCTGTTGGAGACCACCAACGGCCTCCGGGCCGGCTCGTTCGACCTTCGCGGAACTGACCTGCTCGGCGACGTCCAGTACTACATCGAGCTGATGCCCGAGTTCACCGGCGTCGCGGACGAACCGGGCGAGTGGCTGGTCTTCGGCACGCTGAGTGACGAGCCGCTGCTGATCCGACGCGATACCGGCGCGGTCTGGTACTTGCCGGCGGAGACCACCGACGAGTGGTTCATGCGTGAGACGTTCCTCGAAGTCGCGCCGGACCTCGACTCGTTCCTCGCCTACTACGTCTTCGGGGCCGGGTACGGCGAGGTCGGCTCCGACAACGACGATTGGTGGGGCTTCCTCGACGAGCAGGGCCTGACCACGCCCGGCGACGACGAGGACGAGGACACGGACGACTGACCGCGGCACGAGGTGATCTGCTTCCCGCGCGGCCGGGTCGACTCGACATCGCTGCGGAGCATGGTCGTCGATCGACCCAGGTCTGTCGATCCTTCGTTACCGGACGTTCGGCACCGCGTCGACTTGGGTCGATAGGGTTCGTTGGCCGCCACCGACGGCGGCTTGTGCGGAGGGACATCGATGCGCAGGACAACGGACTGGCAGGCCCGCGCACTGGGCGCTCTCGCGGTTGCGGTCGCGTTGGTGGCGGCTCTGCTGCCGGCAACCCCTGCGGTTGCCGCGAGCGTGGGCTTCAAGGCGGCGACGCTGAACATCTACTACGGGCTGAGCCAGGCCGACTTCGTGTACGACCTGAACCTGATCGCGTCCAAGGCGGACCTCGTCGGTCTCAACGAGGTCGGTGCCCGCAAGGCGTTCCTGGAGAGCTGGGCCGCCGACAACGGCTGGTGGTTGTACGCGCCGGGCGGGACCAACCAGGCTGGCGAGGCGTTGATCGCCAGGAAGAGCGTGTTCGACGTACTCGACAAGGGGTCGATTTTCGTCTGTGACACCAACGGCCCGGGCGAGGTGCCGCCCGCGCGGTACAACAACTGGGTCAAATACCGGCACAAGGCCAGTGGCCGCAACGTGACCCACATCAACGCCCACGCGGTGGCAAGCATCGAGAACGCTGGCCGACCGGAGGACCTGCCGCGCACCAGGTGCGCCGAGGCGCAGTTCCAAGGCCTCAAGGACCTGGCGGTGGACAAGCAGGACGAGGGCCAGGTCATCGTGAGCGGTGACCTCAACGTCGACTTCAGCGCCGACCGGAGCTACGGGTACGCGAAGTTCCCGTGGCAGGTCTTCGAGGCCAACGAGCTGCCGAATCTGCGCTCCAACTACAACCTCTACGGCGAGAAGGGCACCGGGACACACGGCAATCGGCACATCGACTACGTCTACTTCTGGAAGCGGCTACCCGGTCACCAGGTGATGTGGATGACCGATTACGACATCGTCGGTGCCACCAGGTCCGACCACAACGGTGTCGTCGCGACGTTCTCCATCCAGAACTGACGCGTCCGCCTTCGGCCGACCATCGGCCTCCGCAGCGGTCTGTGCCTACTGTTGGTCAGGTCAGGCCTGCCGCCACACCCGGAACGTCTGGTCGAGCCGCCACGTGCCGTCGGGCTGGCGTGCCTCGTTGCGCCACCGGAACTCGTCTGACTCGATGTCGGAGAAGGTCCAGCGGAGGTCGCCGCCGTCGAGCACGATCTGCTCGCCGACGCGAGAGGCAAGGAAGGTGTGCGTCCGCCGCCGTCCCGGTCCCACCCACGTCGAGCGCCAGACCCCCGCGCCGGCAGCGGGGTCGGGGAATCGCACGCTGACGCCGTGTTCGACACCCGGCAGGATCCAGACATCGGTGGTGGCCCGGCCGCCCAAGGCGTACCCGAAGTGCCACTCGCCTCGTCGAACGGTGGAGGACCCGTCGGGGTCGTACTCGGTGCAGTCCAGCGCCCAGGAGCCGGTGAACTGTCCGAACAGGCTGAGGTCGACGCCGTGGGCCGGCTCGGCGGCGAGGAAGGCGGCACCGATGGCATCGGATGACGTGAGCACCATGCCAGAACGATAGCGCCGGCCGTGGCGGCGCGATCAAGGTGAGCGAACTTCTTCGATCCTTGACACCCGTTGATGCGATCGCTAACACTGGTCCGCAACGCGAACTTAACGAGCAGAACACATTGCTCCTGTACCGCGTGGCGAGTTGATCTTGTTAACGCTAACATCGATGGCCGCCCGGAGGAGGAGTCGTCACCGTGATTCCCAGGCGAACGTCCGCGGCATCGACCAGCGGGCCGGCGTCGGCGCCGGACGGTGCGGCCACCCCGCGCTGGGCCGACACCGGCAGAGCCGACCACCGGTGGCGGCTGCGCTACGGGGCCAACGGCTACGTCCGCCTCCGGTTCCTGGCGCTCTCCGCCGTGGCCGCCGCCACTCTCGTGGTGGTCGCCGACGGGCCGGCGCAGGCCGCCACGTTGCCGACCGGTGCCGTCTCGCTGGAGGCGGTCAACCAGACCGGACGGTACGTGCGGCACATCGACTACCTCGGGCAGCTCGATCCGGTGACCTCCAGCAGCGCCAACCAGGTCAAGCTCGATGCCACCTTCACCGTGGTCAACGGCCTGGCCTCGCCTGCCTGCTACTCGTTCCAGACCAAGACGGGCCTGTTCCTGCGACACCGCGACTACCGTCTCCGGATCGACCCCAACGCCGGTGACGCGGGGTTCCGGGCCGACGCCACCTTCTGCGCGGTCGACGGCTCGGTCTCCGGCTCGGTGGCGCTCGCCTCGTACAACTATCCGACCCGGCGGATCCGGCACCGTGACTTCGCACTCTGGCTCGACGCCTACCAGGACACGGCCGCGTTCCGGGCGGACAGTTCCTTCCGTCTCGTCGCGCCGTGGGCGCCCAGGACCACCAAGGGACCGGTCATCCCGGGCCTCTTCGCCGACCCGCACCTCGCCGTCTTCAACGGCCGCTACTACCTCTACCCGACCACCGACGGCTACGCGAGCTGGGCCGGCACCTACCACAAGGCGTTCTCCTCCACCGACCTGGTCAACTGGACCGACCACGGCGTGGTCCTGGACCACGGCCCGGACGTGTCCTGGGCGGACAACTCGGCCTGGGCGCCGGCGGTGGCCAGCGCCAACGGCCGCTACTACCTGTACTTCAGCGGCGGCGCGGCCAGCGGCAACACCGCCAAACACCTCGGTGTGGCCGTGGCCGACAGCCCCACCGGGCCGTTCCGCGACGCGCTGGGTCGGCCGCTCGTCCGCAGCGACCAGTTCTCCGGTGGGCAGGCGATCGACCCGATGGTGTTCACCGACGACGACGGGCAGTCCTACCTGTACTGGGGTCAGGGCGTCGCGCGGGCCGTGCGGCTGAACACGGACCTGACCTCCTTCGACGCCGCGCAGGTACGGGTCAGCACGCCGTCGGGCTACAACGAGGCGCCGTTCGTGTTCAAGCGCAACGGCCAGTACTACTTCATGTGGTCGGAGAACGACACGCGCAGTGAGGACTACCGGGTCGCGTACGCCACCGGCCCGTCGCCCCTCGGCCCGTGGACCAGGCGCGGCGTGGTGTTGCAGAAGCGGCTCGACGTCGGCATCAAGGGCACCGGCCACCACTCCGTGGTCCGGGCGCCCGGTAGCGACACCTGGTACATCGCCTACCACCGGTTCGCTGTTCCGGCCGGCAACGGCACCAACCGGGAGACTGCCATCGACCGGATGGAGTTCAACGCCGACGGCACCATCCGTCCCGTCGTACCGACCCTCTAGCTGACCCGGATGCCCCTCCGCGAAGGAGAAAGACACATGTCGAGAGTCCTCGCGCGGCTCGGCGCGGTCGCGGTGGCCGCGTGCCTGCTGTTCACCACCTGGTCGGCGGCGACACCGAAGGAGGCGTCCGCACTCGACCCGACCGTCGGTTACCTGATGGCGCACTTCACCGGCGAGTCGTCGACCGCCCAGCAGATCTACCTCGCCCACAGCACCGATGGCCTGCGCTGGACCGACCTCAACAACGGCGGGCTCGTCCTGCGTTCCACAGTCGGCACCCGCGGCGTCCGCGATCCCGCCCTGGTCCGCTCACCCAACGGTGACCGGTACTGGATCATCGCCACCGACCTGTGCATCGGCTGTGGTCAGGACTGGTCGGCCGCGATCAACAACGGCAGCCGCAACCTCGTCGTGTGGGAGTCCACCGATCTGGTCAACTGGTCCACGCCGTGGTTGCTGAACGTGGCCGGCGCGATCCCGGACGGACGCAACGCCTGGGCGCCGGAGGCGATCTGGAACCCGGAGACCGGCGACTACGTCCTCTACTGGGCGACGAACGTCCCGATCAACGGGGCGACCAAGCACCGCATCTACGCCGCGCGCACGACGAACTTCCGCAGCATCACCACGCCGCAGGTCTACATCAACCGACCCGGCAACCAGGAGATCATCGACACCCAGATCGTCGAGGTGCCGGCCGGCGTCGGCGCCTACCGGTACGTGCGGGCCTCGCGGGACGGCCAGATCGCCATCGAGGGCAGCAACTCCATCCTCGGCACCTGGACGAACCTCGGGAACCTGTCCGGCATCGGGCTGACCGGCGCCCAGGTCGAGGGCCCGATGTGGCTGAAGTACAACAACCGCGACGAGTGGGTGCTCTACCTCGACCAGTACTCCTCCGGGCGCGGCTACCTGCCCGTCCTGACCACCAACCCGTCGAGCCCGAGCAGTTACCGGCTGCCCGCGTCCGGCTCGTACGCCATGGGTGGCACCAAGAAGCGGCACGGCACGATCCTCAACCTGACCGCCGCCGAACAGAACCGGGTGCTCGCCCGTTGGCCCGTCACCGCCGTCAACCGGATCCAGTCGTACAACTTCCAGGACCGGTACGTGCGGCACTACGACTACGACGTCCGCATCGACCCGAACGTCAGCCCGGCCCAGGACGGCCAGTGGCGGGTCGTGCCCGGCCTGGCCGGCTCCGGCACGGTCTCCATCCAGTCGGTCAACTACCCGGGCTACTACCTGCGCCACTACGGGTTCGACTTCCGACTGGAAGCCAACGACGGCACCGCCACCTTCGCCGCCGACGCCACCTTCCGGCAGGTCGCCGGTCTGGCCAACTCCTCGTGGACGTCGTTCCAGTCCTACAGCCACCCGGACCGCTACCTCCGGCACTACGCCTACCTGCTCCGGCTCGACCCGATCTCCGACGCGCAGAGCCGTGCCGACGCGACCTTCCGCGTGACCAGCTAACCCCTCGAGCTGTCGAGCCTGGAGAGGCACGATCTAGTGATTGGACAACACATGAAACGGATCAGCCGGTCGATGCGCCGGACGTTGATCGCCCTGGTGGCCGCCGTGACGGCGATGGTCGGCGGCGTGGTCGTCGTCGCGTCGTCGCCCGCTGCCGCCGCCACCAACCAGTTCCGCGGCATGAACTGGGCCATGTTGGGTGACAACTTCAAGACCAGCCCGCTCGTCGTGCAGGGTCTGAGCATGTCCGACAGCAACGCGACGGTGCGGGCCAAGGCCAATGCCATCTACGACGACATGGCGTCCACCATGGGCGTCAACACCGTCCGGCTGCCCATCAACACCCATACGGTGGGTACTGCCTGGTGGGAGGCCTACCGAGGCGCCATCGACGCCGCCACCGCCCGCGGCTTCAAGGTCATCCTCGCCTACTGGGAGGACGCCGCCGCCTCCGGCGGCAGGATCACGAATCTCGCCGCCTGGAACACCATGTGGTCCACGGTGACCAACACGTACGGCTCGAACGCCAACGTCTACTTCGAGCCGATGAACGAGCCGCACGGTTACAGCTCGACGGAGTGGCGCAACGTCGCCGCGAACTGGCTCAGCTACCACACGTCGGCGGTGCCCGGCCGGGTGCTGATCGGCGGCACCGGCTTCAGCCAGGACCTGCGCGACATCTGCAACGACAGCCGCTTCAACTCGACGCTGCTGTCCTTCCACTACTACACCTTCTTCTACGGCGCGATGACCTACGACGGCTTCCGCAGCCACATCCAGGCCCGCCTCGGCAACTGCGCCTCGCGCGCGGTCGCGACCGAGTTCGGTGGCCCCATGAACGACGGTCGCAACTACGCCGACGCGGGCAGCACCGACAACTTCGTGCGCTACATCCGCGCCATGGCCCAGGTCATGCGGGACAACCAGATGGGCGGCACCTACTGGCCCGCCCTCGGCGGCAAGACCGGCACCATCGGCTACGACTGGTACTCGATGTTCGCCCTCACCGGCAGCGGCACCGACCTCAACCTGACCGTCCGCAACACCTCCGGCGCGGACCGGATCCGGTACGCGTGGGGCGACACCATCGGTGGCGGCGACCCGACGACGCCTCCGCCGTCGACGGGGACGTTCTACCGGGTCGACGTGCGGCACAGCGGCAAGGCCCTGAACGTCCAGTCACCGAACACCGACAACGGCGCGCGCGTCAGTCAGAACACCTACGGTGGCAACGCCTGGCAGCAGTGGCAGTTCCAGGACGCCGGCAGCGGTTACTGGCGCATCGTCAGCCGGCTCAGCGGAAAGTGCCTCGACGTGGTGAGCGCGTCGACCGCCGACGGTGCCGAACTGGTCCAGTACACCTGCGGCAACGGCACCAACCAGCAGTTCCAGATGGTGACGAACGGCAACTACTTCCAGCTCCGGGCACGACACAGCAACAAGTGCGTGGACGTGCCGGCCGCGTCGACCGCGGACGGTGTCGTCCTCAAGCAGTACACCTGCAACACCGGCACCAACCAGCAGTGGTCCCGCACGGCCGTCTGACGGTCGGCCCGACGTCGTCACGAACCCACGGTGCGGCCCGTACACCTCGGAACACGAGGTGTACGGGCCGCATCGGCGTCGCGGTCACCGTTGCACGGGTGTGGCGCGTACGGCGAGCTGGTCGAACCTGATCCGCGCGATCTTCGGCGTGGCGTCCCCGCTGGTCTGCACCTTCAGGGTGGCTGTCGGGCTGGGAGTGTCCTCGACGATGACCACTTCCGTCACACCGGCTGGCAGGTCGGCCGGCCATCCCGCGTCGTCGGTCGGCTCACTGGTCAGCAGGCGCGCGGCACGTCCATTCAGGCCCGTGTCGGTGGCCCGCACCGCCCGCCACACCGCCGCATCGCCGGCAGCGCCCGGGTCGGTCACTGGCCGATCCACATCTGCAGGAGGTCGTCGTTGTCGACGACGCGACGCTCGGAGAGCTCGGCGAGCAGCTCCAGATGCACGGGTCCGTCGACGATCTCCGCCCGGTCGGGACGCAGCGCCCCGCCGAGACCCAGGGCCGGGACAAAGCCGTAGATGGTGTCGGGTCCCACCGGGCCACGCAGTGCGAGGATCCGATCGAACAGCGGCTTCCCATCGGCACCGTGCAGGTCAACACTGCGGCGGTCCTGGCACATCAACAGAGCGTAGAGCCGGTCATCGCGGCCATCGTCTGACAGCACGCGGCCCGACCGATCCGTATGGATCACCCACCCGTGCTGGGCGGTGATCGTCAACCGCGAACCCGTCTGCTGACCCCACACCTGCACATCGCCGAACGCGCTGCGGCTCACCGCGATCCATCGGTCTTCTCTCGGCAGGACGAGGTCGTCTGTCCACGCGTCGATCGCCGGCTGCCACACCTCGGGATCACACAACCAGAACAATCCGTTACCGAAGCCGGCGAATCCGTAGTGGCGCCAACATGCCAGCAGCAGGTCGGGCACAACGCCTGCGAACTGAGCCAGCCGACCAGCGGGGACCGGAGCGGAGTAGGTGGGACGTCCCCAATTCCCCGCCAACTCCGCCACTTCATGCTGCGCCATCGCTTCGCCCTTCACCATTGGACGTTGATGCGGGCCGCCGCCACCCGATCGTCCATGAGCACAACGGCAGCCTAGAGGTCCGCCGCTGCCGCCGTCGGTGCTGCGAGGGAGCGCCTGCGCGGTACGCGTGGACTACCCTCGCGACGTGGAAAGCACCGAGATCGACGCACCCATCGTCGGCGTCACCGTCTACCCCGACCGGGCCCGGGTCACCCGTCGGGGCAGCCATCGGCTGACCGCCGGAGAGCACCGTGTACGCGTCGCGCCACTCCCAATCGGCCTGCGGCGCGACTCCATTCGGGTCGGTGGTCGGGGCGCGGCCACGGTACTCGGTGTGGACCTGAAAACCTGGCGGCAGGCCCGTAGCGCCGACGCGCAGATCGTCACCCTCGAACAACGACAGCGCGAGCTGACCGACCAGTTGGCCGAGGTCGAGGACGCGGCCGGCATCGAAGAGCAGCGCGGGGAGTTCCTCATCCGGTTGGCCGAGCGCGCCGGTGGCACGTACGCCCGGGCGTTGGCCTCCGGCGACGCGGCACCGACCGACGTGGCGGCCTTCACCGACTCGGTGGCCGGTCAGCTCGCCGAGTCACGCGGCCGGCGGCGCGGGCTGTCCCGGCGGCGCACCGACCTGGCCGCGGAGGTGGCCGCGGTCGAGCGCGACCTGAACGGCGCGCGCGGCAAGCGGACGCCGGACCGGTTGGCCGCCGAGGTGACGGTCCTGGTGACGGCCGACGACGCGGAGGTGGAGTTAGAGCTGACCTACCTGGTCGATGGTGCGGTGTGGCGGCCCTCCTATGACCTGCGGCTGGTCGAGGACACCGTGACCGTCACCTGGTTCGGGCTGGTCAGCCAGAACACCGGAGAGGACTGGCCGGAGTGCGAGCTCCAGCTCTCGACCGCCCGGCCGGCCGCGACGACAGTCGTACCCGAACTGTCGCCCTGGTATCTCGACCGGCTCCAGCCGGCGCCAGCCTGGCCCGTGACGGCGGCCGGGCCGGTCGGGGCGCCGCCCCCGGCGCCGGTCGGGATGCCGGTGCCGGTACCGGGCGGAGGCCCGGCCCGGCCCGGGGCGCTCCCGCCCCGCCTGAAGGAGAGCGTCGCCCAGGTCGAGCAGGGCGTCAGCGCGGCCACCTATCGGCCGGCCCGGCCGGCAGCGGTGCCGGCCGACGGCAGCGCGCACCGAGCCACCATCGCCGTGCTGGACATGCCCGCCCGGCTGGACCACGTGACCGTGCCGGTCCGCGTCGCCGAGGCGCACCTGCGGGCCACGGTACGCAACACCTCCGAGCACACGATGCTGCCCGGTGCGGCGGCGGTGTTCCACGGCGCCGATTTCGTCTCGGCCACCCCGCTGCCGATGTGGGCGCCGGGCGAGGAGATCGAGCTGGGGCTCGGGGTCGACGACCGGCTGCGGGTGGAGCGCAAGCTGCACCGGCGCTCGGAGACCAAGGCCACGCTCGGGTCGACGCGGCGGCGGGAGGTGGACTACCGGATCACCGTCGCCAACCACACACCGCGGACGGCGACGGTCGAGGTGCGCGACCAGTTGCCGGTGTCCCGCGACGAGGCGGTGGTGGTGCGGGAGACGAACCTGGTGCCGCCGCCTGCGGAGCGTACGGAGCTGGGGGAGTTGGCCTGGCGGCTGTCGCTCGCGCCCGGCGCCAGTGGTGAGATCACCATCGGCTTCCGGGTGGAGCTGGCCAAGGGCGTGGAGCTGACCGGCTGGCGCGAGTAGGCGCCGCGTGGTGCCTCCGCTGCCGCGTCAACGGCAGAGCTGCACGTGCAGGGTGTCGTACACCCACTGCTCCCAGCGGTCGGGGGTCCAGCCTCGGTCGCGGATGAACAGCAGGTACAGCTCTGGGCTCAGCAGGCCGTAGAGCAGGTCGGCGGCGTGTTCGACGGTCAGGTCTGCCGTGGCGCCGGGCTTGGCGATGAGGCTGCGCGCGGCTGCGGTTTGGACTTCGAGGCGCGGATCGGTGTCCTGCTGCCACATCCCGGCCAGGCTTGGGTCCTGTGCTCCGGCGGCGCGCAGCACATCCATGATCGGTGCCACCCGCTGAAGCACCTCGCAGGTGCCGCTCACATGTGCCCGCAACTGCGCCTCGGCGGTGTCAGCCGCCAGAGCGTCGCGGAACCAGGCCCGCTGCATCGTGGGAATCGGCTCGTCGTCACCGGCGATGGTGACGTCGACCAGCTCCTTGAGCAGCGACGGCTTGTTGCCGAACGCGAAGTAGATGGTCTGCACGGCGACACCGGCCCGCTCCGCGATGCCCTGGAGCGTGGTGGCCCCGTAGCCCTGATCGACGAACAGCTCGTACGCAGCCTGCAGGATGCGTCGCCGAGTCTGCCGGGACTTCTCGCCCTTCTTGCCGGCGCTCTTGACCAGTGGCATGACTGCACTGTATCACTAGAGCCTGACTCTAATAACGAACTCTATCGAAGGGTGCAGCAATGTCTCTCATCCGGACCACCCGGTTCACCGCCGCCGCCTTCGCCGTCGCCCGCGATGTCACCGCGGAACAGGGCGAGCTGATCGCCGAGGACGGCTGACCCGATGACCGCCAAGCAGCGTTGGCTCGATGCCCGCTGGGCGTTCGTACGCGCCCACCTGCCACCGGCACCAGCCCGGGTGCTGGAGATCGGATGCGGCCCGGAAGGTGGCTTCGTCCCCGCGATGCGGGAGCACGGTTTCGCCGCCGTGGGCGTGGACCCGGTGGCGCCGTCCGGACCCGGATACCACCGGACGGAATTCGAGAAGCACCAGCTGAGCGAGCCGGTCGACGTGATCGTCGCCTGTACCTCGCTGCACCACGTCACCGACCTGGACGAGGTCCTGGCTCGGGCCGCCGAGGCGCTCACGCCGGGCGGCGTACTCATCGTCGTCGAGTGGGCCTACGAGAGGTTCGACGAGGCGACCGCGCGCTGGAGCTTCGACCGGCTGCCCGACAGCGGCGAGCGCGGCTGGCTGCACAGCCACCACGAGCAGTGGCTCGCCTCCGGGCAACCCTGGGACGACTACCTGGAAGGCTGGGCCGGGCGAGAGGGCCTGCACCGCGGCGACGCGATCTGCCGGGCGCTCCAGGCCCGCTTCCACACCAGGCTGCGCACCCACGCACCGTACTTCTTCCCCGACCTGCACCCCGTCAGCGAAGCCGACGAACAGGCGGCCATCAACGCCGACGGGATCCGGGCCACGGGCCTCCACTACGTCGCGACCAGGCCAGCCGCCGCCCTGGGCTGACCACGGCAGGCCTCGCCTCCACCGTCGCGGTAGGACGGTTCGTCACCTGTCAATCCGTAGACTCCACCAGGAGTACGGTTTCGGTGCCCGACAAGCACGGGTATCGGCGGTACGTCGCCGAGGTCGGGACCGGCCAGCCCGGTGGCGGCGGACCGTGGGAGGGAGCGAGGGTGGCGCAGCGCAGGGCACTTGTGGTTCGGGGCGGGTGGGAGGGACACCAGCCGGTCGAGGCGACCGAGTTGTTCATCCCGTTCCTCGAGCGTAGCGGCTATGCCGTCCGCGTCGAGGAGTCGACGGAGATCTACGCCGATGCCGCCGAGATGGCCGACACCGACCTCGTCGTGCAGTGCATGACGATGTCGCAGATCACCTCGGCCGAGGCGGCGGGCCTGAGCGCGGCGGTCAGCGCCGGTACGGGTTTCACCGGCTGGCACGGCGGCATCGTGGACTCGTTCCGCGCGTCCTCGGAATACCTGCACCTGGTGGGTGGCCAGTTCGCGACGCATCCGGGCAAGGAGCCGTGCGAGCGGCAGGGTGGCGCGGAGGACAACTTCCTACCGCACACGGTGCGCGTCACCGACCTCGGCCGGGAGCATCCGATCACCGCGGGTGTCGAGGACTTCGACCTGGTCACCGAACAGTACTGGGTGCTGCACGACGACCTGATCGACGTCCTGGCCGTCACGACCCACCCCACGCAGGCGTGGCATCCGTGGCACCGACCGGTCACGTCACCGGCGATCTGGACCCGGCGCTGGGGTGCCGGGCGCATTGTCGTGACGACCCCCGGACACAGCCTGGACGTGCTGGAGCACGCGAGTGTGCGTACCGTCATCGAGAGGGGGATGGTGTGGGCGACCCGCACGGCGTCGGCATCGTAGGTCTCGGGGTCATCTCCCGCGCCTACCTGGACACCCTCGCCCACCACCCCGCGGTGCGGATCGCCGCCCTTGCCGACCTCGACGCCTCCCGGTCGGCCGCGGTGGCCGCCACGATCCCCGGGGCCGAGGCGATGAGCGTCGAACGCCTGCTCGCCCGCCCGGACGTGCGGACGGTGCTCAACCTGACGATCCCCGCGGCGCACGCCGACATCTCGCTGGGCGCCATCGACGCCGGCAAGAACGTCTACGTCGAGAAGCCACTCGCCGTGACGTTCCCGGACGGCCGCACGATCATCGACCGGGCCGCGTCGGCTGGCGTGCGGGTCGGGTGCGCGCCGGACACCGTCCTGGGCACGGGCACGCAGACGGCGCGGGCGGCGATCGACGACGGACTCATCGGACGCCCGATGTCCGCATCGGCCGTCATGGTCACCGCGGGGCACGAGCGCTGGCATCCCAACCCCGACTTCTACTACGCCCCGGGCGGCGGACCGTTGCTGGACATGGGTCCGTACTACCTCTCGGCGCTCATCCACCTGCTCGGACCGGTGCGCGCGGTGGTCGGAGCCGCCAGCCGCCTACGCGCCGAGCGCGTCATCGGCTCGGGTCCACGGACCGGCCAGCGAATTCCGGTGGAGGTGGACACCCATGTCACCGGCGTGCTCGAACACGCCAACGGCGCTCTCTCCACCATCACCACGAGCTTCGACGGGGTCGCGACGACCGCCGCACCGATCGAGGTACGGGGGGAGACCGGCACGCTCGCCGTACCCGACCCGAACTACTTCGACGGAGAGGTCCGCCTCCGCGCGCTCGGCGACGACGACTGGCGGGTCCTCCCACCGCGGGCCGGTTACCTGGAGTCGTCCCGGGGCATCGGCCTGATCGACCTGATCACGGCCGACGGGAAACGCCCGGCACGGGCCGGCGGCGACATGGCACTACACGTGCTGGAGACGATGACCGCCCTGCTCCGGGCGGCAGCCGAGGGCCGCCGGATCGAGTTGACGACGGCGGTGGAGCGGCCCACACCCGTTCCGCTCACCCTCGTCGAGGACTGGAAGGGGTACCACGCAACCACGCACTGACGGCGCGACGGTGAACGGACCTGATTCTTCACTTCGATGTCACCTCTCGAACCCTCAGGCGACGTGTCGGTGACCGCCCGTCGGAGTGTGCTGTCAGCCGTCGCACGTACCCTGACCAGGAGCTGATTCGAGTGCCTTCCTCCCGTCGTACCTTCCTCGCGGGCGGCGCCGCCGCCGGCGTGGGCCTTGCCGTCGCCGGTGGGCTGCCGTCCCTCGCGCAGGCCAGCCCGGGGCGGCCGCACCCGCCGGTCAAGGGTGGTCCGACGCCCTTCCCGCCGCTCGTGGACGACCCGAAGGGGATCCTGGCCCTGCCGAAGGGCTTCAGCTACACCGTGGTGACCCGGACCGGCGTCACCCGGCTCGACCGTGGTCAGGGCGTGACGCCGTCGGATCATGACGGCATGGCCGTCTACGACGCCGGCCAGGGCCGGTACACCCTGATCCAGAACCACGAGATCGACCCGGGCGCCGAGTTCGGCGTACCGCACGTCAAGGGCACGGTGTACGACGCGGGCGCCGTCGACGCCGGCGGCTGCACCGTGATCAGGACGGACCGTGCGGGCCGCAACCTGGGTGAGTTCGTCGCCCTCTCCGGCACCATCTCCAACTGCGCCGGCGGGCCGACCCCCTGGGGCACCTGGCTCACCTGCGAGGAGACCGAGGACCGGGCCGGCGACGAGTGGGAAGAGGGCGACCGGTCCGGCGTCTACCAGAAGGACCACGGGTACGTTTTCGAGGTCTGGGCCGACGGCAGCGCGGACCCGAAGCCGATCAAGTGCCTGGGTCGCTACTCGCACGAGGCCCTGGCTGTCGACAAGGACCGCACCGCCATCTACCTCTCCGAGGACGCCGACGAGCCCAACGGCCTCTTCTACCGCTGGTCGGCGCCACGAGGCGTCAAGCTCGGTCCTGGCGTGCTCACCCGCCTCGCACCGAACGCGGGTGTCCTCGCCGCCATGCAGATCATCCTGGACGACGGCTCGGTGCTGCCGGACGTCGCCTACCTGACCTCCGCCCAGTTGGGCCGCCCCTTCCCCGTACGGTGGATCGAGGTGCCGGACCGCGACGCGCGGCACACGTCCGTGCGCGAGCAGTTCGCCGACGGTCAGGTCACCCGGGGACGCAAGTTCGAGGGTGTGTGGAGCACCGACGAGGGCGTGTACGTGGTCAACTCCTACGCCTGGGACGAGGGTGACCTGCCGGCCGACGCCGCGCCGCACGACGGCATGGTCTGGTTCTACAACTTCAAGGCTCAGACCATCCAGTTGGTGACGTACTTCCCGCACCAGACGGCGTCGGAGGAGGGCACCCCGGTCAAGTACAACGACCTCACCTTCGACGGCCCGGACAACGTCTCCGTCACCCCGTGGGGCAGTCTGGTGCTCGCCGAGGACGGCACCGGGGCCTCCCACGTGCTCAGTACGACCCCGGGTGGACCGACGTACGCGATCGCCCGCAACCAGCTCAACGATTCGGAGTTCTGCGGGCCGACCTTCACGGCCGACGGCCGGGTGCTCTTCGTCAACATGCAGGACCCCGGCCTCACCCTGGCGATCACCGGCCCGTGGGAGAAGTACCTGGGCTGACCGAGGGGGACCGGCCCGGTGGGGATCAGGTGATCAGTCTGATCCCCACCGGAGCCGCACCGGTGGACCGTCAGCCGACCTGGACCAGCCGCCAGTTGTTCCTGGTGCTGCCGTTGTCGGTGTACTGGACGGCCTGGGTGCCCCAGGTGCTGGAGCCGTTGAGGATGGCGAGCACCTTGCCGCTGTTGACGTTGCGGATCCGGTAGGAACCGTCGCTGTTGGCCACCAGCGTCCACCGGTGGTCGGCGGTGCCGTTGTCGCTCCACTGCATGACGCGGGCGTTGTCGGCGGTGGACATGTTCTCCACGCCGAGAACCTTGCCGCTGTTGACGTTGCGGAACCGGAACGCGTTGCCGTCGGTGACCCGGACCCAGTTGTGGTCGGCGGTGCCGGTGTCGCCCCACACCACCGCCAGACCGCCGTCGGCCGTGGACATGTTCTGTACGCCGAGAACCACGCCGGTGTCGACGTTGACCAGCTTGTAGGTGTCTCCCACCGGGGTGGTGCCGCCGCTCACGGTGGTCACGAAGGTCATCACGCTGCGGGCGGGAAGTGTGACGGTGAGCGAGCCGTTCGACATGGTGAGCGCGCCCTGGGGCGCGACGGTCCTGCTCCCGTCGGTCAGCCAGTTCGAGACGCTGCCGGACGCGGTGCTGTTGGACAGGGTGAACTGCTGGCTCACCGCCGAGGTGTTCTTGTTGACGGCGACGATCACGACGGTGTTACCGCCGCGGTACGCCGAGACATAGACGTTCGACGTCGGGTTCGCCGTCGCGTCGATCCGCTGGTAGCCGGGACGGACGAACCTGGCGAAGTGCGCCATCATGGCCCCGCGCTTGCTGATCTGGCCGTCCTCGCGCATGGGGCCGTAGCTGCGCCGCAGATACCACCAGACGTACGCCTGGAACTCGGCGTCGACCATGGCGCGGTGGATGTGCTCGCCCACGTCGAGTGCCTCAGGCCAGGCGTCGCCCGAGTTCGTGTTGCTGTTGGGGTAGTAGACCTCGGTCATCCAGAGTTCTTTGCCCGCCCCCTTCTGCTTGAACAGGGGGTACGCGAAGTTCGAGTACGAGGTGCCGTAGAGGTGTGCGCCGATGATGTCCACGTTGGCCAGCGCCGTCGAGTCGTTGAGGATCGGGTCCGACACGGACTTCACGTACTGGAAGGACTCCGGCGCGATGACCCTGGTGCTGATCGAGCCGGCGTTCTCCCGCAGGAACCGGAGCATCTCGGTGCTGGTCCACCACGTCCACTCGGCCGCGTAGTCGGGCTCGTTCTGGACCGAGATGGCGTACAGGTTCACCCCGTTGTTGCGCAGGTGCGTGGTGAAGTTGTTCAGGTGCGTGGCGTAGGCGGCGTACGAGCTGTACCGCAGGCGCCGGGCGTTGGTCTGGCTGCCGCGGGTGAAGGTCTCGATCATGCTGGCCGGGGGGTTCCACGGGGAGGCGAAGACCGTTGCTCCGAGCGCGACCGCGCGTTGCGCCGTCGCCAGATCGGCGCTCCAGTCCGCCTGGTTCTCGTTGACGGGGATCCGCAGCAGGGAGAACCCCAACTGACCCTGGCCGGTGCCGAAGGCCGTGTCCCGCTGGGCGGCCGTCAGGTCGCCGATCCAGGCGGCGTGGGCCATGGCGCCGAAGCCCCGGATCGTCTGCCGGATGGCGGACGGATTGATGCTCGCCGGTGCGGCGAAGGCCGCCGTGGGCACCGCGACCGCGGCGACCGCCGCGACCGGTACGGCCCCCATCGTCGTCAGGACGGTTCGGCGGCTCAGCAATTTCCGTTCGCCGCTCACCGGCTCGTTCTGCTCGTGCGTCATGTCTCGTCCTCCTGGCTGGTGGTGGTACGCGCCTTCGCGGTCCCCTCGGCCCGGTCGGCACCGGTCTGTCGCGTCGTCACCGGGGTTGACGGGGACCCCGGTGGCGATGACCTGTCGATTACGATCGAGTGACGTAACTGTTAACGTTAACAATCACGGGAGTCTAAGTTCTGTCGTCGCCAAGGGTCAAGAACGAGCAGCTCAGTGAGCGGATGGGCACTCTGCGTGGCGGATGGAACAGTGCCGCCGCGCCACCGGTGCCGACGAGGTTGGCGGGCATCCTCGGGTTCGGCGGGTGGTGGCGCGGCGGCGCGTACTCTCGCTTGCCGGCGGCCTCAGCCGGTTACGTCGTCGTGCGGGACGGTGACGACGACCTTGCCGACCTGGCCGTTGGCCTCCAGGTAGCGGTGGGCCTCGGCGATGTCGCCGAGGTCGAACGTGCGGTCGACGACCGGGGTGAGGGAACCCGAGGCGATGCCGGCGTTGACGAACGCGACGGCCCGACGCAGGCGCTCCGGGTTCATGGTGATCTCGAAGAGGGTGTAGGTGCTGCTGGTCAGCGCGGGGTAGGACTGTGCGTTGGGCAGCGGCGTGGGGCGCTGGTCGAGTGCTCCGTAGACCACCAGGAAGCCGCCGGGAGCGATGCCCAGTGCGATGGTCTCGACGCCGGGGCCGGCGATCGGGTCGAAGGCCAGGCGGACGCCCTCGCCGCCGGTGATCTCCTTGAGCCGGGCGGGGAGGTCCTCGTCGTCGGTGACGATGACGTGGACCGCACCGGCGTCCAGCAGGCGCTGCTTCTTGTCGGAGCGACGCGTGGTGGCGACCGGGATCGCACCGAGGTGGCGGGTGATCTGGATGGCGGCCAGGCCGACGCTGCTGGAGGCGGCGGTGATCAGCACGTGGTCGCCGGGGCGCACCTTGCCGGACTCGACGAGGGCCCCGTAGGCGGTGATGTAGGCCATCCACGTGGCTGCCGCATGGACCGGGTCGACGTGGGCGGAGCGGGGTACGACAGCCGAGGCCGGGACGATGACGTGGGTGCCGTACGTGCCGTACCTGCTCTGCAGGAACGCCGGTACGACCGCGACCGTGTCGCCCTCGGCGAGGTGGTCCACGTCCGCGCCGACCGCCTCGATCACCCCGGCGGCCTCGTAGCCGAGCGTGGAGGGGAACACGGGCTTGTCGAAGTAGACGCCCTCGCGGTACATGATCTCGGCCCGGTTCAGACCGATGGCGTCGACGCGGATCCGGACCTCGCCCGTGCCCGGAGCGGCCACCTCGACGTCGCGCAGGGTCAGAACCTCGGGACCGCCGAGCCGGTCGAACTGTACGAGTTTCGCCACGGTGCAGGAGTCCTTGCGCTAGGGGTCACGGAAACGCCACCGAGCCTCGATGGCGTCCCGTACGCTACTCCGAGGTTCGATGATGGTCAAACTTCGACCATCGTCGGAGTAGACGTCGTGGCTCAGGCCGGATCGGTCCGCGCCTCGCTGCCGGCGGCGGCCACCACCGCGGCAAGCAGGCCGGGGAAGCGGCGCTCGATCTCGTCCGCTCGCAGCGCGTTCATCTTGGCCGTCCCCACGTAGTACTGGCGGATCACGCCGGCCTCGCGCAGGGTGTTGAAATGGTGCGTCAGCGTCGAAACCGACACGGGCGTCTCGAACGACCCGCAGGTCATGTCCGCACCCCGGTCGGCCAGCTGGGACACCACGGCTCGCCGCACCGGATCCGCCAGCGCCTCCATGACCTGCTGCAAGGAGACCTCGGACACGTCGGGGTGCGCCACGGTCCGGACGGCACTACGAGGGCGGGGCACGGCAGCTCCTTGCAACGGGTGTATCGCAATCCACCCATCGTACGACGCTGATCAAAGTAGTCCCGGTGACCCTGACTATTGTCACTGGGTACCCGTGCACCCCACATCGAACGTCGTGACTATGCGCACTGGGATCCACCACGTCCCGTGGACGAGACTCGATGCAACGCCGGAACATCAGCCGGCCGAGTCGAAGGGCATGGTGGGGACAGTGGACGAACGCTACGACAGCTACTGCGCCGCGGATCCGCTGTTCTACGACTCACTCGGCAGCGCCGTCGCGCAGCCCGTCTTCCCGGCCGCCGAACGGCCGCTGCCCACCGGCTGGCGCCGCGAGCCGCTCGACGACTGGCTGATCTACGCGCCGGACGGCGGCTCGCTGCCGCAGCAGGGTTGGAAGATCCACGTGTCGGCGGGTCTGGCGAACGCCGAGCGGGTGCTGGACACCGTCTGGGACTACTGCGTCCCCCGGGGCCTGTCCTTCAAGTTCCTGCGTGGACCCCGCACGCTGCTGCTGCGCAACTCCAAGTACGCCGCCCGGGCCGCCAGTGGCAAGTTCGTCACGGTCTACCCCCGCGACGACGCGGAGCTGGAGCTGACCTGCAAGGAACTCGACGAACTGCTCACCGGCGAGACCGGGCCGTACATCCTCAGTGACCTCCGCTACGGCAACGGCCCGGTCCACGTGCGCTACGGCGGCTTCGCCGCCCGCTACTGCCACTCGCCCGACGGTCAGGTGGTGCCGGCGATCGAGGACGAGTCCGGCACGCTGGTGCCGGACCGCCGGGATCCGGTCTTCCACGTGCCGTCCTGGGTCACCCTGCCCGACTTCCTCGGCCCGCACCTGGCGGCCCGCAGCGGCACCAGCACCGACCAGGTGCCGTACCGGATCGAGCGGGTGATCCACTTTTCCAACGGCGGTGGGCTGTACGTGGGCCGGGACCTGCGTACCGACACCGAGGTGGTGCTGAAGGAGGCTCGGCCGCACGCCGGCCTGGACGCGGACGGCACCGACGCCGTCGCCCGGCTGGCCCGCGAGGCGGACGCCCTGCGGCACCTCGCGGACCTCCCGCAGGTGCCCCGGGTGCACGACGAGTTCGTCCTGGGCGAGCACCGGTTCCTCGCACTCGAGTTCATCGAGGGCCGACCGCTGAACAAGGTGCTCGTCGACAGGTACCCGCTCATCGACGCCGACGCGACCGACGACGACCGGGCGGCGTACGCGGAGTGGGCCCGGCAGACCTACGAACAGGTCGAGTCGGTCGTCGCGGCCATCCACGAGCGCGGCCTGGTCTACGGGGACCTGCACCTGTTCAACATCATGATCCGGCCGGACGACCGGGTCGCCCTCGTCGACTTCGAGGTGGCGGCCCCGATCGCCGGGCACCGCCGACCCGGGCTGCGCAACCAGGGCTTCGCGGCCCCCCGGGACCGGACCGGGCCGGCGGTCGACAGGTACGCCCTGGCGTGCCTGCGGCTGGCGCTGTTCCTGCCCCTGACCCAGTTGGTCCGGCTCGCACCGGCGAAGGTGACGCACCTGGCCGACATCATCACCGCGAACTTCCCGGTGCCGAGGTCCTTCCTCGACCCCGCGGTCGAGGAGATCACCGGTGGTCCCCGGGCCGCGGAGGCACACCACGCGTCCGTCCCGCGGGAGAAGCTGGCGACGGCCATCCTGGCCAGCGCCACTCCCGAGCGCGACGACCGGCTCTTCCCCGGTGACATCGAACAGTTCCGCAGTGGCGGCCTCAACCTCGCCCACGGGGCGGCGGGAGTGCTCTACGCGCTGGACCGCAGCGGTGCCGGGCGGTGGCCCGAGCACGAGAACTGGCTGGTGCGGCGGGCGACGGCGCCGCCGTCCGGCACCCGCTGCGGCTTCTACGACGGACTGCACGGCGTCGCCTACGCGCTCGAACACCTCGGACGCCGGCAGGACGCGCTGGACGTGCTCGACATCTGTCTACGCGAGCCCCTGGACGGGCTCGACCACAGCCTGGCGAGCGGACTGTCCGGGATCGCGCTCAACCTGGCCGACGCGGCCGCGCGGACCGGGGAGGTGTCGGTGCGCGACGCCGCGTGGCGGGTCGCCGAACGGGTGATCGGGCAACTGGCCGACGACCCGGGACCCGACATCAGCGGCGGACGCAACCCGTACGCCGGGCTGCTGCGCGGCCGGACCGGACCGGCCCTGATGCTGGTGCGGCTCTACGAACTCAGCGGCGACGAGGAGCTGCTGGAGCACGCCGCCACGGCGCTGCGCCAGGACCTGCGTCGGTGTGTGCTGCGCCCGGACGGTGCCCTGGAGGTCAACGAGGGCTGGCGGACCATGCCGTACCTGGCGCATGGCAGCGTCGGTATCGGGCTGGTCCTCGACCAGTACCTGCGGCACCGCGCCGACGACCGGTTCGCCGAGGCGAGCGCGGGGATCCGCCGCGCGGCGCGCTCACCGTTCTACGCGCAGTCCGGGCTCTTCGCCGGTCGCGCCGGCATCATCGCCTACCTCGCCGCCTCGACCGACGACGCCGACCGCCGGGAACTCGGCGCGCAACTGGATCGGCTGACCTGGCACGCGCTGCCGTACCGGGACGGAACCGCGTTCCCCGGTGAGCAGTTGCTGCGGCTCTCCATGGACTTCGGCACCGGCACCGCCGGCGTGCTCTTCGCGCTGGCCTGCGCACAGCACGACCGGCGGCCGGTGCTGCCCTTCCTCGCGCCCCTACCGGGCGCGACGAGACTCCCCCGCAACAGCGGGGGCGACCTGATCGGCGAACAGAAGGAAGGGAGGTGAACGACATGGCGCTTCTGGACCTCCAGGGCCTGGAGATGGCTCCGGCCGACCGCACGGGTGGCGGTAGCCGGGCGAGCCTGCTGCTCTGCGGCGACAGCTCGCTCTCCGTCACGACCTGCAACTGATCCGCCGCACAAGCGAGGCCCTGGGTGGGCAGACGTGCCCACCCAGGGCAACCGCGTACCCGGGGAGGTCCGATGCCGACGTTCGCCTCGGGGGATCGACTGCTCCGGCGGACGGCCCGGGCCGGCGGCGGCTGGACCGGCGCACTCGCGGCGGTCGCGCTGCTCGGCGCGGCTGCCGAACTGGCGTTACCCGCGGTCCTCGGCCACGCCGTCGACGCCGCCCTCGGCGGGGGCTCCGGCTGGTGGGCGGTGACCGCCGGTGGCCTGGTTGTCGTCCTCATCGGCGTCGACACCCTCACGGATCTGGCCAGCGGATTCGGCGCGGCACGCGCCACCGCCGGGCTGCGCCGGCAGCTGCTGCGGCACGTGTTCGCGTTGGACGTCCGCGCCACCCGCCGCCACCCGGTGGGTGATCTCGTCGGCCGGCTGGTCGGCCAGGCCGCCGACGCGGGGCAGGCCGGCAACGCCCTGGTGCTGGCCGTCGTGGCGGTGCTTCCACCGCTCGGCAGCGTCGTCGCGCTCGCCATCATGGAACCGGTCCTCGGGATCACCCTGCTCGCCGGTCTCGTGCTGCTCGCCGTCCTCATGCGCGCCTTCGTGACCGACGCCTCGGCCGCGACCGCCGGGTACCAACGGGTTCTCGGGAGCATCGCCGGCCGACTGCTGGAGTCGCTGACCGGTGCCCGGACCATCGCCGCCGCCGCCACCACCCACCGCGAGGAGGACCGGGTGCTCGCGGCCCTGCCGGAGCTGGGCCGGCACGGCCGGCGCGGTTGGGACCTGCTGGCCCGGGCCAGTGCGCGCACCTCCGCCGTGGCACCGCTGGTGCACCTGAGCGTCGTCGCGGTCGGCGGGTACGCCCTGACCGCCGGCTGGCTCACCCCGGGCCAACTGGTCGCCGCCGTCCGCTACGCGGCCATGGGCGCCGGGCTCGGCGGAGTGCTCGCCACCCTGAACCACCTGGTGCGCAGCCGTGCGGGGGCACACCGGGTCGCCGAGCTGCTGCAACAGCCGATCGCGCCGGCCGGCGACCGGCCCCTACCACCCGGCGACGGCGGCCTGAGACTGCGCGGGGTGCGCGTGTACGCCGACGACGGCCGACCGATCCTGGACGGCATCGACCTGGACGTACCGGCCGGCGCGACGGTGGCCGTCGTCGGCGCGTCCGGCGCCGGCAAGTCGACCCTGGCCGCCGTGGCGGGACGGCTGCACGACCCCGACGGAGGTGAAGTACAACTCGACGGGGTGCCGCTGCGCGACCTCGACCCCTCGGCGCTGCGCCGAGCCGTCGGCTACGCCTTCGACCGGCCGGTGCTCGTCGGCGCGACAGTCCACGACGCGATCGGGTTGGCGCTGCCCGTTGACTCGGCGGTGCCGCCCGGCCGGAGCCCGGCCACACCGGCGGTCCTCCGGGCGGCCCACCTGGCGGCGGTCGCCGACGTGATCGAACGGCTGCCCGACGGCTACCGCACCCCGCTCGTGGACACACCGCTCTCCGGCGGTGAGGCCCAGCGCCTCGGCCTGGCCCGGGCGTTCGCCGCCGAGCGGCTGCTCATCCTGGACGACGCGACGTCCAGCCTGGACACCGCGACCGAACACCTGATCACCGAGGCGGTGATCGGGTGGGTCGGCTCGCGTACCCGACTGGTCGTCACCCACCGGCCGGCGGTGGCCGCGGCGGCCGACCTCGTCGCCTGGCTGGACGGCGGTCGGCTGCGCGGACTGGCGCCGCACCTGCGGCTCTGGGCCGACCCGGACTACCGGGCTGTCTTCCAACCGGCCGGCGGTGTCTCGTGAACCGACCCGGCGTACGGCGGGTGACCTGGCTCGCGCTGCGGGCCCGCCGGCGCGATCTCGCCCGGCTCTGCGGCTGGTCGCTCGTCGAGTCGCTGCCCGCCCTGCTCGCCGGCCTCCTGGTCGCCCGCGCCGTCGACGACGGCTTCCTGGCCGGACGTCTCCTCGACGGCCTGGTGTGGTTGGCGGCCCTCGCCGTGGCCGTGCTGGTCGGCGCGGTGGCGACCGGTCGGACGTACCGGTGCCTCGGCGCCGTGGTCGAGCCCTTCCGCGACGAGGTGGCCGCCCAGGTGGTCCGGGGATCGATTCGCGACGCCACCCGGGCGGGTGGTCGCCCGGACAGCGCCGCCGTGACCCGACTGACCCACCAGATGGAAATCGTCCGCGACACCTTCGCCGGTCTGCTGATGGTGACCCGTGGCTTTCTCTTCTCCGCCGGCGCGGCCCTGCTCGGCCTCCTCGCCCTGGCACCGGTGGTGGCGGTGCTGGCCGCCGCGCCGATGGTCGCCGGACTGGCCGTGTTCCTCGCCGCGCTGCCGGCGATGGCCGCGCACCAGCGCGCGTACGTCCGCGCCGGCGAGCAGCTCGGCCAGTCGGCCGCGACGGCGCTTGCCGGTCACCGCGACGTGCTGGCCTGTGGCGCTCAGACACGCGTGACGGCCGATGTGGAACGCCTGGTGTCGGCGCAGGCCGCGGCCGAACGCACCCTCGCCCGGATGGCCGCGATCCGCAGCCTCAGCCTCGGCATCGGCGGGTGGGTGCCGCTCGTGGTGCTGCTCGCGGCTGCTCCGTGGCTGGTCGAGCGCGGGTTGACCGCGGGCGCGGTGCTGGGTGCGCTGATCTACGTCTCCACCGGGCTGCAACCGGCCCTGCACACCCTCGTGCAGGGCCTCGGCGGCGGCGGGCTGCGGTACGTGGTCACCCTGGAGAACATCCTGCGCGCCGGTCCGGCCCCCGCCGGCCCCCGCCGGCCCGGCCCCGCCAGCCGGACGCCCCGCTGCCCGTCCACCGGCCCGGTCGGCTGCTCGCCGGCCGTCGAGGTCCGGGGGCTGACCTTCGGCTACGGCCCGCGCGCCCGTCCGGTCGTCCGCGACTTCTCGCTGACGGTGGCCGACGGGGAGCACCTCGCCGTGGTGGGACCGAGCGGCGCGGGAAAGTCCACACTGGCCGCCCTGGTGGCGGGACTGGTACCGCCGCACACCGGCACCATCCACCTGGCCGGTGTGGCGGTCACCGACGCTGAGCCGGACGTGCTGGCCGGCCTGCGGGTGCTGGTGCCCCAGGAGGCGTACGTCTTCACCGGCAGTCTCGCCGACAACCTCCGCTACCTACGGCCAGACGTCGACGACCGGACGCTGGAGGTCACCCTCGACGCCCTCGGCGCGCGTCCACTGGCGACCCGCCTGGGCGGGCTGGGCGGGCCGGTCACGCCGGCCGTGCTCTCCGCCGGGGAGCGGCAGCTCATCGCGGCGGTCCGGGCCTGGCTGGCACCCGCCCCGCTGGTGATCCTCGACGAGGCGACCGGCCACCTGGACCCGGCGTTGGAGGCGACGGTCGAGAGTGCCTTCGCCCGGCGGCCCGGCAGCCTCGTGGTGATCGCGCACCGGATCAGTTCCGCGCTGCGGGCCGACCGGGTGTTGGTCCTCGACGGCGACGAGCCCGTGCTCGGGACGCACCGGGAGTTGCTGGCCCGTTCGGCCACCTACCGGGCGCTCGTCGGCTGCTGGGACGATCCGGTGCTGCCGCCCCGGACGGCACCGGCCTGGCGGGGCTGAAGCCCCGGCCGAGCCGACGGCACCGCTCAGATCCAGCCCGCCTCGCCGGCCATCCGCACGGCCTCCACCCGGGTGCGCGCGCCCACCTTGCGGGCGATCCGACCGAGATGGTTGCGGACGGTGCCCCGGCTGAGCCCGAGCGACACCGCCACCTCAGCGACCGGCGCCCCCGCCGCCGTCAGCGTGAGTACCTCGGTCTCACGGCTGGTCAGCGGGCCGTCCGAGCGCAGCGCCGCGACGACGAGATCAGCGTCAAGCACCGGCTCGCGGCGGGCCAGCCGGCGGATCCCGTCGATGACCCGCTGCGGACCGGCGTCGCTGGGCAGGATGCCGACCGTCCGGCTGGGGCAGAGCATGCCGCGCAGCCGCCGCGCCCGCTGTGGGTGGGCAAGCACCAGGACGGGGCACGGGCCGAGTCGGCTCGGCTCGACCGCCTCGACGACGTCGAGGTCGGCCACCACCACGTCTGGGCGTTGGGCGTGGACGGCCGCGGAGACGGCGTCGCCCCGGCCGACCTCCGCCACGACATCGATGTCGTCCTCGGCGGCGAGGACGAACGACAGTGCGCCCAGCACCAGGGCACCGTCCAAGGCGAGCAGGGTACGGATCACGATGACCTTCCCGCACTCCGATGGTGATCACTCAACGTCAATATTCAAACACGCATCCGGTGGGTCCGCACGGCGAGGGGGCGAGCCCAGACCTTTCCGCCGGACCCGCCCGTACGGCTACAACCAGCCGTTACACCGTGCGCGCCACACCGCCTCCAACCGGTTGCGGGTCCCCGTCTTGCGCAGGATCACCGACAGGTGGTTGCGCACCGTTCCGTGGGCCAGGAAGAGGCGGGCCGCGATCTCCTTCAGGGGCAGCCCTTCGGCGGCCATCCGCAGCACGTCGATCTCCCGGGGTGTCAACGGAATCTCCGGTGGGCTCAGCACCGCCACCGCCGCGGCCGGGTCGATCGCTCGTTCCCCGGCCGCCAGCGCACGGATCGCCCGTACCAGCTCCGCCAGGGAGCTGTCCTTCCCGACCAGGCCGCGCGCGCCAGCCGCCAGTGCCGCCTCCACAAGCGTCGGGCTCCACCGGGGGCTCATCGCCAGCACCGCGGCATGCGGCACATCGGCGCAGATCCGCGCCACCACCTCCACCGGGTCGGGCAGCTCCGGTGTCAGCGCCAGCACCACCACCTGGGGCTGGCACCGCCGGACCACGGTCAACAGTTCGCCGACGCCGTCGACGTCGGCCACCACCTTCATGTCCTCCTCACCTGACAGCGCGGCGCAGAGCGCGCCACGCAGCAAACCCATGTCCTCGGCGACGACAACGTGGATCACCACGTTTCTCCGATCTCAGGTACGCGTCACACCGGCCACCGATCCCGGAACATGCACGGGTTTGGTCAGGGCGGTCGTGCGCGACGGACGGATAGGCATGGCCCGTGGCACCCGTACGACGGACGGGCACGGGCACTGGTCGACCAGACCGGAGGGTGTGACGGCCGTGCGGGCCAGCCACCCGGGTCGGTCGACCCGCCTCAGCCGGGGCGGGCGATCGGTGCCGGAGCGCGGCTCTCGACGAGAAGGGGCACGAGGTCGCGGAGTTGCCCGGCGCGCAGGTACGCCTGCCGGTCGGCCGGTCGGACCAGTCCCGGGCCGGGCGGCGATCCGTCGTCGGCACCGTCGGCGTCCTGGTCAGCGGGCGTGACGGGTCGACCCGGAAGGTCGACGTCCACGGTCACCGGATCCGGGCGCGCGGCGGGATGTCCCGTCGAGGCCCTGGCGTGCGCGGGCTCGACGACGGACAGCCACGGTGACGCGGCCGTGGCCGCCGCCGCGGCGGCGTGTGCCGGTGCCAACGCCGGTTCCGCCGACGCCGCCGGTTCCGCCTGTTGCGCCGGTGGCGTCGGTACGGCCGGCGCGGGTGCCGGGGCGGCCAGCGGCTCGGCGGCCGGCCCGAGCCGTGGGGGACTGGGCGGCGGAGGCGCCGCCGGAACGGCCATCGCGTCGCGAGCGGGCGCCAGGGCGGCATCCGTGACCTGGCAGAGCGCCGTGACGACAGGCGGAATCGGCACTGCGCTCACCACTCCGATGACGTGCGGCAGCGCGGCGGTCACGAGGTCCGCGACGTGCGGGAGGGGGGCGTGCACGATGCCCGTGACGCGCGGCAGCGTGTCGTGCACGACGTCGGTGACGTGCGGGATCGGAGCGTGCACGATCTCCGCGACGCGCGGCAGCGGGGCGTGCACGGTGTCCGCGACGCGCGGCACCGCGTCGTGCACGAGGTCCGTGACGCGCGGGATCGGGGCGTGCACGGTGTCCGCGACGCGCGGTAGCGGGGCGGTGATCAGGTCCGCCGCCGGCGTATCGGCTGGTCTGGGCATCGCGGGCAGTTCGGGCACGGCGCGGGCCGCCTGCCGTACTGGGTCAGCGGGTGGCCGCGCCGCCGGAACGCGGCGAGCGGGACGATGATCCGCGCGAGCCGAGGAGGCGGGCCGGAGGCTTTCGCGCTCCGCTGCGCCGGAGGTGTCGACCCGGGGGAGCGGCACGGACACCGTCGACCGTGGAGCCCTCGGCGCGGGTTTCGTGTCGCGGGGGGCGACGAGATCACCGATGGCTCTGGTCACCGGGGCGTCGGGGGCACCGCTGCGGCGGTGGTCGGCACCCGCGGCCCGCTGGCGGTCCTGGTCGGGGCGTGCCGCCTCCATGAGCCGCGTGACCGGCTCGACCAGACCGCCGATCTCCAGACGAGGCTCGGCGCCGGAGCCGCTGCGCATCCCGTCGGCGGCGGCCGGCCCCTGGAACAGCGCGGCCAGGAGGAAACCGGCCCCGACGGCAGCCGCGAACAGCACCGTCCGGCGGACGAGCCGGCGCAGTCGGTCGGCCGTAGGCGGCGCGGACGGGCCGCCCGGCGCGGACGTCGGTGCGGTTCCGTTGACGGGACTTCGCACGCGGCCACGACCCCCTTCCCTCTGGATTGCTGACCCATGGTAGCGATGCGCTCACGTATCTGCATCCGCTGATTCTCGTTCTGTCGGCCATGCGTCTCCGCACCGAGTGTCTCGCCTCGGAACCGAGTTGAGCGCGTGGACGTTGGGCGTGTGGACACTGCCGCGCCTCGCTCAGCCGCGGGAGGAATGCCCCCCGAAGGAGGGAGGCGTCGTCGGGCCGGCGCGACGATGGTGCTGGTATGCCCGCCTGCAAGGATCCGCGTTGGGCGTACGGCGCCCTCGCCTGGTTGATCTTCTTCGTCGTGTCCCATGTGGTCCTGGTGTTCTATCCCGGTGACGATCCGACCGGTGGCGGACCGTGGAGTCTGCGGGCCTACGTGATCTTCAACGTCGTACTCATCGCGGTGTCGGCCGTCGGGGCGGTCGTCGTCCACGCCACCGTCCGTCCCTGGGCTCGGCACCTTCCCCGGTGGCTCCTTCTGCCGCCGCTCCTGGGCGGCAGCATCCTGCTCGTGCTCCGGGGTGTTCCCGGGATGGTCGAGAACCTGCTGATGGTCACCGGTGTCCGCCGCGGCGGCTTTGTCGGCGCCGACGACATCTCCACCGGCGAGTTCTGGGTCGGCCTAGGAATCAACACCTACTTCTTCCTGGGGGCCGTGCTGCTGGTGGGGACAACCGTCTCCTACGGCCGCCGGAGGTCCTGAACCTGCGTGCGTTCGCCGTCGGTCCGTCCCGCCGGTACGCTGCGTCGGCGGCCTCAGCCACCCTCCGCGCGTACGGTCAGCACAGGTACACCGAGCGACGCACCACCGAGTCATTCCCGTAACCCGGACGAGAGGCGGACCACGACGTGACGGCGGTACCAGGCCAACTGCCCAGGGCTGCGGATCCGGCGGGTTCCGAGCAGGGAGGGGCGGACGAGGATCTGCGGGCGTTGTTCGGGCAGTCCACCGCCGTCTTCGCCTCGCTGGCGGGGCCGGAGCACCTGGTGGAGACGGCGAACCCGGCGTTCTTCGCCACCATCGGCGAGGAACGGGCCCGCACCGGGGTCGCGCTCGTGGACCTGATGCCCGAACTGGCCGGTCAGGGCTTCATCGGGCTGCTGGACCAGGTCTACCGCACGGGTGCGCCCTACACCGGCAGTGACGCCCGGATCCTGCTGGGCACCGGCCCGCAGGCGCGGGAGGCGTTCTTCGACTTCACCTACGAGCCGCGCCGGGACGTCTCCGGTCAGGTCTCCGGGATCCGGGTGCTCGGCGTGGAGACCACCCAGGTCAAGCAGGCCCAGCGGTTGATGGCCGAACACCGCGCCCTGGTGGAGCAGATCGCCCGGCAGGCACCCCTGACCGAGGTGCTCGACGGGATGGCCCGCTGTATCGAGAATCTCGCACCACAGGAGGTGCTCGTCTCCGTTCTCCTCGCCGATCCCGACGGCCGGCACCTGCGCCACGGTGCCGCACCCAGCCTTCCCGACTTCTACAACGAGGCCATCGACGGGATCGCCACCGGCGAGGGCGTCGGGTCCTGTGGCACGGCCGCCCACCGGCGGGAGCCGGTGATCGTCACCGACATCAGCACCGACCCGTTCTGGGACGACTTCCGGCACCTGGCCGAGCAGGCTGGTCTGTCGGCCTGCTGGTCCACGCCGATCCTGGCCCGCGACGGCGGCCTCCTGGGCACCTTCGCCATGTACCACCGCACCCCGCGCGCCCCGCAGGACTCCGACCTCGCCCTTGCCCGGGTCTTCGCCGGCACCGCCGCCCTGGCCATCGAGTGTCACCACAGCGAGCAGGCGCGCCGAGCCGCCGAAGCACGTGCCAGGTCCGCCCATGACGAGCTGGCCAAGGTGGTACGCGTGGAACGGGAGCTGCGCGCCGAGGCCGAGCAGCGCGCGAGCGCCGCCGCGGAACTCGCCGCCCGGATGCGCGCGGCGGCGGCCACGCAGGCGGCCATGCCGCACCCGGAGCACTGCGAGCTCGGCGGCGCCCTGGGATGCACCGCCCCGGCCGAGATCAAGATCGCCGATTCGTGGGGCGACGCGGCGTGGGGCTGCTCCGCCCACGTCGAGGAGGCCATCCTCAACGTACGGTCGGTGTTCATCGCCAGCGAGGAGCTCGGCGGCCTGGCGGCGTACCTCAAGCGCTAGACGAGTATGTTCTCACCCTGGCTGCGGCGGTGGATCCTGGCGATCGTGATGGCGGCGTGCGGCGTGCTGGTCCTGGTGACACAACTGGCCGACGGTCTGCCCGCCGTCGGCGGCGTCGAGCTGGTGATCTTCCTGACGTTGGCACTGGTGCTGTCGCCGTGGGCCTTTCCCCGCTCGGTGGATGCCGCCGAGGCGCAACGGGCCAGCGCGGCGGACGGGCGGCCGATCGTGTACTGGCGCCCGGGGTGTCGATACTGCCTCCAGCTCCGGTTCGCGCTTGGCCGGCTCGCCGGGCGGGCGCACTGGGTGGACATCTGGCGGTACCCGGCGGGTGCTGCCGCGGTCCGGGCGGTAGCCGGTGGCAACGAGACGGTGCCCACTGTCGTACTCGGTGATCAGGCTGTGGTGAACCCCGACCGGGCCTGGCTCCGCGAGCGGCTCCTTTCGGTCTGAGCAGGACCGAGGGACGACGGACCGTGCCGCCACGCCAGAGGGTGCCCGGCCGCCCGGCTCTACACGCTGCCTGCCGGGCCGACCGGGCCGCACTGCGGGTGATCGGGTTCAGCTGACCGCCGGTACCGCGCCCCGGTCCCGCGTGCTGGTCCGGCGGGCGTCGATCGCCCCTTCCCGCAGCAGGGGCAGGAGCTGCGTGCCCTGGCGGTCGATCTCCGGGAGGTAGGGCGTGTCGGAGAGCACGAAGTGCGTGATGCCGAGACGCTGGTACCTGCGCAGTGATTGCGCCACGTCCTCGGCCGACCCGACCAACCAGGTGGTGCCGGCCCCGCCGCCGCCGTACCTGCCGGGAGCGGTGTACAGGTTGTCGTCGAGCACCTCGCCGCGCGCGGCGAGGTCGAGCAACCGCCGCTGGCCTACTGCGGCCTGCCAGTGCGGGTTGCGTTCGATGCCGCCGTTGCGGCTTGCCAGCTGGGCAACCTTCGCCTCGGCGTCGGCCCACGCCTGGTCGGTGGTGTCCCGGACCAGCGTGGTGACCCGCAGCCCGAACTCCAACGGGGCGTGCTCGCGCCCCAGCTTGTCGCTGAGCTGCCGCAGCCGATCGATCCGCTCGGCCACGCCGTCGAGCGGCTCGCCCCAGAAGAGCTGGACGTCGGCCTCGGTGGCGGCCACCTCCTCGGCGGCGGCCGAGGCACCGCCGAAGTACAGCGGTGGGTGCCGGCGCTCGCCCCGGACGACCGGTCGGGGCCCGAGCGTCGAGTCGGTGACGCTGAAGTGCTCGCCGCGGTAGGTGACGGTGTCGTCGGTCCACAGGCGGCGCACGATCTGGATGAACTCCCTGGTCCGGGCGTACCGTGCGGCCTGGTCGCCGTCGGTGTCGCCGTACGCGGCCAGGTTGTCCTTGCCCGACACGATGTTGATCAGCACCCGCCCCTGGGTGAGGTGGTCCAGCGTCGCGGCGGCAGCGGCGAAGTGGGCCGGACGCCAGTAGCCGGGCCGGATCGCGATCAGTGGTTGGAATGTCGTCGTGCGGGCGGCCAGCGCGGCGGCGACGGTGAAGGTGTCGGGGCGACTCCAGCCGGTGCCGATGAGCGCACCGGCCCACCCGTGCTGCTCGATGGCCCGGGCGTGACCGGTCAGGGTGTCCAGACTGTTGTGGTGCTGGACGACGTCGTCCCCGCGGTGGCCGGGTTCGACCTGGTTGGGGATGTACCAGAGAAACTTCGCGCTCATCAGCCGTTCCCTCCGCCGCGACGCCGTTGTGCCGGGTCGGTCAGCGACGGTGGTTGGTAGCCGGCGTCGGCGGGGTTCAGGGTGGTGCCCGGCGGCACGATGGCGTCGATGCGGTCCAGCACGTCGCGGGACAGGGTCACCTTGGCCGCGCCGAGATGTGACTCCAGATGGGTGAGCGTGCGCGGGCCGATGATCGCCGACGTGACGGCCGGGTGCTCCAGGACGAACGCGACAGCCAGGTGGATCAACGACAACCCGGCCTCGTCGGCGAGGGCGGCCAGCTTGTCGACGGCGGTGAGCTTGGCGGCGTTGGCCGGGCGGGTCGGGTCGAACCGCGCGGGGAGCCGGTCGGCCCGGCGGGAGATCGGGGCGTCGAGCTTGCCGTGGTAGCGCCCGGAGAGCCAACCGCCGGCCAGCGGGCTCCACGGGATCACCGCCAGCCCGTAGCGCTGCGCCACCGGCAGCACCTCGCGCTCGATCCCGCGGGCCAGGATCGAGTACGGCGGCTGCTCGCTGACCACCCGCTCCCGGCCGCGCCGCTCCGCGAGCCACTGACCCTCCACGATGGCCGACGGCTCGAACGTGGAGGAGCCGATGTAGCGGATCTTGCCCTGGCGGACCAGGTCGGTGAGCGCGCCCAGGGTCTCGTCGAAGTCGGTGTCCGGCTCCGGCCGGTGCACCTGGTACAGGTCGATCCAGTCGGTGCCCAGCCGACGCAGGCTGTGCTCCACCGCCTGGACGATCCAGCGGCGGGAGTTGCCCCGGTGCTGCGGGTTGTCGCCCACCTGGCCGTGGAACTTGGTGGCGAGGAAGACCTCGTCGCGACGCCCACCGGCGAGCGCCTTGCCGACGATCTCCTCCGACTCGCCGTGCGAGTAGACGTCGGCGGTGTCGATGGCGTTGATGCCCGCGTCGAGGGCTCGATGGATGATCCGGATGCCGTCCTCGTGGTCGGGGTTCCCCCGTTCGCCGAAGTTCATCGCGCCCAGCGTCAGCGAGCTGATTCGTACGCCGGTGCGCCCGAAGGGTCGTTGCTCCACCATCGTTCGTCCTCTCCAGGTGGTCAGTGGGAAGCGGCGGCGAGCCGCCGTGCGGACTGGTTGACCGGGCGGGGCAGCCCGTAGTGGTCGCGCAGGGTGGTGCCGGTGTACTCGGTGCGGAACAGGCCCCGGCGCTGGAGGATCGGCACGACGTGGTCGACGAACGTCTCCAGCCCGGACGGCAGCACCGGCGGCATGATGTTGAAGCCGTCGGCGGCGCCGCTGCGGTACCACTCCTCGATGGCGTCGGCGACCTGCTCCGGCGTGCCGGCGAAGGTGCGGTGCCCGCGTCCGCCGCCGAGTCGGCCGATGAGCTGGCGTACGGTCAGGCGTTCCCGCCGGGCCAGGGTGACGATGAGCGTGTACCTGCTCTTGGCACCCTGGATCTCGTCCTCGCTGGGCAGGTCGGCGGGCAGTTCCTTGTCCAGGTCGAGGTCCTCCGGGGCGACCCGCAGCGTGGTGGCGAGCTGGGCTCTCGCGTACTCGGGTCTGATCAGCCGATCCAGCTCCTCCTCCAGCGCGCGGGCCTCTGCCTCGGTGGGGGCGACCGCCGGCACGATGCCGGGCAGGATCTTGACGCTGTCCGGGTCGCGGCCGACCTGCGCGGCACGTCGCTTGAGGTCGCGGTAGAACTCCTGCGCCTCAGCGAGTGTCTGCTGGGCGGTGAAGACGGCCTCGGCATACCGGGCGGCCAACTCCTTGCCGTCCTCGGACGACCCGGCCTGCACCAGCAGCGGGTAGCCCTGCGGTGAGCGGGGCACGTTGAGCGGGCCGGCCACCCGGAAGTGCCGTCCGACGTGGCGGGGCGGGTAGAGCAGGTCGTCGTCGCCCCACCGGCCGGCGTCCTTGTCGCCGAGTGGGGCGTCGTCGTCCCAGCTGTCCCAGAGTTTCAGCGAGACCTCCAGGAACTCGGCGGCTCGCTCGTACCGGTCCCGGTGGGCGGGCAGCTCGTCCAGGTTGAAGTTGCGGGCGGCATCCACGCCGGCGGTGGTGACGACGTTCCACCCCGCGCGGCCGCCGCTGATGTGGTCCAGCGACGCGAACCGGCGGGCCAGGTTGAACGGCTCGTTGTACGTCGTCGAGGCGGTCGCGATCAGCCCGATGTGGCGGGTCGCGCCGGCCAGCGCGGTGAGCAGCACGGTCGGTTCGAGCGTGCCCGCCGGCCGCCGGCCGATGCTGTTCCAGAGCACCGGGCTGTCGGCGAGGAAGAGCGAGTCGAGTTTGCCGCGCTCGGCGATGCGCGCCAGGCGGGTGAAGTGTTCGACGTCGGTCTGCGCGAACGGGTCGCTCTCCGGCAGCCGCCAGGCGGCCTCGTGGTGGCCGACGCCCATCAGGAACGCGTTGAGGTGCAGCATGGTCATCCCTCCGTCGGGTCGACGCCGAGTGCGCGGAGCAGGGTCTCGCGGTACGCGAGGAATTGCGGTTGCCGGTAGGAGCGGGGCGCCGGCAGGTCGATGGCGAGGTCGACGGCGATCCGGCCGGCGTCGAGCAGCAGCACCCGGTCGGCCAGCGTGATCGCCTCGTCCACGTCGTGGGTGACGAGCAGGACCGTGGGCCGGTGCCGGGCGCACAACTCACGCAGCAGTCCGTGCATGCGTAGGCGGGTCAGCGCGTCCAGCGCACCGAACGGCTCGTCGGCGAGCAGCAGGTTCGGCTCGGACACCAGCGCCCGGGCCAGGGCCACCCGCTGCTGCTCGCCACCGGAAAGCTCGTTCGGCCAGGCCCGCTCCCGCCCCGCCAGGCCGACCTCGGCCAGTGCCGCCTGGCCGCGCTGGTGGGCGTCCGGCCCGCGCAGGCCGAGCACGACGTTGTCCAGCACCCGCTGCCAGGGCAGCAGCCGGGCGTCCTGGAAGACGACCGAGGAGTTCTCCGGTACGTCGACCAGGCCCGTGCCGGTGGCGTCGCCGTCCAGGCCGGCGAGCGCCCGCAGCAGGGTGCTCTTGCCCGAGCCGCTGCGGCCCAGCAGCGCGACGAACTCGCCCTCTTCGATCTCCAGGTCGAACCCGTCCAGGACGGCCCGATCCCCGAAGCCGCGGATCAACCCCTCGACCCGGACGGTACGGGTGGCGGTCAGTCCGCCATGGTGCGTCGCCACGACAGGACCCTCCTCTGCACGAGTCGGACGGCACCGTCGGACAGCAACCCGAGCAGTCCGTACAGCACGAGTCCGACGATGATCACGTCGGTCTGGCCGTACTCGCGGGCCAGTTCCATCATGTAGCCGATGCCGCTCGTCGAGTTGATCTGCTCGACGACCACCAGGGACAGCCACGCCCCGACGACCGCGAACCGCATGCCCAGCAGGAAGCCGGGCAGCGCTCCGGGCAGCACGATCCGGCGGATGAAGGCGGTCCGCCGCAGTCGCAGCGACTCGCCCAGCTCGACGTACCGGCTGTCGATGGTGCGCAGCCCGTTGTGGGTATGTATGTAGACGGGGACGAACACGCCGAGCGTGATGGTGATGACCTTCATCTGCTCGCCGATGCCGAACCAGAGGACGAGCAGCGGGATCAGCGCGAGGGCCGGGATGGCCCGCTTGATCTGGATCGGGCCGTCGAGGATGGCCTCACCCCACCGGCTCAGGCCCGCGAGCACCGCCAGCACGGTGCCGATGACGGTGCCGAGGGCGAGGCCCAGGCCGGCGCGCTGCGCCGAGACGACCAGGTTGTCCTGAAGACGCCCGTCGGCGATGAGGTCACCCGCCGTCGTCACCACGGTCCAGGGCGCCGAGAGGGTACGGGGATCGATCCACCCGCCTGCCGAACCGGCCGCCCACACCGCCAGGAGCAGGAACGGACCGATCGCCGCCCCGTACGGGATGGGGCGACCCGGCTTCAGCCGACGCCGCGGGCGCCGGGCGGCGACGGTGGCGGGCGGCCGAGGCCGGATCAGTGTCAGGACTGTCACTTGGCACCTCCCACGGTCAGTGCCTGCGCGCCCACGGCTTCGTACCGTCGGTCGTACAGGTCCTCGGCCCGGAGGGGCTTGTTGCCCGTCTCCTTGGCCAGCAGATCGATGGTTTCCTGGTGCCGGCCGATGGCCTCCGTCCAGCTGGACGGGATGTCGGCCACGCCGCCGTTCTCGACCAGCCACCTGCCGTCGTCGGTGGTCAGGCCCTGGTCCTTGACGTAGTACCGCTCGATCCACTCGTCCGGGTTGGCCTCGCGCCACCGCCAGGCCCGCGCCCACGCCTGCACGTACTCGCGGATCGCCGCCGCCTTGGCCGGGTCGCCGAGCACGGTGACCGGCGCGTACAGGTGTCCGGGGTCGTCGCGCAGTCCGTGCGAGATCGCGGTCGCGCCGTCCCGGCCGTACTTGCTTTCGTAGCGTTTGATCTGCACGCCGCCGATCGGGGCCACCTCGACCTGGCGGCTGGCGAGCGCTGTCCCGTAGACGTCGCCCGTGCTCGGCAGCTCGACCAGCTTGACGTCCTTCTTGCTGAGGCCGGCCTTGTGGAGTACCCGCAGCACCAGCGCTCCCTGTGCCTGCCCCGGGCTGTACGCGATCTTCTTCCCACGGAGGTCAGCGAGGGTGGCGACCGTGACGCCGGGTGCGATGCCGAGGCGGTAGATGGCGTGGTTGAGCGGGTCCTGGCGGTACTTCGAGGCGACGATCTTCGTGGGGATGCCGGTCCAGTGCGAGTGGATCGGGGGGATGTCCGCCACCGAGCCGAGGTCCACCGCCTTCGCGCGGAACGCCTCCAGGGTCTGGGGGCCGCCGCTGATGTTCGCCCACTCCACGGTGAAGGACAGCTTCTCCGCCTCCCCGGAGAACTCGATCGCCTTCTGGTGCTCCTTGTCCCCGATGACGAGCTTGGTGCCCTTCGGCACGACCTCCGGCAGTGGCTCGCCGGCGGCCAGGGCCACGGCGGGTGTCTCGTCGCCGGCGCAGGCGGTCAGGCCCAGCGTGACCGCGCCGAGGGTGGCGGACAGGAACGCCCGTCGATCCAGGAGGGATGGTGATCTCACGTACGACTCCTTCGTGGCTGGTTGCGGGACGGGGGCAGCACCCCACGTGCTCGAGGGGCGGCGTCGTCGCCGGGACTGCCGATCAGCGGCTCGGCGAGCACGATCGCGTGGCCACCAGCGGGCAGCGCTGGGTGACGCGACAGAAGCCAGGTGACCGGCTCGGCGCGCATCCGTTGATCGGGTGGAGGGAACGGCTGCCGGTCGTCGTCGAGCCGGCGGCGCCGCGGATGGAAGAAGCGGGTAACGCTCGCTCAGCGGCAGCAGCCGCAGGCGGCGGTCCAGCCACGGCAGCATCCCCGCGACACCGCGATGGCGGTGCCCCGAAGCAGGGTGTGCTGGCTGGTCATGGATACGACGCTAACCCACAATTCCTATGTGTCAACTAGGATTTCACGCGCTGGGACACGACGGCTGCGACGCCAACCCATCGACGGATTCGCTCAGCCGCCCAGCGGAACGCCGGCGCGGTACACGGCCAGCGGGCGGCGCAGCACGGTGATGTCGTCCGTCGGATCGCCGTCCACGACCAGCAGATCAGCCTCGAATCCGACGCGGATACGGCCCTTGCGCCGCCCCAGGCCACACACCTCGGCGCCGACCGAGGTGGCCGCGGTCAGTGCGGTGGCGGCGGGGATGCCGCACCCGACGTACTCGATGAGCGTCTCCGGGAGGATCCCGTGCGGCTTGGCGGGGCCGAGACCCGCGTCCGAGCCGGCCACCAGGCGGACCCCGGCCCGATGCAGGGTGGCGACGCCGTCGCGCAGTATGGCCTCGCTGAGCCCGGCGCGCGCCGCCATCGCCACCACCTCCGGCGGTGTCACCACGGCCGGGTCCGTGCCGAGCGTGGCGCAGACCGCCACGCCGGACGCGGCCAGGCGGTCCGCGAGCTCGTCGGGGACGTGGGCGCCGGTCGTGGTGACGCACGTGCAGTGCTCGATGCCGTCGACGCCGACGCGCACCGCCTGCTCGACCGCGCCGAGCGCGTGGGCGTGCGCGGTCACCGGCAGGCCGAGATCGTGTGCCTGGGTCAGCGCGGCGGTCAGCTCCTGGTCGCTGAACTGCGGCCGGGTCGTGTCGGTGCCGGGAGTGAACACCCCGCCGCTGGCCATGACCTTCACCAGGTCGGCGCCGGCCTCCGCCCGCAGGCGCACGGCCTCGCGGATCCCGTCGACGCCGCTCGCTTCGCCTCCCAGTGACCAGCAGTGTCCGCCGACGCTGGTGACGGGCGCGCCCGACCCCACCACCGTCGGCAGGTCGTCGCGTCCCTCCCGGTCCCGCCAGCGCAGCACGGCGTCCCGGCGGTCACCCAGGTCGCGGACGGTGGTGACGCCCGCCGCCAGGTGCGCACGCAGGGATGCCTCGACGACCCCGTCGAGGTCCGGCTCGGGACGCTCGGCGAGCCGGCCGAGCGCGTCGGGCCCGGCGTCGGCGCACAGGTGCACGTGCGCGTCGATCAGGCCGGGCAGCACCGTGGCGTCCGGCTCCTCACGCACCGGCCAGCCTTCCGGCGCCTCGGCCCAACCCCGGTGCACGTCGACGACGTAGCCGTCGTCCAGCAGGACGAGCACCCCTCCGTCCACGAGCCGCTCACCATCGAACATCCGCGCCGCCCGGACCGCGTGCCGTGCCATTGACCCTCCCCGTGGGTTGCACCATCCCGGTCAGGCTCTCAGCTGACGACGCCGCGCGAGTACCCGCTCCGACGGGCGGAACCGTGGCACGTGCGAAGGCTCGGCCACTTCGGATCGAGGACCGGTGTCGGATTCACTAACCTTGGCCGACGTGACGGCATTCGACTGGACCGCGCTCCAGGCGGCGAGGGACGCGACAGCGGACGAGATCCCGGAGATGGTCGACCGCGCGTTGCGGTTTCTGGAGGATCTGCTGGTCGGGATCAACCACGTCTGCACGTTCACCCTCACCAGCGGACCGCTGCTGGGCGACCTGACCACCGGGGTGAACGCGCTGTTGCCGAAGGACTGCGCGGTATCCCGGCTGGCGCCGGTCAGCTCCTGGCCCGCGCTTGTCGACGCGGCGCTACCCGGACTGTTCCTCCCCGGGGAGCCGGCGTACGCGTGGGCCGAGAAGATGCCGGCCCGGCAGTTGGCCGAGGCGGTCGCCGGCTGGGTCGTGGCGCTGTTGCGGCGACTCTGGCCGGGCTCCGTGCAGTCCTGGGAGCTGACCGTCGACACCAGACAGTGGTACGAAGGTGTCTACGTCGACCTCGTCGTCCGCCGCGACGACCGGGTGTGGCTGCTGCACCTCGGTCTCAGCGACTGACGGCACCGGCAGCGGGTTCGTCGATGGCGGTGCCGGTGCGGGCGGCCCGTGCGGTGCCCCAGTCGTAGAGGGCCTGCAACACCGGGGCGAGGCTGAGTCCTTCCTCGGTGAGCCGGTACTCGACGTGCGGCGGGTTGGTCTCGCGGTCGTGCCGCAGGATGAGCCCGTCGGCCTCCAACTCGCGCAGACGCTGGGTCAGCATCTTCTCGCTGACCCCCGGCATCCGGCGGCGCAGCTCGCCGTAGCGGTGTACGCCCTCCTTGAGGTGGGCCAGGATCACCGGCCGCCACTTGCCGCCGATGACGTCGACGGCGAACTCCACCGGGCAGTGGTAACGCTTGGGCATCGTGGCCTCCCTCGGGGCACGCACCAGATGGTGCGTACTTGATCGCCGTCGCTGCGGGTGTTGGGCTGTGCCCATGGTCATCGAGTACATCAGGTACCGCGTGCCGCAGGAGCGGCTGGACGGCTTCGAGGCGGCGTACGAGCGGGCCGCGGACGCGCTCCGCGCCGCGCCGCAGTGCGTGGACTACGAGTTGAGCCGCTGCCTGGACGACCCCGCCACCTACGTGCTGCGCATCCGCTGGACGTCGGTGGACGAGCACCTCAGGGGGTTTCGGGGTGGCCCGGTGTTCGGGCGGTTCTTCGCCGCGATCAGGCCGTACGTCGAGGACATCGAGGAGATGCGGCACTACCGCCCGACCGGGATTTCCGGGTCTGGTGGCGCCGCACCGCCGAGCCTGTACGAGTGGGCCGGTGGTGTCGACGCGTTCGGGCGGCTCTGCGCTGCCTTCTACCGCCTGGTCCGCTCCGACGACCTGCTCGCACCGATCTTCGCGCGCATGGATCCGGCGCACGCCCACCATGTGGCGATGTGGCTGGCCGAGGTCTTCGGCGGCCCGGCCACCTACACCGCCGAGCGCGGCGGCTACCGCCACATGCTCGGCCAGCACCTGGGCCGGGCGATCAGCGAGGCGCAGCGTCGGCGGTGGGTCAACCTCATGATGGACGCCGCCGACGAGGTCGGCCTGCCCGACGACCCGGAGTTCCGCGCCGCCTTCACGGGCTACCTCGAATGGGGAACCCGGTTGGCGGTACGCAACTCCCAACCGGGCGCGGACCCGATCCGGCAGGCACCGGTACCACGCTGGGGCTGGGGGGTCGCTCCGCCCTACCAGGAGGGTCCGCGGCCCGCCGGCACGCGGGGAGCGGAATAGGCTTCGGCGATGAGCGGCGTGCTGAGCGGTACCCGAGACTCGATGAACCCCCTTCGCCAGCTCACGATCGATCAGCTCCGCGAACGGACGAGCCTCAAGTGGCGGGAGTACCCCGACGACGTGCTGCCGCTCTGGGTCGCGGAGATGGACGTGCCACTGGCCGAGCCGGTCGCGGCGGCGATCACCGACGCGGTCGCGCGCGGCGACACCGGCTACACCGCCGGGACGGCGTACCCGCAGGCGCTGGCGGAGTTCGCCCGACGGCGGTGGGGGTGGGACGGGCTGGCGGTGGAGCGCACCGCGCTGGTGCCCGACGTGATGCACGGTGTCGTGGAGGCGCTGCGGCTGGTCACCGGGCCGGGCGACGCCGTGGTCGTCAACTGCCCGGTCTACCCGCCGTTCTACGAGTTCGTGGCGCACGCCGACCGTCGGATCGTGGAGGCGCCGCTCGGCGCGGACCTGCGGCTCGACCTCGGCACGCTGGAGGACGCGTTCCGCCAGGCCCGGGCCGGTGGGCGACCGGCCGCGTACCTGCTGTGCAGCCCGCACAACCCGACCGGCGTCCTGCACACCGCCGACGAGATGGCCGCCGTCGCCAGCCTGGCCGAGCGACACGGGGTGCGGGTGGTCGCCGACGAGATCCACGCTCCCGTGGTGGGTGGGGGAGCGCGGTTCGTGCCGTACCTCTCGGTGCCCGGCGCGGAGAACGGCCTGTCGCTCATGTCGGCCTCCAAGGGATGGAACCTGGCCGGCCTGCGCGGTGCGCTGCTCATCGCCGGCCCGGCCGCGGCCACCGATCTCGTCCGCGTCCCGTTCGATGCCAGCGTCAGCACCAGCCACCTCGGCGTGATCGCGCACACCGCCGCCTTCCGCGACGGCGGCGAGTGGCTCGACGCCCTGCTGACCGGCCTGGACGACAACCGCCGGCTTCTCGCCGCGCTGCTCAGCGAGCACCTGCCGGCCATCCGTTACCGACCCGGGCAGGCCACGTACCTCGCCTGGCTGGACTGCCGCGCCCTCGGCCTCGGCGACGATCCCGCCGCCGTGTTCCTCGACCGTGGCCGGGTGGCGCTCAACTCGGGTCCGGCCTTCGGCAGCGGCGGCGACGGGCACGTCCGGCTGAACCTGGCCACCGCACCGGAGCTGATCACCGAGGCGGTACGCCGGATGGCGACCGCGGTCGCCGGATGATCCCGGTGGCGCGCACCAACCCGCCACAGTTCAGGGTCGTCGCAGCCCGGCCAGACCGGCTTGCGGCACGGACCCGTGCGATACACCTGCGGGTACCGCACGGGCTCTGTCTCGCCTAACTATGGTGAATTGCTCGGAGAATGTTCATCTTGGATGCTCGGCGGGCGGGCCACGTCGCGGCGACGACCGCAATGGCGATCGCTGCCAGCAGATAGAGACCCAGGCGATCCAGGGGAATATGCAGTGTGCCTACTTCGTCGGCCATCGCCCGCTGGAGTGCCCATCCGACGGCCGTGCCGAGCCCCACTCCGAGGACCGCACCGAACAACGCAATCATTACTGCTTCGTAGGTGATCATGGCAGCGACCTGCGACCGCGCCATCCCGACCGCGCGCAGTAGACCGATCTCCCGAGTCCGTTCGATGACCGACAGGCCGAGGGTGTTCACGATTCCCAGGGTCGCGATCGCGATCGAGAGAACGAGCAGCACCACCACAATGGTAAGGATCTGATCGATACCCTGACGGGCCGCGGCTTTGGCATCCTCCCGGTCCTGGAGGTCGACGTTCGGATACGCCCGGAGCGTGTCCCGCACACCGGCGAGCGCCGTCGCGGCCCGAGCATCGTCGATGTCGATGAATGCCTTCTGGATCAGCGTGGTAGGCGTGTGGCTGGTGTAGCCGTCCGGATGGATCATGATCGAGCGACCCACCATCCTGTTGTCGGCGAAGATCCCGCCAACCCGGAAGGTGGCCGCCTTGCCATCCGGGTACTTCCCGGCCACCGTGCTGCCCACCTGCCAGCCCTTCGACTCGGCGAGCGTGCGCTGCGCCAGGATGTCGTCGGTTCCCAACGTCGCGGAGCCCTCCAGTATCGTCAGGTTGGCCGGCACCGACAGGGCCTGGGCGTCGGCGACCACAGCGGCCATCTCCTCACGGCCGATCTCCAGCGATCCGATCTGTAACGGCGTGACACTGTGGACGCCCGGCACGGCAGCCACCCGGTCGACAACCTCGCGCTTGAACCCGGTCAGCCCGCGCGGCTCGATTGTGTAGTCCGCGCCGAACTGCCGGTCGACGTCCGCCTCGGCGGACGCACTCAGCGAGCTGGCCAGCACCGTCGCCACCGACACCAGGGCCAGTCCAACCATCAGCGCGGAAGCCGTCGCCGCCGAGCGGCGAGGCTCCCGGCGGGCGTTCTCCCGACTCATCCGGCCCACCGCACCGGTCAGCCTCGCGATCGGCCAGCCGAGCACGCGAATCACCGGACGACCCAGGTAGGGACTGACCATCGCGGCGGCCAGCAGCAGGATCACCCCGCTGATCACCACCAGCGCGGCGCCGTCAGCACCGCGGTCCCCGACCCCGCCGGCCAGTCCCGCGCCGCCCAACAGCGCCACCGTAAGCCCGAGGATCAGTCGGACCAACCGGGCTCGACGCGCCTCCACGACGTCGTCACGAAGCGCCGCCATCGGGGGGATTCGCGACGCGCGCCGGGCCGGCACGTACGCCGCCACCACCGTTACCAGCACGCCCACGAGGTACGACCAGAACACCGTCGCCGATGCGATGACCGGCGCGCGGATCGGCAGTTGGGTGCCCGCGAACTGGGTGAACAGCAGCCGCAGCAGGAACGACACCCCCACCCCGGCGATCAGGCCCAGGGTGGCGCCGAGTATGCCGACACCCAGCCCTTCGGCGAGGACGGCCCTGGTCACCTGGGCGCGCCCGGCCCCCAGTGCGCGCAGCAGCGCGAGCTCCCGGGTGCGCTGCGCGATCAGCATGGTGAATGTGTTGAAGATGATAAATGAGCCCACCACCACTGAGACGCCGGCGAAGGCCAGCAGGAAGCGGCTCAGCAGTGCGAAGAGGTCCTTGAGCTCCGCCTCGAACTGCTCGGCCTGTTCGGCCGGTGTCGTCGCCTCGTACTGCTGCGACAGCAGCGGCCGGACCTGCCCGAGGACCTCCTCTTGGGAGACGCCCTGACGCGGTTTGAGGAGGATCGCGGAGTAGTTGCCTGGCCCGGTGAGCAGGTCGTGGGCGGCCGCCGGGGAGTACCCGACGTACGTCACGACCCGGCCGACGTCTTCGTCCTGGAGCTCGAAGATGCCGACGACCTTCATCCTGCGGGTGTCGCGCTGGGCGACCACGGTGTACGAGTCGCCGACCTTGACCTGGCCTTCGGTCGCGGTCCTGGTCTCCACCACTATCTCGTCCGCACCTGTCGGTTCCCGGCCACTGAGCAGGGTCAGGGTGACGCCGGGTCGGGGCGTGAACGCCCCGCCAAGGTTGGCGTTGACGTCCTCACCGATGATCGAGCCGTTGTCGCGCACCAGTGCGGAGTAGCCCTCGATCTGCCCGTACACCTCGGCGTCGGTGACCTTCTCGTTGAGAGTGGTGAGCAGGCCGGAGGGCACGGTCGACGGCGGGGCGCCAGCACCGGAGACAGTCTCCACACCGCGAACGGTCACCGTCTCGGCCTGTGCCCGTTTCTCGAAGAGCGGCCCGAAGCTCTGACTCGCGGTGTCCCGAAAGATCATCGTTCCGGCCACGAACGCGACCCCGAGCGTCACGGCCATCGCGGTGAGCAGGAACCGGGCCCGGTGGGCGAGCAGGTTACGCACCGCCAGCTTGGCGATCATGCGCGAGGCCCCTTCACGGCCGCTGCCACTCGGGTGTCCAGATCCTTCATCCGTTCCAGCACGGTCGCCGGGGTCGGCTCCCGCAGGCGGTCGATCAGTCGCCCGTCGGCGAGGAACACCACGTGGTCGGTGTACCCGGCCGCGACCGGGTCGTGGGTGACCATCACGATCGTCTGCCCACTGCCGCGCACCGATTCACGCAGGAGTTCGAGCACCTCACCGCCGGAGCGGGAGTCCAGGTTGCCGGTCGGTTCGTCGGCGAAGATGACGTCCGGCCGGCCGACCAGAGAGCGCGCACACGCCACCCGCTGTTGCTGGCCGCCGGAGAGCTGACTGGGCCGGTGGTCGAGTCGGTTGCGCAAGCCGGTCGTGTCGACGACGGTGTCCAGCCACTCCGCGTCCGGCTGCCGACCGGCAACGCTCATCGGCAGGAGGATGTTCTCCAGCGCCGACAACGTGGGAACCAGGTTGAACGCCTGGAAGATGAAGCCGATCCGGTCCCGCCGCAGCCTGGTGAGCTGCTTGTCGTTCATCTCGGTCAGCTCGTCGTCGCCGACGAACACCCGTCCGGCGCTGACCGTGTCCAGTCCGGCCAGGCAGTGCATCAGCGTCGACTTGCCGGAGCCGGACGGTCCCATGATCGCGGTGAATTCCCCCCGGGGGAGGCCGATGGTCACGTCGTCCAGCGCGACTACGGCGTTCTCGCCCAGCCCGTACTTCTTGGTGACGCCATCGGCACGGACCGCGGCCGTCCGACCGCCATTTTCGGGGGGGACCGGCTGCGCGGTTCGCGCCGTGGTGTCGGTCATGGCTGCTCCGGGTTCGGCGATCTGGGGGCGTGCCGATGCACGCCGGACGATCCAATCCTGCCCTCAAGGAGGTCCTGCCTAGGCTGGCGAAAGTACCCGATCCCGGTCCGATGGTCCTCGACTTTGGTCGGCTGCCCCAGCCGTCGCCCGGTCGGTAGTCTGCGCTCATGAGCGGGACCCATCCGGCCGCCCCGCGGCCCGCACGGGGGCACCCGGTGCCGCTGGTCGCCACGGCCGGGCACTCGTGAGCGTCGAGTCGCGGCGGCGCGGGACCCGCGAGGTGGTTGCCGATGTCTGCTGCGTCAGCGCCGCGTTGGTCATCGCGGTAGCGCTCGCCGGTGAGGCCGAGGGAACCGGTCAGATCACCGGACGGGCATTGTTCTGGGCGCTCGTGCCAGGTGTCATCGGGTCGATCATGCTTTGGTGGCGGCGGCGTTACCCGGTCAGGGTGGCTCTCGCGCTTGCCCCGCTGGTGATGCTCACCGACATGGTCGGCGGCGCGCTTCTGATCACCGTGTTCACGCTCGCCGAGTACCGCCGGTGGCCGGTCACCGCGGCGTTCATGGCGACCTATCTCGTGGCGCACATTCCGTACCTGCTGGTCCGGCCGGACCCACACCAGTCCGCGCTGACCACCAGCACGGTTAACGCGTTCCTGCTGGTGATGGCGGCAATGCTGGGCACCGTCGTTCGGGGGCGGCGCGACGCCGCAGCGGCGGTGCGGGACCGGGCACAGCGGGCCAAGGCCCAGGCTGAGCTGCGCACCGAGCAGATCAAAGCAGTCGAACGTGCTCGCATCGCTCGCGAGATGCACGACGTCCTCGCGCATCGGATCTCGCTGGTGAGCCTGCACGCGGGAGCGTTGGAGATCCGTGCCGACCTGCCCGCGGCCGACGTGTCGAAGCTGGCCGGGACGATCCGGTTCACCGCGCACGAGGCCCTCGACGACCTGCGGGAGATCCTGGGTGTGCTTCGGGGTGGTGGCCTGGCCGTCGACGGCGGCCCCGTGGGCCTGCGTCCTCAGCCGGACCTGGGTGACCTCGACGCCCTGGTCGCGGAGTGTCGGGAAGCCGGCGCCGAGATCGCCGTCACCGACGAACGGCCGGACCGGCCGATATCCGCGTCGATGAGCCGCACCGCCTACCGGGTGGTGCAGGAAGGGCTGACCAATGCGCGCAAGCACGCAACGGGTATCGAGGTGCACCTGCGTCTGGCCGGGACCCCGAAGGACGAGTTGCACGTGGAGATGTGCAACCGGCTGACCGGCGGAGCCACTGTCATTCCCGGCGCCGGTACCGGTCTGGTCGGGCTCGCCGAGCGGGTGGGCCTCGCCGGCGGCCGATCGCGGCACGGCATCCAGCAGGACCCGGCGGGACGGCTGTCGTTCCGTCTGGAAGTCTGGCTGCCGTGGCAGACGTGATCCGGGTGCTGATCGTGGACGACGACCCGCTTGTGCGAATGGGTTTGTCATTGGTACTCAGGGCCAGCGCTGACATCGAGGTGGTCGGCGAGGCGAGCGATGGTGCCCAGGCGATCGAGGTGGTGGAAAGACTCGCACCCGACCTGGTGTTGATGGACATCCGGATGGCGGGGATGGATGGCCTGTCGGCAGCCGAGGCGCTGCGGGCATCCGGCAGCCCTGCCGCCGTCGTCGTGCTCACCACCTTCGATACCGACGAGCATATTCTTCGGGCACTTCGGGCCGGTGCCGTCGGATTCCTCCTGAAGGACACTCCACCATTGGAGATCATCGAGTCGGTTCGCCGAGTCGCCGCCGGGGAGTCGATGCTGTCCCCGCCGGTCATCGGCCGACTGATCGACCACGTGGTGCGTACCGGCGCGGACGCCGGCCGGTCGTCCGCCGACGATCCGGCGAGCCGTGCCCGTGCGGCGTTGGCACGGCTGACCGACCGCGAGCGCGAGGTCGCCGACGCCATCGGTGAGGGCCGGTCGAACGCGGAGATCAGCGCCACGCTGTACATGAGCGTCACCACGGTGAAGGCCTACGTGTCGCGCATCCTCGCCAAGCTGCGGTGCACGAACCGGGTTCAGGTTGCCATCCTGGTCTATGAGTCCAGAGGTTGACGTCTCGCGCAGATTTCCTGCGATCGCTGCGCCGCGCCCGCCTGATCGTGCTCATTCCGGGACGTGCCGTCCTGGTTCGCAGGCTGCCCGGAGTCGCACCCGGAGACAATTGTCGGCGTGCCACCTGCCTTCGTGCTGCACCACCACCGCCGGCCCCGACCGCACTTCGACCTGCGGCTCGAGGAGGCCGGCGTGCTGCGTTCCTGGGCGGTGCCCCGCGGCCTGCCGGACAGTCCCCGCGCCAACCGGCTCGCGATCGCCGTGGCGGACCACCACCTTGATCACCTCACCTACGAGGACGCGGACAAGTCGATCGCCGACATCGGCACCTGGGAGGAGCACGACCGCGACGACCGCCGACTGCTGTTCACGTTGCACGGCCGCGCCGGTCGACGGCGGTACGCGCTCATCCGCACGGCCGAGGGGTGGCTGCTGCACCTGACGAAGGAGCAGCCCGCGGACGGGTGAGAGGGCCGGATGTTTCGGCCTCGCGGGACGGGTATTCAGGCGCACCGGCGCGGCCGTGGGTGGAACAGCGTCACGGAGTAAGGGAGTGCGTGTTATGTCTGATCCGCAGCCCACAATCGTTCTCGCCCACGGGGCGTTCGCCGAGTCGGCGAGCTGGAACGGCGTGATCGAGCGGCTGGGTGCCGCGTACGACTCGGTGGCCGCCGCCGTCCCGCTGCGGGAGGTCGCCGGCGACGCCGCCTACCTACGGGACGTGGTACGCGGGATCGGCGGCCCGGTCATCCTCGTCGGACACTCCTACGGTGGCATGGTGATCACGCAGGCCGCTGCCGACGAACCACTGGTGCGAGCCCTCGTGTACGTCAACGCGTTCGCCCCGGACACCGGCGAGTCGGGGCTGTCGCTGTCCGGGCAGTTCCCCGGCAGCACGCTCGCGGACACGCTGGTGAAGTACCCGCTCTCGTCCGGCGGCAACGAGGTGGCGATCGGCCAGGACGCCTACCACCAGCAGTTCGTCGCGGACGTGTCGGCCGACGTCGCCGCGCAGATGGCCCGCACGCAGCGGCCGATCACCGAGAAGGCGCTGGGTGACGGGCTCACCGGCGACCCGGCGTGGCGATCGCTGCCCAGCTGGTTCGTGTTCGGGGACTCCGACAACAACATCCCGGTCGCCGCGCACCGGTTCATGGCCGAGCGCGCCCAACCGCGGGGCCAGCGTGAGGTCGCCGGCGGTTCGCACGCCATGGTGGTGGCCCGGCCGAGCGAGGTCACCGAGACGATCATCGAGGCGGTCCGGGGCGTGGGCGGCTGACCCGACCGCGGCTACGCGGGCGGCTCGACCGCCTCGACGAGGACCTGGAGCACGTGCCGGTACGGCTGCCCGGTGGCCCGGCTCATGCCCATCTCGCAGGTGCGGTTGCAGGAGGCGTACGCGTCGTGGTCGCGCTCGTTGACCTCGGCGGCCTGGGCGGCGGTGGCGCTCGCGGTCACCTCGGGATGCAGCATTCCCCGGTCGCCGGCGAAGGCACAGCATCCCCAACTGTCCGGCACGGTCACCGTGTCGGCGACGGCCTGGGCCACCGTGTGCAGGTCGTCGCTGCCGCCCAGGTGCACCGTGGAGCAGGTGGGGTGCAGGGCCAGCGAGCCCAGCCGGCGGGGTTCCGGCAGCGCTGGCAAGAGGTGCTCGGCGGTGAACGTGACGCTGTCGACGAACCGCAGGGCGTCGTACCGCGCCCGGTCCTCCTCGGCCAGGGCGGCGGTCAGCTGCGTCAGCCCGTGCGTGCAGGACGACGCGTCACACACGACGGGCAGGCGGCCCTGGTCGCTGGCCTCCCACAGCGTGGCGAGGGTCCGCTCGGCCATCTCGCGGTGACCGGCCGGATAGCCCTTGGACTGCCACGGCGTTCCGCAGCACAGGCCCGCCGTGCCGGCCGGCACGACGACCGGCACGCCGGCCAGCTCGCACAGGCGCAGGAACGCCGCCGCCGCGCCGCCAGCCGGACCGTCCTCCGGCGCGAAGAGGCTGCCCACGCAGGCCGCGAAGAACACCGCCTGGGCGTCCGGCGCGTTGCGGGGTCGGGGGCGGGGAGCGCCGGCACGCGGCATGTCGTCGCTCCACTGTGGCACCAGCTCAGTGGCGCCGAGCCCACGGATCACCCCGGTGGCGGCGCGGGTCAACGGTGTCGGCACGGCGTGTGCGGCGGTCAGCCCCAGGCGGACACCGGTCACGGCACCCTTCCAGTGCCGGGCGACGCCGCGGGCGGTGCGCTGGGCGGCAGGGCTGTGCCGTTCGGCGCGCAGCCGCTTCATCGCCGCGCCGGTGTCGATGCCGACCGGGCAGGCGGTGACGCAGAGGCTGTCCGCGGCGCAACTGTCCACCGCCGCGTACGCGTAGTCGGCCGTCAACTCCCGGCGGCGCTCCTCGTCGCCGGCGGCGGTGGCGAGGGCGATCTGCCGTTGCAGGACGATGCGCTGCCGGGGCGTGGTGGTGACGTCGGCGGTGGGGCAGACCGGCTCGCAGTAGCCGCACTCGACGCAGGCGTCCAGCTCGGGGTCGACCGTCGGGACGGCCTTGAGCTGCCGCAGGTGCACGGTCGGGTCGTCGTTGAGCAGCACACCGGGGTTGAGCAGGCCGCTGGGGTCGCACAGCCGCTTGAGGTCGCGCATCACGTCGTACAGCTCGTCGCCGTACTGGCGGCGGACGAAGGGGGCCATGGCCCGGCCGGTGCCGTGCTCGGCCTTGAGGGTGCCCCCCTCGCCGAGCACGAGGTCGACCATGTCGTCGGTGAACCGGGCGTAGCGGTCGATCTCGGCAGGTGTGTCGAAGGACTGGGTCAGCATGAAGTGCAGGTTGCCGTCGCGGGCGTGTCCGAAGATCACCGCGTCCGGGTAGCCGTGCCTGTCGAACAGGTCGATCAGCCCGTCGCAGGTGCCGGTCAGGCGCGGCATCGGCACCGCGATGTCCTCCAGCAGGGCCGTGGTGCCGGGCGCGCGGGCACCGGCGACCGCCGTGTAGAGGCCCTTGCGCAGGTGCCAGAGCTTGGCCCGTTCGCGGGGGTCGTGGGTCAGTGCGGTGCCGGTGACGGCGGGCAGCCGGTCGAGCACGGGCTGGGCCTCGGCAAGGGTCGCGGCCAGGCGTTCCGCGCTGTCCTCGGCGAACTCCACGAGCAGCGCGGCATGCCCGGCGACCGTCAGCCCGCGCAGGGCCGCGCTCGCGTCGGGGTCGCGCTGGCTGACCCGCAACGCGGCCGCGTCGAGCAGTTCGGCGGTACGCGCACCCACGGCGAGCAGGGCGGGCAGCGCGTCGGTGGCGGCGCTGAGACCCGGCAGGATCAGCAGTCCGGTGGCGGCGTGTTTGTGGATCTCGACGGTCCGGAAGACGGCCTCGGCCACGAAGCCCAGGGTGCCCTCGCTGCCGATCATCAGGTGGGCGAGCATGTCGGCCGGGCTGTCGTGGTCGAGCAGGGAGTTCAGCCCGTACCCCATGGTGTTCTTCATGGCGAACAGCCGCTCGATCGTGGCGCGGGAGTCCGGCGCCGAGCGCACCCGGTCGCGCAGGCGCAGCAGCCCGGCGTACAGCTCCGGCTCGTCGGCCCGCAGCCGGTCGTCGGCGTCGCGCGCGGCGGAGTCGACGACGGTGCCGGAGGGCAGGACGAAGCGCAACGACTCCATGGTGCGGTACGCGTTGTCGGTGGTGCCGCAGGTCATCCCGCTGGAGTTGTTGGCCACCATGCCACCCACCGTGCAGGCGGCCTCGCTGGCCGGGTCCGGGCCGAGCCGGCGGCCGTAGCGGGCCAGCCGGGCGTTGGCCTGCCGGATCGTGAGGCCCGGCTGGAGCCGGATGCGGCGGCCGTCGTCGAGCACCTCGGCGTGCCGCCAGTCGGTCCGGACGTCGACGAGCACGCCCGCCCCGCCGGCCTGCCCGGCGAGGCTGGTGCCGCCGCCGCGCAGGGTCAGCGGGACACCAGCCTCCCGGGCACCCGCCATCAGCGCCCCCACCTCGGCCGCCGAGGCGGCGCGCACCACGGCCTGCGGCTCGAACAGGTACGGCGAGGCGTCGTGCGCCGCCGCCAGCCTGCGGGGCAGCTCGGTGCTGGCCCGGCTCGGATCATCGAGGCGTGAGCGCAACAGCTCGGCGACCTCGCGGGCGCGGACGCCGGCCGTGGTCGGCGCGGGTACTCCTACGACGGGTCTCATGGGCGGATCCTCCCGGGAGGGGCGGTCAGTAGGCGACGATCAGCCGGTCCGGAGCGGTGTCGACAGGCGCCGGCAGCCGCAGCGCCTGCCGGCCGGGCGTGATGCTGCCGAGCACGGAGGCGTGCCGCGCGCCGGTGCCCGAGGGCAGGGTGCCCGGCAGCCCGTGCACGGTCAGGTAGCCGAGCAGCGCGAAGGCCAGTGCCTCCTTGGCGTCCGACGCGACACCCAGGTCGTCGCTGGACGACAGGTCGACGTCCGACAGCTCCTCGGCGATCATGCGCATCAGCGTCGGGTTGTGTGCGCCGCCGCCGGAGACGACGAGCCGGGTGACGCCGTGGTCGCGGCAGGCGCCGGCCACCGTGACCGCCGTCAGCCGGGTGAGCGTGGCCAGGACGTCCTGCGGATCCGGCGTGGGCGCGTCGGCGAGTGCGGCGAGCAGGTACGGCAGGTGGAACAGCTCCTTGCCGGTGCTCTTCGGGCCGGGCTGCCGGTAGTACGGCTCGTCGAGCAGCCGCCGCAGCAGGGCCTGGTCCACCTGCCCGGCCGCCGCCCCGCGCCCGTCCCGGTCGTACTCCTCGGTGCCGCCGCTGAAGTGGCGCGCGGCGGCGTCGAGGAGCGCGTTGGCCGGGCCGGTGTCGAACGCGAGCGGGTCCGCGTCCGGCGCCACGACGGTGATGTTGGCGATGCCGCCCAGGTTGAGCGCGGCGGGGACGCCGGGCAGGCCCCGCAGCAGCAGCGTGTCGAAGAGGGCGACCAGGGGAGCGCCCTGGCCGCCCGCCGCGACGTCACGGGTACGCAGGTCGGCCACGACCGGAAGGCCGGTGGCCTCCGCGATCCAGGCCGGCTGACCCAGTTGCAGGGTGCCCCGGACCACACCGCCGTCGACCCAGTGGTGCATGGTCTGCCCGTGCGAGACGACCAGGTCGGCGTCTCCGCCGCACAGCTCCACGAGCGCCCGCGCAGCGGCCTCGGCGAAGGCCTGGCCGATACCGGTGTCCAACACCGTGATCGCCTCGGTGCTGGTCGGCGCGGGCGGTAGGGCGGCGGCGATCCGGGTGCGCAGCTCCTCCGGGTACGGGTGGCTGAGCCGGCCCAGTGGCCGCATCCGCAGGGTGTCGCCGCTGAGGTCGAACTCGGCGGCGGCGGCTTCGATGCCGTCGTAGGAGGTGCCGGACATCAGGCCGATGACACGCATCACGTCCTCCTTCAGGCCCGGGCGGCGGGCTCTGCCGCGTCGTCGATCTCGTCGGCGCGTCCATGGTCGTACGGCGTCGCCGGGGCCGCGTGGAACCGGCTCGACACCGCGCCGACCAGCAGGGTGATCAGGACGCCGATCGGCACCAGCCACTGCGCGGCGATGGCGGTGGGGACGGTGTGCCCGGCCGTCGTGACGTCGATCTTGACGTAGCGGACGATGTAGGTCATCACCGCCACGGTGACGAGGAAGGCGATGAACGCGTCGACCTGGTTGGCCCGGCTGACCAGGCGGCCGAGCAGGAAGGCGCCGAGCAGCGCCCCGTAGGTGTAGCCGGCGATGGTCAGACCGGTCAGGTAGACGTTTCCGGTGCTGGAGCTGAACGCGCAGGCGAAGACCGCCATCAGCACCGCCCAGACCAGGGTCATCACCCGGGCGAGCCGCAGCATCGCGTCGTCGGAGGGGACCTTCCGGAAGAAGCTGTGGATGAAGTCCGCGACCGTGGAGTTCGACATCGAGTTCAGCGCCGAGGACAGCGACCCCATCGCGGCGCCGAGGATGCCGGCGACCAGCAGGCCCGAGATGCCCACCGGCAGGGCGTGCAGGATGAAGCTCGGGTAGAGGTTGTCGCTGCTGGCCAGGCCGAGCTCCTTGAAGGTCTGACCCTTGTTGTACGACCACAGCAGCGCGCCGACCAGGGAGAACGCCGCGAACTGGATGACCACGAAGATGCCCGAGGAGATCATCGCCTTCTGTCCTTCGCGCAGCGTGCGGGTGGACAGGATGCGCTGGACGATCAGCTGGTCCGACCCGTGGCTGGCCATCGCGAAGATCGCACCACCGATGATCGCCGTCGGCAGGGCGAACGGGCTGGTGAGCACGTGCGCGAGCGTGAAGTTGGTGTCGAAGAGCTGGAACTTGCCGGCGTCCAGCGCCTGCGAGTAGCCGTCGAAGCCGACGGCGTGGCTGAGCACCCCGATGGCCAGGATCGCCCCGCCCAGGTAGAGCCCCATCTGGATGGCGTCGGTCCAGATGACCGCCTTGATGCCACCGAGGTAGGTGTACACCACCGTGATCAGCGTCAGGACGATGATGATCGCCTGATAGCCGACATTCAGCCCGAACTCGTCGAGGAGCAGCTTGATGGGGATGGCCGAGGCGAACAGCCGTACGCCCTCGGCGAGCAGGCGGGTGAAGACGAACGTGACCGACGCCAGACCCTGGAGTTTCAGGCCGAACCGCTCACCGAGGTACTGGTAGGCGCTGACGAAGCCGCCCCGCTTGTAGAGCGGGATGAGCACCGCCGCCACGATGACGCGACCGATCACGTAGCCGAGGGCCAGTTCGACGTTGCCGAACCCCTGCCCGCTGTAGGCGCCGCCGGGCACGCTGATCACGGTCAGGACGCTGGTTTCGGTGGCGACGACGGAGAACGAGACGGTCCACCACGGCAGTCGACCCTCGCCCACGAAGTAGTCCTTGGCGGACTTCTGTTTGCCGGACAGGCGTAGTCCCACGTAGGCGATCACCACGAGGTACAGCACGATCACGACAAGGTCGAGTTGACGCACGGCTCGCTCCCAACCAGGGGTTGTCAATAAGTGACGCATGTCTAGCGTATCGCGAAACTTTTTGCCAGTCCGCGTCCGGGCTGGCTACGCTGTGGTCCCGGCCTGCGGATACGGGGAGGCGGGGGGTCGAGCGGAGTGGCCCGCCCCCCACCGTGCCGACCAGGCTGGCACGGCCGGAACGGCACATTGCGGACGCGGCGCTCGACGAGCCGCAGCCCGTCGTTCGACCGGCGACTGAACACAGCGAGAGGAACGAGTAACCCCGTGGACCTCAGCACCCTCGGCACCGAGACCCGCAACGACAAGACCAGCGACCTCGACCTGATGTCCCCCACCGAGCTGCTCCTCGCGATGAACGACGAGGACCAGACGGTGGCCCAGGCGGTCCGGCGGGCCGTGCCGGACATCGCGGCCGCCGTCGACGTCGTCGTGGCGTCGCTCCGTCAGGGCGGGCGACTCATCTACCTCGGTGCCGGCACCAGCGGCCGGATCGGCATGCTCGACGCCGTCGAGATCCCACCCACCTTCGGTACGTCGCCCGACCGGGTTCTCGGCCTGCTCGCCGGGGGAGCGCGAGCCTTCGGTGTCGCCGTCGAGGGCGCGGAGGACGACCCGAAACGTGCCGTCGCCGATCTCGACGCGGTCGGCCTGACCGCCCGCGACACGGTGGTCGGGCTCGCCGCCAGCGGCCGCACCCCGTACGTGGTGGGCGGGCTGGAGCACGCCCGCGCGCTCGGCGCGTCGACAGTCTCGGTGGCCTGCAACTCCGACGCGGTGATCAGCAGGTACGCCGACGTCGCCATCGAGGTGCCCACCGGTCCCGAGGTGCTCACCGGCTCCACCCGGCTCAAGGCCGGCACCGCCGAGAAGCTCGTCTGCAACATGCTCTCGACCGCCACGATGGCCCGGCTCGGCAAGGTCTACGGCAATCTGATGGTGGACATGAACGCCACGAACGAGAAGCTCGTCGACCGGGCGCGGCGGATCGTCGCCGAGGCCGCCGACACGGATCTCGACAGCGCCGCGCGGGCCCTCGCGGCGGCGCACGGGCACGCCAAGACGGCAATCGTGCTGCTGCTCGCGAACTGCACCGCCGAGGAGGCCGCTGCGCGACTGCGCGCCGCCGACGACGACGTGCGGGCGGCCGTCGCGGCCTGACCGTCCCGCCCTGGCACGGGGACAGATCCGGGCACGGACTTTATGTCGGGCCGCTCGCCTAGGGTTCGCCGCATGTACTTCGTGTGCCGGTGGCGCGAGGAATCGCCGTTCAGCAAGCGGGTGGTCACCCTGCCCGACGCGACGATTCTCGACTGGTTCCGCCGGGGCTGGGGCCGTGCCAATCCGCAGGGCTGGATCGAGAGCGAGCTGGGCGATGACGTGTACGGCCTGGACTCGATCTTCGAGGGAGAGCGGCACCTGCCGCTGCCGGAGACCCTCGACGACCTACGCGAGCTGCTGAACGAGCACCTCTACGTGGAGGGCGACGACGACGGCACGTTCATCCGGCTCGGCGAGGGCGCCCTGCGCGTGCGTACCGACGACGACGAGGTGGATCTGGCCTACTACTTCGTCGAGGAGGCCGCCGCCGTCGCGTCGCCGGACCGGCTCGCCTTCCTGCTGCACGACACCTGGCCACTGCCGGCCGTCGCCGCCGCGCCGGGCGCGATCTTCGACCACGGGCTGCCGGTCCGTACCGTGCGCATCGCCCCACCCGGGCCGGAGGCCGTGTTCTCGGTCCGTCTGGGTTGGGGCTCGCACGACGCCGACCGGACCCTGGACCTGGCTGGCGCCATCGCCTTTCCCGGGCTCACCCTGCCGGACCTCGCCACTCGTCTGCGTGCCGTCGACGCGCCCGGCACCCGCCGATGGCCCCACGATGCCCAGCTGTTGCGGGCCCTGGTCGCGCCCGACGAGACGGACGCCGGCGCGGCGCTGGAGCGCTACGTTCGGCTGTCCGGGTACGACCCGTCGCCCGCCAGCCTCGAGCTGGCATCGGCACACCACGCGATCCACCCGGAGGTGGTGCGGCTGCTGGCCCCCCAACCGTCCGTCGGGTCGCTGGTCCGGTCGGATCCGCACATCGCGCAGGTCGCCCGATACATCGACGACTTCTTCGGGTTCGACCAGTGGTTCCTCTTCGACACCAGGTGGGCGGCGGCACACCCGGCCCTGGCCCGTTCGTTGCTGCGCTACGCGGCGCACTGGGACCCGTACGACGACGCGACGGCGCAGTAGCTCTCCATCGTGGCCCGTGAGTGCTCCTCCGGCTCGGTCGAGAGTCGACGAAGCGCCCCGTCCGCGTCGGACGGGGCGCTTCGTGGTGTCAGCCGAGCGGTGGGTAGGAAACCGTGCGGTCCCCGTCGGCGTCGGTCGCGGTGGCCAGCTCGATCCGGGGGGACCGGTCCGGCGGGAGGTGGGCACGGTCGGCGATGACGACGACGTCCACCTCTCCGTCGATCATGGCCTGCTCGATGGTCTCCCACGATGCCCGCATGATTCCCGCGAATCGGTACGAGTGTCGGCGAAGGTGCGCAAGACACGTCGCGACGGCGTGCTCCGCCGGCTCGATGTGGGCGGGAATCCAGATGACGGCTATCTCCATGGTCTTCTCCTGATCAACGTCGTGGACGCGAGTGGGTGATCAGGAGTTGCTGTGGTGGCGGGGGACCCCGCTCCACCGGTCGGCTGGCAGCGCGCCTGTCGACCGCGGTGACGGTGCGCCCTGGACCCAGCGGCGCGCTGGGCGGCACCGCCTCAGCTGCCGACGTGGGCGGATCGGCACCGCCGGTGCCGACACCGGCGGGCGCCGACGCGAGCGCCAGCACGAGCGCCGGTGGCCCCGACGCCGGACGGACGGGTGGTCGGGACGGCTCGTCGATGCCCGCGGCCGTCGCCACCCGCGCCCGATCCGGTGTTCGGCCGTCGGAGGTGTGGTGCCCGACGCGGAACACCGTCGCCGGCACGGGCGTCGACGGTGCCGGCGCCGACCGCGAGGCGGCGCGTGCCTCGGTGGAGGCCGAGTTCGGGGGTGGGGGCGTGGCCTGCGGCGAAGACGACGACGACGTACGGGCCGGCCGCGTCGGTACGACGGCAGAGGGATCACCCGACAACGTCGGCAGCGGATCGGCCGGCAGGGTCGGCAGCGGATCGGCCGGCAGGGTCGGCAGAGGGACGGCCGACGGCAGTGGCAGGGGAATTGCCGACGGCAGGGGCAGGGGGAGTGCGGTCGGCAACGGCAGGGGGACGGACACCTGCACCTCGACGAGGTCGGGCACCCGTACCGTGATGGTGCCTGGCGAGGAGTTGACCTCCACCGGCTGGAGACTCGTCGGCAACGGTAGCGGCGTGTCGGCGTGGGCGGGGTTGGCGCCCAGGGTCGCCCCGAGCGCCGCGGCCCCGAACGCCGCCGCTGGAAGGCTGTGCCTCCACCGCATCAGACGGAGGCCGTCGACAGGTGCGCCGCGAGCCCGGCCCGGTGCGATTCACCGGTGCGCTGCCGCTGGCCGAGCGGATGCCCGTCGCGTCCTGCCGTTCCCTCCATGTGCGGGTTCTTGCCCCGGGAATCCCCGGGCTACACCTTTCGTCGATGTCTGGGTGGTTGGCTCGCGTGAACGACCTGGACCCGGGCGATCGACGTCAATGATCGAGCGGGCGGATCACACCCGGGCTTCCGCGGGCGCCGGAGCGAGGTCGAGCGGCAGGTCACGCATCCGGCGGATCGGCGTCGAGAGATAGATGATCGGGGAGAGCACGGTGAGCGCCCCGAAGATCAGCAGGGTGGTGCGGGCGCCGAGCGGCCCGGCCAGGACGCCGGCGAGCAGACCGCCGAGGGGGATGGCACCCCAGGAGACGAACTTGACCGTGGCGATCACCCGCGACAGCAGCTCCGGCGGGCTGGCGAGCATCCGGTACGTGCGGGTGGTCACGCTGAGCACCACCGTGGACCCGGCGAAGATGAGATTCCCGACGGCGAAGGCGAGGTAGCCGGCGGTGCCGGTGCCCAGCGGGATGATGAGCGCGCCGACCACGCCGACGAAGGCCGCGATGATCAGACCACGTGCGGTGCCGAACCGGCGGGTGAAGCGGGTGGTCAGCGCGGCGCCGATGAGCGTGCCGAGCCCGTCGGCGGCGATCAGCAGCCCGACCAGGAGCGGCGGTGCGTGCAGCTCGCGCACCAGGTAGAACTGGAAGAGAGCCAGCATGGCGCCGTTGACGAAGTTCGTCGCGGTGGCGTCCCACATGGCCGGTCCGATGATCGGGTGGCGCAGCACGTAGTGCCAGCCCTCGCGGATCATCGTGACCATCGGTGGCCGCTGGTCCGGTTGCCGCACCCGCCGGGCCGGCAGGGTGCGCAGCAGCACGGCGGAGACCAGATAACTGACGGCGTCCACGAAGAGCGTCGGCACCGCACCCAGCAGTTGCACCACGAGCCCGCCCAGGGACGGCCCGCCCAACTGGGTGGCGGCGAGGGTGCCGGAGTTGAGACTGTTGCGCGCCTGCAACTGCGCGGCCGGCACGATCTCGGGCAGGAAGGTCTGGTTCGCCACGTCGAACAGCACGTTGGCGAAGCTCACGACCAGGGCGACCACGACCAGTTGGGCCACCGTCAGGGTGTCGTACCACCAGGCCAGGGGGACGGACGCGATGGCGAGGGCCCGGATCAGGTCCAGGACGACCTGCATGCCGCGCAGCGGCAGGCGCTGCACGATCACCCCCGCCGGCAGGCTGATCAAGAGATACGCGAGATAGCCGGCCGCCGTGATCAGACCCATGTCGAAGGCTGACGCGTGCAGCACGACCAGCGCGGTCATCGGCAGGGCCAGCCCGCCGACGGCCGAACCGAGGTGGCTGGTCGTGCTGGCCAACCACCAACGCCAGAAAGCAGTGAGTTCCATGATGGAACTCACTATAGGGATGGGAGTGCGGACGGTCGACCCCGCAGGCCCTGCCCGCGACGGCACCGTCGCGGGCGAGTCGGGCGCCGGAGCCCGCTTGCTGCCGAACCGTCGGGCGGTGGTGTCAGGGTCGTAGGCCGGTGACGACGATCTGAACGAGGTCGGCGTCGCCGCGGTGTCGTGCGGTCGCGACGCAGCCGACGACGAGGGACTGGACGTCGTCGGGTGTGATGTCCGGGCGTACGGATCCGCGTTGCTGCGCTTCGTGTAGGAGTTCGGCGAAGGCGGTGTTGAGGGCGGCGTCGGCGTCGGCGGGAATCTGGTAGCCGCCGCTGGACAGTGCGTCGGCGACGGCGCGGTTGGCGAGGCCGGCGTCGACCATGACGGTGAAGAACTCGGTGAAGTCGATACCGGATCGGGCCTTGGCGGTCAGCGCCTGGACGCGGTCGAGCACCACGGCCTCGATCAGCGATTCCTTTGTCGGGAAGTGCCGATACATGGTTCCCGCGCCGACGCCTGCGCGCCGGGCGATGTCGTCGACGGGTACGCCCGCCCCTTCGGTGGCCAGGACCACGTAGGCGGTGTCCAGGATGCGTTGGCGATTGCGGCGAGCGTCGGCGCGCACGAAACCCTCCCTGTCGACAAGCGGGGCGGTCGTTCCGTATAGTTAAACGGGGCGACCGTTCCGATTATAGGAGACGTCATGTGGAGCACGCGCGACATGTCCCGCCTCGATGGCGCCACCGCGTTGGTGACCGGAGCCACCGGCGGCATCGGCCTGGAAACAGCGAAAGCCCTGAGCGCGCACGGAGTCCACGTCGTGATCGGCGCACGCGACACGGAGCGCGGCGCGGACGCCATACGCCAGTTGCCCGGCAGGGGCAGCGTGCTCTCACTCGACCTGGCCTGCCTCGAATCGGTGCGGCAGGCGGCAACCGACCTCCACGAACGCGTCGATCGACTCGACATTCTGATCAACAACGCCGGTCTGTGGTGGCAGCCGGCCCGGCGCACCAAGGACGGCTTCGAGTCCCAGATCGGCGTCAACCACCTTGGCCACTTCGCGTTGACCGGACTGCTCCTCGACCTGGTCGAGCGATCGCCGGCCGGTCGGGTCGTCACCGTCAGCAGCATCGCAGCAGGCGCAGGCTCCATCACTCGTCTCGACCTGAGAAGTCTCGACGGATATCGGCCAACCACCGCCTACAACACCTCGAAGCTCGCGAATCTGCTCTTCGCGTTCGAGCTGCACCATCAGCTCACCGCGGCCGGCGCCTCGACGATCAGCCTGGCGGCCCACCCCGGCGCGGCGCGCACCGACCTGTTTCGCGACGCGTCGCCGGGATTCCGGGTGGCCAACGCGACGATCGGACGGCTGTTCACCCAGTCGCCTCAGGCTGGCGCGTTGCCAGTGCTACGGGCCGCCACCGACCCACAGGTCACCGGCGGTGAGTACTACGGGCCGGGCGGTCCCGGCCGCTTCAGGGGCGCCCCGAAGCGGCAACAGGCCCCACGACGCGCCGGTGACCCGGCCGCGCGACGTCAGCTGTGGACGATGTCCGAGGAGGCGACAGGCGTGATCTACCCCCTGCGCGCCGGACCCGTGCGCTGAGACGATCGCTCGAACTCCACCTCCGCAACGGTCCGGACCCACGCGTGGAATGCCCGGATCGCTCGTGCCGGCGACGGTTGCCAGCGGATCTCGGCGGCGTTACGTTGAGATCTCATCGACGCACGTCGACGTCGCAACGTACGGGGGCCGCATGTCCACGCCTGTCACTCGTCGCACTGTTCTGGCCGGTGGAGCCGGTGCGGCCATCGGCCTGGCGGTGCCCGGCCTCGCCGCCCACGCCGGCGGCCGCCATCCCACGACCGTGCGCTTCACCCTCGACGCGACAACGCTCGACGGTGGTGAGCAGGTCACCTCGGTCACCCTCGACACCGGCCGACTCGGGCCGATCGACCCGGCCGGGCTGACCCCCGGCACGTTCAGCGTGCACGCCAAGGCCACGAGTCCACTCCCGATCGCTCCCGGCGACCAGATCTTCAGCGAGTACGACCTGGACCGCACGGTCACCGCGGCCCGCCTCGACCGCCACGGCAACATCGTGCTGGAGTTGAGCCACGCCGAAGGTCAACCCGGCGGTGGCACCCTGGGCTACATCCTGAGCAAGGGCCGTAACGTGCGGCTGGACCTCGTCTACACCATCACGCAGAACGCCCCGATCGCCCGGCGCCACGGCTCGCCGGTCACCATCACGCGCTTCGTGCAGGGACGGCTGTCGAACCCCGAGGTGGACGCCTTCAGCCACCACGTCTCGGGCTCGGGTATGAAGTACCGGCTGTATTCACCCGACCACTCGGCCGGGCACGGTCGACGACCGCTGATCGTCTGGCTGCACGGCGCCGGCGAGGGCGCCTCGTTGCCGGACGACTACTACGACAACGAGACCACCCTGCGCGCCAACCGCGGGGCGCTCGGCTTCGCCACTCCCCAGGCGCAGCGGATCTTCTCCGGCGCGTACGTCGTGGCTCCGCAGAGCACCTCCTACTGGATGGAGGACGGCCCCCGGTTCGCCCCGCTGATCCGCGAGATCGTCCAGGACCTCGTGCGCCGCAAGCGCGTCGACCCCGACCGGATCTACGTGGTCGGTTGCAGCAACGGCGGCTACATGTCCCTGGAGATGACCGTCACCTATCCCGACCTGTTCGCCGCGTCGGTGCCGATCTGCGGCGTCGTCGAGCCGCTCGGCGGGGACGGCCCGCCGCTGATCACCGACGCGGAACTGGCGGCGATTCGGACCCCGACCTGGCTGGTCACCTCGCGTGACGACGACACCGTGCCACCGGAGACCAACACGATCCACGCCCACGACCTCATCCCGGGATCGCTGATCACCCTGTACGACCAGGTCGTCTGGAACGGCTACCGGTTCCCCGGCCACTGGTCCTGGATCTACGTGGCCCGCAACGACCCGAGCCGCAACGGCACCCACATCTGGCAGTGGATGGCCCGCCGCCGTCGGTGAGCGCGGCGAGTGCGGCCGTCCGAACCCGGGCGGCCGCACCCCCTCGGCTCAACACCAGGTGAGAGTCGAGTTGACCCGCGTGACGTTGCTGATCGTGTTGCTCGCTCCACCGCAGGGGCTCTGGGTGATGTTGGTGCCGCTGACCGTCAGATTCTGGAACCGGATGCCGGACGAGATCGGAAACTCGCTCCGCGCCGCGATCCGTATCTCACCGCCGCCCGTCACCGTCCCGGAGACCCCGGCGATGACGACGTTGTAGCAGTTCTCCACCAGGATCGCGTTGTTGCCGGTGTTCGAGATCGTGACCCGGTCGATGACCGCGCCGCCGGACTCGGACACGCAGAAGATCCCCCGGCCACCCCCGGACGCGAGCACGGTGCCGACCCGGATGTTCGTCGGGTACGCGTTGCCCACCCGGCCGTTGCGGTTGGCCATCCGGAACGCCGCGTACCCGGTGCCGGCCCCGGCGCCCTGCGCGTCGACGGTGCCCACCGTGGCGTTGATCGTGTCGTTGAGCAGCAGGCCGGAGTCGCGGGTGTTCCGGGCCGTGACCGTGCCGATCGTGAGACCGTCCACGCCGTACGTCTCCACCCCGTGGGTGCCGGTCCCGGACACGTACACGGTGTCGATGCGGACGTTGCGCACCTTGACCGCTCGATCTCCACCGTGGTTGTCGATGCGGACGCCCAGACCGGCGGAGAGTCGCATGTCGATCTGCCCGAGGGTCAGGTTGTTCACGTTGCGCATGAAGATCCCGTACAACGGGGAGCCGGTGAGCGTGAGGTTCTGCACCTCGACGTCAGTTGTCCCCCGCGAGTACACCGGCGCCTGGTCGCCCGAGCCCGACCCGGTCACGTTTATCGTGCCGCACACGGCCAGGGTCGTGTACGACGGCAGCGACAACCGGGACCCCGCGCTCATCGAACCGGAGCCGCGAACCACCACCCGCTGCTTCGACGTTCGACCCGCCGAGAGCGAGTTGACCGCCGCCTGCATCGCCGACAGCATGTCCGCGCCCGAGTAGACGGTCGACGAGCCGTTACGGGATGTCCAGGTGCCCCCGCTCAGCACGGCCTCGGCGTTGCTCGACCCGCTGCCACACCCGGTACCCCCGCCGCCCATCTGCACCAACTGCCACTGCTGGTTGGGTCCGTTGACGTCGGCGTACTGACTGATCCGGCCGCCGTCGACCGTGGACCGTTCCCAGACCTCGAGGGCCTTGGCGGAGTGACGGTTGATCAGCCGGACGTGGCCACCGTCGGAGTCGAGTACCTGGAACTGCTGGTTGGTGCCATTGACGTCGGACCACTGGCGGTACTCCGCGCCGTCGGCGGTGTTCCACTCCCAGAGGTCGACGACCTTGCCGCTGTGCCGGGCCTTGAGCCGGTAGTAACCGCCGCCGGAGGAGACGAACTGGAACTGCTGCCACGCGCCGTCGTTACGGGACCACTGCTGGAGCACCGCGCCGTCCGCCGTCGAGGTGTCCCGCACGTCGAGCACCTTGCCGCTGTATCGGTTGACCAGGACGTAGGAGGCGTTGGTGTCGATGCTCGCCGCCGTCGCCGGCGGTGCGCCGACCAGGACGGCGGCGGCCGCGCCGACCAGCGTGGTGATCATGGCGAGGACCAGGGCCGTACGCCGGCCCCGACGGATCGATCCGCCGCCGGACGGTCTTGTCCTGAGAGTGAAGCGCATCGCTCCTCCTGGGCTGGATCGGCTCCGGGCGAGCCGGGACGGTGTCGACGGCCGCGGTCGTCGCAGCCGGTGGGCGGCTATTCCAGGTGGAAGGTGGCCGTGGCGCGGTCGGCGCTCGAACTCACCGGCTCGACGTAGAGCAGTCCGCCGCGGTGGCGCACGTGTCGGCCCGGGAAGTTGTGGGACTCCAGAGAGATCCCGGCGCTGTCGGCGAGGCCGGACTGGCGGCGGAAGCTCGCGTCGCCGCCGAAGAGGGCGGAGCCGTCGTTCTTCTCGACGTACAGGGCGTAGCCCCGGTGGCGCAGGTAGTACCCGGGGAAGTTCGTCGACTCCAGCGACACCGATCCACCGCCGGCGAGCCCGGTGACGATCCGGAACTGCGAGTCGGCCAGATTTGTCACGTTCGGCTCGATCCGGGCCCGGTACTCCCAGTGCCGGATGTAGCTGGTGGCCAGGTCGTGGGAGCGCAGCCGGACCGGGGTGGCCCCGTCGGGCACGGGAATGCCGAAGTTCGGGGTGCCGTCGGCGTTCCAGTACACCTTCTGGAGCCGGGTCCGCCGGTTCGGGTCGTTGAGCGGATCACCGCTGATGTCGCGGTAGTTGCGGTCGTGATAGACCAGGATGTCGCTCTGCCCATCCTCGGAGACGGTGAACGAGTTGTGGCCGGGGCCGTACTGGCCGGTGGCCGCGTTGCTGACGAACACCGGGTTGGGGCTCTTGCTCCAGGAGGCGGCGTCGAGCAGGTTCGCGGTGGCGGAGGCGCTCAACATCCCCAGGCAGTAGTTGGCGTCCGTGGCGCTGGCCGAGTAGGTCAGGAAGATCCGGCCGTTGCGTTGGACCACCGCCGGTCCCTCGGCGACCCGGTAGCCGCGGGTCTCCCAGTCGTACGTCGGCACGACCAGCCGGGTCACGGTGCCCGTGATCTGCCAGGGGTTGGCACCCATCCGGGCCAGGTACACGTTGGAGTTGTTGGAGATGCCCGGTTCCTGCTGGGCCCAGGTCAGATAGCGCACCCCGTTCGCGACGAATGTCGACGCGTCCAGGCTGAAGGTGTCCCAGGGGGTCGTGATCCGTCCCCGTTCGGTCCACGAGCCGGTGAGCGGATTGGCGTTGGCGTTCTCCAGCGCGTACATCCGGATCCGCCACACGTCGTCGGTGCGGCCCGCGGCGAAGTAGATGTACCACCTGTTGTTGATGAAGTGGATCTCCGGTGCCCAGATGTGGGCGCCCATCTCTCCGCTGGTGTGGCGACTCCAGATCGTCGTCTCCGCCGCCGTCGCCAGCCCCGGCAGGGTGGTCGCACGTCGCAGCACGATCCGGTCGTACTGCGGCACCGTGGCGGTCAGGTAGTAGTAGCCGTCGGTGTGCCGGAAGATGTGCGGGTCGGCCCGCTGGTTCACCAGTGGGTTGGTGTAGTTGACGGCCGGCGCGGCCTGCGCCGGCCCCGCGGCCGGCAGTCCGGCGGAGACGGCGAGCAGCACCAGCACGGCGGCCACGACCGACCGTCGGCGTCGGCGGCCCCGGCGGTCGGCGCGCGCCGGACCGATGGCGCAGTGGGTCGCCGGCTCGGTGCGGGGGAGTGGCAGCGGCATCTGTCCTCCGTGCGGTTCGTGAGCGACCCGTGTGTCGGCGGCGTGACGGTGGTGTTGCGTCCAGGTAGCGCCATAATGTTGGCGTTAACATTGATGAGTGTCAAGGAAACCGTGCCGTTGACCTGCCCAGCGTCCCGCCGAGAGTCGGACGGTGTCCGTCCCACCGGGTCGATCGAGCGTCGACCGGGCGGCCACGGTCAGGGGGCGACCAGGCCGGTCCGGTACGCCACGACGACGGCCTGGACCCGGTCGCGGAGGCCCAACTTGGCCAGGATCCGGGCGACATGCGTCTTCACTGTCGCCTCCGACAGGTGCAGGCGGCCGGCGAGTTCGGCGTTGCTCAGGCCGTGCGCCAGCAGACCCAGCACCTCCATCTCACGCGGGGTCAGAGCGGCCAGGTCCCGGTGGATGGCCGGCGGGTCGGTGTCGCGCTGGGCGAACCGTTGCACCAGCCGCCTGGTGATCGCCGGCGCCAGCAGCGCGTCACCGGTGCGGACCAGCCGGACCGCACCCACCAGATGCTCCGGGGTGACGTCCTTGAGCAGGAAGCCGCTCGCTCCCGCGGTGAGGGCCGCGTACACGTACTGGTCGAGGTCGAATGTCGTGAGCATGATGATGCGCGGTGCCTCGCCGACGCCGGCGAGGATCTGGCGGGCGGCCGCGAGACCGTCCAGGTCGGGCATCCGGATGTCCATCAGGACCACGTCGGGCCGGTGCCGGTGGACCGCCTCGACGGCCTCGACCCCGGTCGTCGCCTCGGCGACCACGTCGATCCCGTCGGCGGTCAGGATCATCCGGAACCCGGCCCGGACCAACGCCTGGTCGTCAGCGACCACCACCCGCAGCGCTGCGGTCATGCCGTGCCCCCCAGAGGTGTGCCCGCCCGGCCGTCGCCCGCGACGTCGTCGATCAGGGCATTGTCCACCGGGATCAGGGCCTGGACCCGGTATCCGCCGGTGAGTCGTGGACCCGCCTGCACCGTGCCCCCGTAGACCGCCAGTCGCTCGCGCAGACCGATCAGCCCGCGCCCGGTGCCGGTGCCGGCGGTCACGCCGGCTCGGCCGCCGGTGTCGGTCACCTCGACCCGCAGGTGCGTCCCGGCATAGTCGACGAGCACGCGCACGGATGCGCCGGCAGCGTGTTTGACGGCGTTCGTCAACGCCTCCTGCACCAGTCGGTACACGGTCAGCTCGATGCCGGACGGCAGCGGCCCCCGCTGCCCGCGCACCACCAGCTCGACCTCGACACCCGAGTCGCGCACCCGCCGCACCAGTGCGTCCAGCCCATCGAGGCCGGGCTGCGGAGCCAGGTCGGCGGCGCCCTCCTGCCCCAGGACGTCGCCGTCCATCGTGAGCAGCCCCATCACGTGCCGCAGCTCGGTCATCGCCGCCCGGCCGCCGGCTTCGACCGCGAGCAGCGCCGCCCGGGCGTCCTCGGGCCTGGACTCCATCACCTTGCGGGCCGCGCCGGCCTGGATCACCATCACGCTGACGTTGTGGGTCACCACGTCGTGCAGCTCCCGGGCGATCCGGGCACGTTCGACCTCCGTCGCCCGGCGCAGCGCCTCGACCTGCTCATGCTCCATGGCCGACATCCGCGCCCGGCCCTCGTCGGCGTGCTCCTTCCACCGGCGTAGCCCGTCGGCCGCCACCGCGATCGGCAGCAGGATCAGAAACGGCACGGCGCTGTCGGACACCGAGCTGGCGTCCGACTGCAACCCGGCGTGCAGAATCGCGGCCGCCGGCAGGCTGGCCAACGCCAGGATCTTGTACGGACTGAAGACCGCGGCGCTGTAGCCGGCCACCACGCAGGCGAAGAAGGACAGCCGCAGCGCGGCCGGATTGTCGTCGACCAGCCCGGCGCTGGCCAGCACCACCCAGAGCGTCCCCAGCGGTTACCGGCGGCGAAACAGCAACGGCAGGACGACGAGCATGAGCAGCGCCGCCGTCCAGCCGGTGCCGTCGTCCTCGACCGGCAGGAAGGGTGGCCACACCGGGTCGGGTGGCACCGGCGGACCCGGCCAGAGCTCGCCCCGCTCGAACACGATGCGGTGCTCCGCCGGCCGGTCATCGACACCCCTGTCCGCCTGGATGGCGAGGAGACCGAGCCCGAGCGCCAACAGCGCGTCGAACAGCTGCCCCCGGCGCGACAACAGCGGCAGCTGGCCGACCGGACGCGCCAGGGACCGGATGTGCGACCACAGCCGGATCACCACCGCACGCCACGTCATCGGTTCATTCTCGGTGCCGACCGCGCCGCTGCCTATCCGCCTGGCGAGCGGTGTCGCTACATCGCACGCCTACGTCGCAGGGATGACGCCGCCGCCGCTCATCCCGACGCGGTACCGAAGATGCCTCTCGCTGCCGATGTGTCCGACTCGTCCCCGCCCCTAGCGTCAGCCTCGCCAGCTCACCATCACCTGAGGAGACGGGGACATGACCACACCGCTTATCGAGTTGCACGAGGTGACACGCCGGTACGACGAAGGGCCACCGGCGCTGCGCGAGGTGTCGTTGAGCGTCGCGCCCGGCGAGGCGGTGGCGATCCTCGGCCCGTCCGGCAGCGGCAAGTCGACGATGTTGAACCTGGTGGCCGGGCTGGACCGGCCGAGCGCCGGCACGGTCACCGTCGACGGGGTGCGCGTCGACCAGCTCGGCGAGGCGGCCTCCGCCCGGTACCGGAGGACCCGGATCGGCCTGGTGTTCCAGTTCTTCAACCTCCTCGACGACCTGACCGTCGCCGACAACGTCGTGCTGCCGGCACAGCTCGCCGGAATGGGCCGTGGCACCGCCCAGCGTCGGGCGACCGAGCTGCTCGGCCGGCTCGGCGTCGACCGACACGCCGGGGCGTACCCCGGGAGGCTCTCCGGCGGTGAACGGCAGCGCGTCGCCGTCGCCCGCGCGCTGATGAACCGGCCGCCGCTGCTGCTGGCCGACGAGCCGACCGGGGCGTTGGACACCGCCTCCGGCGAGGAGGTCATGCGGCTGCTGACCGAACTGCACGCCGACGGCCAGACCATCATCCTGGTCACCCACGACCTGGTCCTCGCCGAGAGGTGCGCCACCCGGACCGTCCAGCTCCTCGACGGGCAGGTCGCCGCCGACACCGCGCTGGAGCGGACCCGATGAGCGCGCTGGCTCGGGTGGTCCGCGCCGGGGTTGGGCGGCGACGCGTACAGACGGTCGTGATCGGTCTGGTGGTGATGATCGCGGTGACCTCGGCCGTCCTCGGCGGTTCGCTGATGGTGGCCTCCCGGGGACCCTTCGACCGGGCCTTCAGCCAGCAGCAGGGGGCGCACCTCGCCGCCCAGTTCGACGCGGACGCGGTCACCGAGGCGCAGTTGGCCGCCTCCGCGAGCGCCGCCGGGGTCGCCGGGTCGGCGGGACCGTTCCCGAACGCGGAGCTGAACCTGAGCAGCCCGATGGGTAACCCGGTGCCGCCGCTGACCGTCGTCGGGCGTGCCGAGCCGGGCGGCGCGGTCGACCGGGTCGACGTCATCGACGGCCGGTGGGCGACCGGGCCGGGGGAGATCGTGCTGGCCACGGGGGAGCGCCTGCGGTTGCCACCGCAGGTGCTCGGCCAGCGGTGGACGGTGTCCGACGCGCCGGGCAGCCCGACGGTGACCGTCGTCGGGCTCGCCCGGTCGGCCAGCCAGACCGCCGACGCCTGGACCACCCCGGCGCAGCTGGCGGCCTGGACCGGTCCCGACGGCCCCCGCGCCTACCAGATGCTCTACCGCTTCACCGAGGCCGGCACGGCGGCACAGGTCCAGGCCGGTCGGACCGCGGTGCAGGCGTCCGTCCCGGCCGCCGCGCTCGACAGCGCCGTGTCGTGGCTCGACATCCGCCGGGAGGCGACCGGCGAGACCGTCCTGCTGGTGCCGTTCCTGATCGCCTTCGGCATGCTGGGCGTGGTCATGGCGGTGCTGATCATCGGCAACGTCATCGCCGGCGCGGTCTCCACCGCCACCCGCCGGATCGGCATCCTCAAGGCGCTCGGCTTCACGCCAGCCCAGGTGGTCCGGGCGTACGTGGGGCAGGCGCTCATTCCGGCCACGGTCGGTGCGGCGCTCGGTGTGGTCGCCGGCAACCTCCTGACCGTGCCGATCCTCGCCCAGACCAATCAGATCTACGGCACGAGCGACAACGGGGTCGCGCTCTGGGTCGACGCGGTCGTGGCCGGCGGCGCGCTCGCCCTCGTGGCGGTGACCGCCCTGGCCGCCGCGGCGCGGGCCGGCCGGTTGCGCAGCGTCGACGCGCTCGCCGTCGGGCGTACCCCCCGGCCCGGCCGCGGTCGATGGGCGGCCCGCCTGACCAGCCGGCTGCCGATCTCCCGGCCGGTGTCACTCGGCCTGGCCCACCCCTTCGCCCGACCGGTACGGGCGGTGAGCATCGTCGCCGCGATCGCGTTCGGCGCGGCCGCGGTCACCTTCGCGGTCGGTCTCGGTACGTCGCTCAACCGGATCCAGGAGGTCGAGGACATCGCCGACGTCCAGGTCGGGCAGCCGCACCAAGGGCCGAGGGGAGGGCCGCCGGGTCCGGGGCAACCGCGGGGTCCGGTGCAGCCGCAGTCGTTCGGCGACCCGGCCGCCATCGAGCGGGTGATCACCGACCAGACGGGCACCGACGGGTACCTGGGCATGGCCCGCAGCGACATCACCGCCGGGGGGATCACCGGTGAGCTGGAGGCGGTCGCCGTCACCGGGCCGGACGCGGCGCGCTACTACCGGATGGTGTCGGGCACCTGGCTGACCGGCCCGGCGCAGATCGTCGTCTCGACGCCGTTCCTGACCGCTGCCGGCAAACAGGTGGGTGACCGCATCGTGCTGACCGACAAGGGCGTCGACATCCCCGTCACGATCGTCGGTGAGGCGTTCAACATCGACGACGACGGTATGCAGGTCGTCACCGATATCGCCACCCTGTGGGCGGCCGAGCCGGAGCTGGCGCCGTCGATGTACTACGTCACGGTGACGTCCGGCACCGACGCCCGGGCGTACGCCACGGCGTTGACGGCGGCTCTGGAGCCGCTCGGCGCGGTGGCGGACGGCCTCAGCCACGAGCCCGACGAGATGATCATCATCATCAACGCGTTGACCGGACTGCTCAGCCTCCTACTGATGGTCGTCGCCGGTCTCGGCGTGCTGAACACGGTCGTCCTGGAGACCCGGGAACGCGTCCACGACCTGGGCGTACACAAGGCGCTCGGGATGACGCCCCGGCAGACCACGGCGATGGTCATCGCCTCGGTCGTGGTCACCGGCCTGGTCGGCGGCGCGGTCGGTGCGGGGGTCGGCGTGCTGCTGCAACGCACGGTCATCACCGAGATGGCGAGCAGCGTGGGCTTCCGCCTGCCGGGCGCGGTCCTGGACGTGTACGGGTCGGTCGACCTGCTGCTCTTCGGGCTCGGCGGGCTGGTCATCGCCGTGATCGGTGCCCTGCTGCCGGCCGGCTGGGCGGCGAGGACCCGGGTCGCGGTGGCGCTGCGGACCGAGTGACGGAAACAAGCCGCCGCTCACGGAACCCGTCCGTGAGCGGCGGTCACCCGCCCACGCCGGGAACTCAGATGGTGGCCGTGTCGCCGGGTCGCAGGTCGACGAGCAGTTGGCGCGACCCCGCCTCCTCGAAGGCACGCACCACGTCGTCGGCGCCCTGGGTGTAGTGCGCCCAGCCGTGCTGGTGGACCGGGACCACCGCCCGCACACCGAGCAGGGCCGCCGCCCGGGCCGCCAGTTCCGCGGTCAGGGTGAGGAACCCCTCGCCGCGGGCCGCGATGTAGGCCGCGCCCAGGTTGAGGATCGCGACCTCGATCGCCGGGAACCGCTCCGCGATCACCGCCACGACGTCCACCGACGCGTTGTCACCGCTGACGTAGACCGTCGGCCAGCCACTCGCCTCCAGCACGAAGCCGATCACCGGGCCGTTGACCACACCGATCTCCGGCGTGCCGTGCAGCGCCGGAACCGCCGTGACGCGCAGGTCGCCGACGTCGGCGTGCTCGAACGGCCGAAGACCGACCGCGTCGGGGCCGAGCTTCGGCGCCCCCGCGGCCGTGGTGAGCACCCGGCGGGCCTGCCGCGCGTACTCCCGGCCGGAGATGTCGAGGTTGTCGAGGTGGTGCTCGTGCGACACGAGCACCAGGTCGGCCTGGCCGAGGTCCGCGGGCGAGACGCTCGGGCCGACAAGCTTGGTCGCGGTGACCGTCCCGTAGTGGTACGTCTGCGGATCGTCGAAGGTCGGATCCAGCACGACGCGCGAGCCCGCGTAGTCGAGGACGGCCGTCGGCCCGCCAATGGCGCGTACGGTCAGCTCGTTCATGGTGCTCTCCCTGGTCTCCGGTGGCACCCGCGGTCGTCCGCGCGAGGTGCGCGACTCGGCGTTCCCACTTTTCGGCCGGGAACGCCTCGATCTCGCGGCGGCCGGTGGGGGATCAGTCCGCCCGGAGCCGGCTCTTCTGCACCTTGCCGAGCGCGTTGCGGGGCAGGGCCTCGACCACCCGCACCTGCCGGGGACGCTTGTGGGTCGACAGCTGGCGGGCCACGAACTCGATCAGTTGCGCCTCGTCGATCCCGTCACCCACGACGTACGCCGTCACCTGTTGGCCGAGGTCGGGGTGCGGAGTGCCCACCACCGCGGCCTCCCGGACCCCCGGATGCGCCAGCAGCGCGTCCTCCACCTCCCCGGCGCCGATCCGGTAGCCGCCGCTCTTGATCAGGTCGGTGGCCGCCCGGCCGACGATGCGATGCCAGCCGTCCGGACCGATCGTGGCCACGTCGCCGGTGCGGAACCAGCCGTCCGCGGTACGGGTGGCGGCATCCGCGTCGGGCCGGTTCAGGTACCCGTCGAAGAGGGTCGGGCCGCACACCTCCAGCTCGCCCATCGCCACCCCGTCGGTGGGCAGGGAGCGGCCCTGCTCGTCCACGATCCGGGTGCGTACTCCCGGCAACGGCAGACCGACGGCGCCGGGGCGACGGGGGCCGTCGGCGGTGGCGCTCACCGTGATCAACGTTTCGGTCATCCCGTAGCGCTCGACGATCTGGTGGCCGGTGAGCCTGGTCAGGTCGGCGAAGACGGTCGCTGGCAGGGCGGCGCTGCCCGACACCAGCAGCCGCGCGCCGCGTAGGGCTCGGGCCGAGGTCTCGTCGGCGGCGATCCGGGACCAGATGGTGGGGACGCCGAAATAGAGGGAGCCGCCCGCCGCCGCGTACCGCTGGGGGCGGGGTTGGCCCACGTGGTGCAGTCGGCTGCCCACCCGCAGGGGGCCGAGCACCCCGAGCACCAGACCGTGTACGTGGAACAGCGGCAGGCCGTGCACGAGCAGGTCGTCGGGTGTCCACTGCCAGGCCGCGGCGAGCCCGTCGAGGCAGGCGGCAATGGCGCGGCGGGAGAGCGTCACGCCCTTCGGTGCGCCGGTGGTGCCGCTGGTGTAGAGAATCAGCGCGATGCCGGCCGGATCCGGCTCCGGATGGGCGGTGTCCGAGCCTCGTCCCAGGTCGATTGGAATGGTCGGTAGCCCGCCGGGTGGGTCCCGGCGCTCACCAGGAGCCGGCACGAGCATCGCTCCGGGCGCCGAGTCACGCAGGATGTGCTCACGTTCCATCGGGCCGGCGTCCGGCGGCACCGGTATCACCGCCGACCCGGCCAGCAGCGCGCCGACGACACCGACCACCGTGTGCAGGCTGGCGGTCGCGTCGATGGCGACACGGTCCACCCCGCGCAGGTCGTCGGCCACCGCGGCGGCGAGCCGCCGCAACCGGACCCACGACGTCGCCTGGTCGTCGATCCGGATCGCATCCGGACGCTCGTCGCCGGACGAGAGCAACCACCGCAGCAGCACAAGCATGGACCCTTCTCGTCGTACCTCGCGGGTCAGCCGGTGGCGCCGATGTGTCGCCAGGTCGACGTGATGGCGGTTTCCAGCTCGGCGCGCATCTGCTGCGGATCGGCGGCCAGCCGGGCCGCGACCGTGGCATCGGAGTAGAGCATGGTGACCGCGCCGATCAGGGTGCCCACCATGGCGCCGACAAGCGCCGAGGCGGCTACCGGGTCCAGTGTGTCGGGATAGGCGTCGAGCAGCGCCCGGACGATCTCGTGTTGACCCTCCAACACCTTGCGTACGGCACCGGCCCGCAGTGCCGGCGTCTGGAGGATCAGGTCGGCGCGAACGCGCTCGGACTGGCGCATGAGGTCGCTGTCGGAGTGCAGCACCGAGTGGAACGCCCGGATCAGCAGTTGCGCGGGGGTCTCGTCCGGACCGGGGTGCGCCAGCACGGTGGTGAGCAGCTCCAGCTTGAGCGGGGGGTCGTCGAACAGCACGTCCTCTTTGCTGGCGAAGTGGACGAAGAAGGTGCGGGGCGAGACGTCGGCGGCGGCCGTCACGTCGGCGATGGTGGTCTCGTCGTATCCCCTGCTGGCGAACAGGGCGATCGCCGCGTCGACGAGCGCCTGTCTGGTGCGCGCCTTCTTCCGCTCGCGAAGGCCCATGTTGCCCGTCATCGCTGCATCTTACAACCTGGACGTTGCAGCCAATGCAATCTTACGTTCGCTGTCGTCCTCTTCGGACTCTTCGTGCACGGCGAGGCGTTGTGCATTCGCGGTCGAGGGCCCGGCGTCGATGGCTGTGTTGGTGTGGCCCGGGACCCTGGGTCTGCGACGGGCGAGTACAACAAAAGGCAGGGAGATCAGACTCCCTGCCACTTCTAACTTATACCGTACCGGGGGGCTTGCGGCAAGACCCGGGTCGTGCCGCAGAATCGGCGGCCGGACGCGGCGGCGACGACAAATCGGGGGCGGGACGTGGGTGTGTGGTCGTTGTACGGGGGGCGGGTCCACCGCGATCCGCGGGTGGGGTCAGCGGTGCGCCGGAGCGCGGCTGCCGGAGAGGTGGGGCGATGATCGAGCAGTACGTCGTAGATCTTCGAGAGGTGGACCAGACCCAGGTCGCACTCGTCGGCGGCAAGGGCGCGAACCTGGGCGGGCTGTTCCGGATCGACGGCCTCCGCGTGCCGGCCGGCTTCTGCGTCACGACGGCCGCCTTCCGGCGGGTGGTGACGGAAGGGCCGGCGATCGGCGATCTGCTCGACCGGCTGTCGCGCCCGGGTCCGGAGGACCGGGAGGCGATCCGCGCGCTCAGCGCCGAGGTCCGCCAGCGCATCGAGGGGGCCGCCATCCCGGGCGATGTCGCGGCCGCGATCACCCGCGCGCTCCTCGTGCGCGGCGAGCAGTCCGCCTACGCCGTACGGTCCAGCGCGACAGCGGAGGACCTGCCGACGGCCTCCTTCGCGGGCCAGCAGGACACCTACCTGAACGTCGTGGGTCCGGCGGCGGTCCTGGCCCACGTCAGCCGGTGCTGGGCGTCGCTGTTCACCGAGCGGGCCGTGACCTACCGCCTCCGCAACGGTATCGACCACCGGAAGGTCGGCATGGCCGTGGTCGTACAGCAGATGGTCTTCCCGCGGTCGGCGGGCGTCCTGTTCACGGCCGACCCCGTCACCGGCAACCGCAAGGTCGCCACCGTGGACGCCAGCTTCGGCCTCGGCGAGGCCCTGGTCTCCGGCCGGGTGAACCCGGACGTCTTCACGGTGCGTGACGGTGTGGTCGTCGGCCGGGCGGTCGCCGCAAAACAGCTCGCCGTGCACGCCCTCCCCGGTGGCGGAACGCACGAGGTGGTGATCGACTCGCCGCGGCGGGAGCAGCCGGCGCTGACGGACGCGCAGGTCGTCCGGCTCGTGCGACTCGGGCGACAGATCGAGGCGCGGTTCGGCTGCCCGCAGGACATCGAGTGGTGCCTGGTCGACGATGACTTCCAGATCGTGCAGAGCCGGCCGATCACCACGCTCTTCCCCATCCCCACGGCCCACGACCCGGAGAACCACGTCTACCTCTCCGTCGGCCACCAGCAGATGATGACCGACGCCATGCGGCCACTGGGTCTCTCCATGTGGCAGCTGACGGCCATGGCGCCGATGCACGAGGCCGGCGGCAGACTCTTCGTCGACGCGACCCGGATGCTGGCCGCGCCGGCGAGCCGCGCCCGCTTCCTGGAGATGGCCGGCCGGACCGATCCGTTGACCCGGGACGCGCTGCAGACCGTCCTCGACCGCCCCGGCTTCGTCCCGGCGCTGCCGGACAGCGGCCCCGTTGGGCCGCCGGGCGGTGCCGCGCCCACCCCGATCGAGACCGATCCGGCCATCGTCACCCAACTGATCGAGCGCAGCGAGGCGTCCATCGCCGCCCTGCGACGCGACATCGCCCCGTTGGCCGGACCAGCGCTGTTCGACTTCCTGCTGGAGGCCTTCGCGCAGCACAAGCGGGATCTCGGTGATCCGTTGAGCATGCAGGCGATCATGGCGGGGATGCAGGCCACCTGGTGGCTCAACGACCGACTGGGGGAGTGGCTCGGCGAGACGAACGCCGCCGACACCCTCACGCTGTCCGCCCCCGGCAACGTCACGTCGGAGATGGGGCTCGCGCTGCTCGACGTCGCGGACGTGATCCGTCCGCATCCGGAGGTGGTGGCGTTCCTGCGGGGCGTCGAGGACGACGGCTTCCTGGACGAGCTGCCGAAGATCGCGGGTGGGGCCGAGGCGCGCGACGCCATCGAGGCCTACCTCGACCGGTACGGCATGCGCTGCGTCGGCGAGATCGACATCACGAGACCGCGGTGGCGCGAGCGACCCGCCACGCTCCTGCCCGTGCTCCTCGACAACGTCGCGAACTTCGCGCCGGGTGCCGCCCGGCGGCGCTTCGATCAGGGGCAGCAGGAGGCGCAGCGCAAGGCGCACGAGGTGTTGACGCGCCTGCGGGCACTGCCGGACGGGGAGCAGAAGGCCGACGAGACCGAGCGCATGATCGACCGGGTCCGGACCTTCATCGGCTACCGGGAGTACCCGAAGTACGGCATCATCAGCCGCTACTTCCTCTACAAGCAGGCCCTGCTCGGAGAGGCCGAGCGCCTCGTGCGGGCCAACGTGCTCCGCGAACGGGAGGACGCCTTCTACCTGACGTTCCAGGAGTTGCACGACGTCGTGCGCGCGAACCGGGTGGACGACACGCTGATCCAGCGACGCAAGGACGCGTTCCGGTCGTACCAGGGGCTCACGCCGCCCCGGGTGTTGACCTCCGAGGGCGACGCCATCAACGGGGCGTACCGACGCGACGACGTGCCGGCCGGTGCTCTGGTCGGCCTACCGGTCTCCGCCGGGACCATCGAAGGGCGCGCCCGCGTCATCCTCGACCTGGCACAGGCTCACCTCGAACCGGGTGACATCCTCGTCACGGCGCACACGGATCCGAGCTGGACGCCGCTCTTCGTCGGCATCGCAGGCCTGGTGACGGAGGTCGGCGGATCGATGACACACGGCGCGGTGATCGCCCGGGAGTACGGCCTGCCGGCCGTCGTCAGCGTGGTGGACGCCACCCGGCTGATCGCCGACGGACAGCGGATCCTCGTGCACGGCAGCGACGGCTACGTCGAGATACTGCCCTGACTGAGCGGTCGCCCGCCGGCGGGTGGAGGGCTTCGCCACCTGGGACGATTTCGAGTCGGCCCGGCCGCCTGAGCAACGGGGTTCGGCGTTCGCCTGCGCCGATCCCACCGGGGTGGGACCGCGTCTGTTCTTCCAGCGCGTGCCCGAAGGCAAGGTCGTCAAGAACCGGCTGCACCTCGACGTGCGGGTCGGCACCGGGCTCGTGGGTGATGAGCGACTGGCCGCGTTGGAGGCCGAATGCACGCGACTGGTCGCGCTCGGTGCGACCCGCGTGCGGCTGCTGACCGCCGACGAGGACAACGAGTCCTGCCTCGTGATGCAGGACGTGGAGGGCAACGAGTTCGACCTCGACTGAGGTGCCACGCGACCGTCGTCCTAGGTCGGGAATCGGCCCCGGCGCCAGCGCCAGTGCCGGCCGGCCTTCAGGTGGTCGACGATCGCACGCTGGAGCACGGTGCCGCGCGGCAACTCGTCGAGCGGTGTGGTCAGGGTGCGGAACGCGAATCGCCGCACCTCGACATCGGCGTCCACCCCTTCCGGTTCCTCGTAGGGGTCCAACTCGAAGCGCTGCTGGAACTTGATGATGTTGGAATCCGCGGGCAGGTACTCCCGCAACTGCGGATCCAGCAGCCAGGAGCCGCAGGCGAACGCGGTGTAGTGCTCGTCGGGAAAGTGGCGTGGGAAGAACGCGCGGGCCTCGTCGAGCGATGCGTCGACGGCCTCCGGGGTGAGCGGCCCCGCCTCGGGGATGTGCAGGTCGATGGCGGTGCCGCCGCGCTGGTACTGCAATCGGCCCAACTCGTAGAGGCCGCCGCGCGCGTGCAGCGTCAGCCAGCTCTGCATGACCGGCCAACCCTCGCGGTGCATCCGCCTGTCGATCGCGAGGTTGCGGCCCAGGTCCGCGAGGGTTGCCCAGGACACCTCGTCGGTGATGCCGTGGTCGCGGTGGTAGCTCCGGACGCGGTCGACCAGGGCCAGGTACGCGTACACGTAGAGGTGCCGCCAGGCGGGGCCTCGGTCGCGCGGCAGCTCCGGGCCGGGCGGCAGCCAGCCGTGGCCCCCGAGATCGGCGAGGACCAGAGCGGTCGAGCGGTCGAGCAGCCAGCGCAGCTCGGCGGTCCACAGAGGTGAGTCGGGGTCGGGCCAGCCCGCCATGACCTCGGCGGCGTCGTCCGGCCGTACCTGGAGCCGGTCGAGGATCGCGGGCGCGTCGGCCTTGGCGGGTAGCGGAGTCGACGGCCTGCCGTCCGCCAGGAGGTGTACGCGATCGATGTCCTCGACGGGCACCCCGAGCCGGTCGGCGATGGCGTCCAGATCCACGCGGCCGATCGTACCGGCGATGGCACGTCCGGTCCGGTGTGAGCTGTCCCGGTCCGGGGCAACACCAATCCCTCGGTGGTTCTGCGCCCCGCAGCACCGTTTGTCGGGTTCCGAGCCGCGCTCACGGCCCCGGTGGCAGCTGCTCGCCGCTGTTGCTAGAGTCAGATTGTTGCTGCCGCAAATTTATCGCCAGCAACTACTTCGACGAAAGGACCCCTCCGATGACCAAGCTCGCCGTCATCTACTACTCCTCGACCGGCACCATCCACGCCATGGCCAAGCGGCTCGCCGAGGCCGGCGAGAAGGCCGGCGCCGAGGTACGGCTGCGCCAGGTTCCGGAGCTTGCCCCGCAGGAGGCCATCGCCTCCAACGCCGCCTGGAGCCAGCACTTCGACGCCACGAAGAACGAGGCGAAGGCGACAGCCGACGACGTCGTCTGGGCCGACGCGGTGCTGTTCGGCACCCCCACCCGGTTCGGCAACGTCGCCAGCCAGCTCAAGCAGTTCATCGACACCCTCGGCCCGCAGTGGGGGCAGGGCCTGCTGGCCGACAAGGTGTACGCCGGCTTCACCGCAACCATGACCGCCCACGGTGGGCAGGAGTCGACGCTCCTGGCGCTCTACAACACGATCCACCACTTCGGCGGCCTGGTCGCCGCCCCCGGCTACACCGACCCGGTGAAGTTCGCCGACGGCAACCCGTACGGCGTCTCGCACGTCACCGGCGGAAGCAACGACGCGCCGCTGGGTGACGCGCAGCTCAACGCCCTCGACCACCTGGCTCAGCGGGTGGTCACGATCGCCGGCAAGCTCGCCGCCTGACCACGCGCGAGGCCTTGACCGGGCCGAGCGAACACGAGCGACAGACCTGGGGCCGGTTTCCCGGCTGTGGAAACCGGCCCAGGTCTGCTCGACCGCCACGGGGGCGATGGCTGCGGCCTTCCACGTGATAATTGCTGGGGGAGTGGAGGGGACGACAGAGGTGGGTTTCAGCGACGACGTTCGCGCGGCCTTCCGCCGGGGCGAGACCGACGCGGTGGTGCGCATGAGCGAGGCCGAGATCGACAGGGCACGGGCGGCCGGCGATCCGTCGGGCGAGGTGGAGGCCCGGTACAGCCTCGCCCGGGTCGCCATCCGTGGCGGTGACCTCCCGGGCGGGGAGGCGCGCGCCCAAGAAGCGCTCGCGGTCGCCCTTCGCTCCGGCGACCGGAGTCTGGAGGAGCGGCCCCGCCACGTGCTGGCCGCGGTGGCCCGGATGTCCGGCGACCTGACCCGGGCTCGGCAGCTCTACCGGGAGAGCATCGCGCTGAACGAGGCCCTGGGCCAGCCCAAGCTCGTCAACTCGGAGACCCACAACCTCGGGTTCTGCGAGTTGGGTCTCGGCAACCTCGACGCGGCGCGGGCGTTGTTCGCCGCGAGTCGGGAGAGGGTTTTCCGCGAGGATTGGGCGGAGTTCGTCCCGTACGTCTGCCTGGCGGGCGCCGCGCTCGCCTCGGCCAACGGTGACCACGCGCGGGCCGGTCGAATGGTGGCCGTCACGGACGCCGCGTTCGCGGCGCTGGGCCAGGTGCCCGATCCCGATGACGCGGCCGACCTGGCCGCCGTGCGGGCGGCCGCGGTCGAGGCGCTCGGCGCGACCGGCTTCGCCGCGCAGTACGCGCGGGGCCAGCATCTCGAACCGCGTGCGGCATTCGTCGAGGACGCCGACTGACGCGATCGGCACCCATGGCGCGGACGGCCCCGGCTCGCCGCTACTCCGCGACCGCCGCCATGGCGGCGTGTGGCCGCTGACTGCCTTCCCTGGGCCGCTGTACGCGTTCGACCTCTCGGAAGCCGGCCCGGCGGAGTCGCTCGGAGACCTCGTCGGGTGGCCAACGGTAGGCGGTCACCACCTTGTGCGCGAAGGGACCGACCTCGTCGGCGTCGAAGAACCCCAGCACCAGCCTTCCGCCCGGGGCCATTGCCCGGCGGAACTCACCGAGTACGCCGTCGAACTCCTCCGGCGGCAGGTGGATCAGCGAGTACCAGGCCAGGATGCCGTCGACGGAGCCGGTGGCGACATCGAGGTGTTCGAACGACCCGAGGTGGAACTCGACGTCCGGGTAGGCGGCCCGCGCATGGGTGACGAACTCGGGGACCAGGTCGATCCCCCTGACGTCGAGGCCCAGCGAACGGAGGTAACCGGTGAGGTGGCCAGGGCCGCAGCCCAGGTCGAGCACCGGGCCGAGATGACCGGCCAGGTGTCGACCGATGAAGGCCGGGTCTTCGGGATTCATCTTTCGGGTCGTGCCGAACAGGTCGATGTAGAGACCTGCGATGGACCCGTACGCCTGCCGAACCGTCTCGCTCTGCACCGTCGGGACTATACGAGGCCCGGGCGTCGCCACGCAGCGGCGAGCGGGCTCGGATGTCGACGGTCCGAGCAGCCGGCCCCACCGTGCGACGATCTCCGGCATGACAGACACCGCATCGGCGCTCACCGACATCCGCGCCCAGATCGACGAGTTGGACGCGGCGCTCGTCGGGCTGCTCGCCCGCCGGGAGGCCCTGGTCCGGCGGGCGGCCCCGCTCAAGAGCGACAGGCAGGCGGTCCGTGCCCCGGACCGGGTGGCACAGGTGGTGGCCAGGGTCCGCACGCTGGCGGACGACGCCGGCGCGGACCCGGACCTGATCGAGCGGATCTACCGCGGCATGATCCAGGCCTTCATCGACATGGAGACCGACGAACACCATCGGCTCAACGGCGCCTGAGCGCTCCGGCCGCGAGGTTTGGTGCAGGCCACGGCGACCCGTGTTTGTGGCGCCGGCCCGTCGGGCACAGAATCACCATGGCGAATGAACGAGTCAAGTCCGTCGGCGGCTACTTCATGCGGCTTGTCGGCGGGGTGGCGGTCATCGTGGGCCTGCTGGGCCTCTTCGCGACCCTGGCCCAGGGCAACGTCACCGGGCTGGTCCTCAGCATCATCTTCGTCGTGGGCGGTGTCGTCCTGCTCAAGCGGTCGCCAGACCTCGGCCGAGCGGGTCGGAGAGAACGCGGCCCCGCGTGACCCTCCACAGCGGCGCCACCGGCTCCCGCACGAGGGCGCGGGGTGTCCGGCCCTAACCCCGCTCGCCGTCGATGCGCCGCTGTTCGGCATCGCGCAGTCGCCGGTAGAGCCTCGCCGCATCCTGGTCACCGACCCGGTCCGCCGCCTCGGCGGCGACTCGCAGCACCACCAGGGGCAACCGGGGGACCTGGCGCGCCTGCCGGTCGGCCTCGGCGAACACCACGGCGGCAAGCTCGGCGCCGGCGGAACCGGCCAGGAGGAAAAGCTCCTCCACATACATCCGACCCAGGCCGACCTCGGTCCAGCCGGACACGTCGTGCAGGGCTCGGCGACACTCACGTAACGCCTCCCAGGCGGCGCCGTGGTTGCCGGCCTGGCGTTCCAGCCCGGCAAGGGACTGCCAGGCCGACGCCGCATCCCACGCGTTGTCGGCGAACACGAGGCTCTCCCGCTGAGCCGAAGCGGCCTCAGTGAACGCCCCGAGATCGGCCAACTCATATCGCAGCCGGCTCAGGGTGGCCTTGTCCCGAGGCCGGTCCACCGCCCACCGGTCCAACCACTCGCGTGCCAGCCCCTGATCACCGACCAGTTTGGCGCGTGCGATCCAGGTGAGCGGGTCCTCGGCGCTCGGGTCACCCGGGAAGAACGATCGTTTCCCGCGCCACCATTCCGCAAGCGTTTCCTCGGAGACCCACGGCTGGCCCTCCTCGTCCAACAGGTACGCCAGCACGTCGTCCCGCTCGGCGTGCCCGCTGTCCCGCACGTAGGCAACGGTGGTCGGCGCGCCGGCGGCGAACAGGTGCTCACCGTCGTAGCCGCACCAGGTGTCGAAGTTGGCCCGCTTGAGTTCCCAGTGCAGCCACACGTCCTCCACCTGGTGATGCTCTGCGAGCAGAAAGCCAGCCAGTTCGGTCTCGTCAGTCAGGCCCTGAAACGGCGCCTCGCGTCGACACTGGGCCTCCTGCCTGGCCAGCCACCGCACCAGCGGAAGGTCCGTGGCCCGGCGGCCGTACTGCAGTGCCCACAACACGCTCGCCCGCCGGCCCGCATTCGTGTCGCAGGCCTGGCCGTCGGCGTCGGTGCCGCGCTCGTAGCGAAGCTCGTGCCACACGGCCGAGGAGCGTCGTGCCCGTTCGAGTTCACGTCGCGCGGCCTCCATCACCCGTACAAGATCCCACTGTCGGCGAGCCTCCGCATCGTCGGCGACCTCTACGCAGTGCTGGAAAAAGACACCACTGGCGAAAGCTCGCGCGGAGTCATCGACGGAGCCGACCCGTTGCCGGATGCGGTCGCACCCGTGCCAGGATGTCGTGTGACCTGCGCATCGACAATTTCGTCCGCCGTCGATCCGACCGGTTCTCCTCTCCTGCTGACCGGGGAGGAGGTGGTGTTACGGGAATGGGCCGACTCCGATCTGCCGTACCTTCGCGGGCTCTTCGACGCGGCCGACGTGGCCGCGAACACCGACATTCCCTCTCCGTTCGACGCGGATGCCTTCCTGGCCAGGATCCGGCGGCGTCGCACGCAGCGCATCGTCGACCTGGCCGTGACGCGCGACGGCGGGGAGCCGCTCGGCCTCGTCGCCCTGCACGTGGCAGGCGGTGTCCTGGGGTACGCCGTCGGCCCGGCGCATCGTGGTCAGGGTCTGGCGTCGCGGTCGCTGCGCCGGATGACCGAGTTCTGCCACGAAGATCTCGGTCTTTCCCGGCTGCGCCTCGCCATCGTGCGGAGCAATGTGCCCTCGCAGGGGGTCGCCCGGTCCGCCGGATACGTCCGCGGCGACGACGCCCTGGTCGAGAGGGTGAACGGGCTGGGGGAGTCGAAGCTGCTCGAGACGTGGTGGTGGACCGCGCCCGGGGCGACCGGACGCTGACCGACGCGGTCCGACGCCCCCGGTTGTCCATGGCTCACTCGTCGAGCGATCGGCCGTCCTCCGGCGCGGCCGGGCTCGGGACGGACGGCGGTGTGTAGCCAAGTTCGCGCGAGATCTGGTTCGCGGTCTCCAGCAGGCGCGGCAGGTTGCTCCTCAGTTGGTCGAGGTTGGCGATGACCTCGATCGCCGTGATCGAGACGGCGGCGATGACCTGGCCCCGGGAGTCCCTGATCGGCGCGGCGACGCACATCACGTAGGCGTCGTGCTCGCCGTTGTCCGTGGCCCAGCCGTTTTCGCGAATCCGCACGAGTTCGGCTTCGAGAGACTCGTGGTCGGCGAAGGTGGTGTCGGTGAATCTCTCGAAGACGACGGGGGAGAGCAGGCGGTCGCGTTCCTCGGACGGCAGGTACGCCAGGATCGTCTTGCCGACGGCGCTCGCGTAGATCGACACGGCCCGCCCCACCCGTGAGGGCAGCTTGACGGCATCGAACGCCGGACTGTCGACCTTGTCGATGTAGATGATCTCGTCGCCGGTCAGCTGTGCCAGGTGCACGGTGTGGCTGGTCTCGCGCTGGAGTGCGCGTAGGTGCGCGGCCGCGAACTGACGCAGGTCCATCGAGCCGAGCGCGAGTTCGGACAGCTCGATCAGTCCGCTACCGAGCACGTAGGTGCCCGCGCCGGTCCGGCGGACGAAGCGCGCGGATTCCAGCGTCTGCAGGATCCGCAGGGCCGTGGACTTGTGCACGCCGAGCACGTCCGCCGCCTCGGTGAGCGACAGCGGGTGCTCCGCCGATCGACGGATGAGGTCGATCGCACGGCGAATCGATTGCGCCAAGGCTGTGCCTTCCCCCTCGAAGCGACGGGGAGCCCGTCGCTAGCGTTGCAATATGTGCAATGTAGACGACGCCATGCGCAACCGCCACTTGACACCGTTGCGCATGGCGCTACGATCGTTGCAATTTCATCCCGAAGACTCTGACTCGTAACACTGGAGTAACGATGGGTAACCAGCGCGCTCGCTTCGGCATCGCCAGGGCGACATGTGCCTTCGGCGTGGTCGCCGCTCTTCTGGCCGGCTGTGGCTCCGACGGCGATTCGGGCGACGGCGTCACCAAACTGACGTTCGCCGCCTCGACCTTCGGCGACCCGGGCCGCGGGCCTCTGCTGACCAAGTGGCTCGACGAGTTCAACCAGAGCCAGACCAAGGTCCAGGTCACCGCCGCCGCGGTCCCGTACCCGACCTTCGGTCAGACGGTGCTCACGCAGATGGGCAGTGGCAAGGGGCCCGACCTGGTCCGTTTCGACATGCCCGAGTTCGAGGCCGCCTCGGACGCCGGTCTGGTCGCACCACTGGACAAGGTGATCGACGCCGGCAAGTACGACTTGCTCAAGCAGCCGGACCAGTTCATGGTCCACGACGGTGTCCGGCACGGCGTCATCTTCGAGGCGTCGAACTACGCGATGTTCTACAACGCGGACCTGATCCCGACTCCGCCGACGACGTACGAGCAGTTCACCTCCACCGCGAAGTCGCTGACCAAGGGCGACGTCTTCGGTCTGGCGTTCCGCCAGACGGAGGCCGAGGAGGCCGGCGTGTGGCAGGACATCTTCAACTACGTCTACGGCTTCGGCGGCGCGTGGTCCGACGGCAAGAACCTGACGATCAACTCGCCGGAGAACCTCAAGGGCCTCCAGGCGTTCAAGGACCTGTACGACGCGAACGTGATCCCGCGCGGCGCGGACGCGGCGACGTTCCGGCGGATGTTCGCCGAGGGCAAGGTCGGGATGGAGCTGAACAACGGGGGGTACGTGACCGCCACGCGCGGCCAGAACGCCAAGCTGAATTTCAGCGTCGCGCCCATCCCGTTCCCGGTCCGCAAGCAGGGCGCGATCCTCGCGCCGATCGTGATCAACGAGGCGAGCGAGGGCAAGGACGAGGCCGGCACCTTCATCACGTGGGCGCTGGAGCCGCAGAACCAGGTCAAGTTGCAGGAGATCCTCGGCGCGAGCAGCGTCGCCACCACCACGCAGCGCAGCCCGGAGACGCTCAAGGCGACCCCGTTCCTGCCCGTCTTCGACGGGCTCACCGAGACCAGCCTGCCGCAGATCGTCCTCGGGTTCGAAGCCAAGACGCCGGACATCCGCAAGGTGGTCGTGCAGAACGTGGTCGCGGCCCTACAGGGTAAGACCGACCTGAGGTCGGCACTGGACCGCGCCCAGCAGCAGGCGACCGACCTGGTCCGCTGACCGCTCGACACGGCGACGCTGCCGGCGCGACGGACATGCGCCGGCAGCGTCCTTCCTCAGAAGGATCGAACCCGATGACTGTGGTCGAGCAGACCGGAGCACCGAAGACAACACCCCGAGCGCGGCGTCGACCCAGCCCACTGGGGAGCAAGTGGACGCCGTACCTGTTCCTGGCACCCGCCGCACTGTTCATCCTCGTCTTCCAGGCGGTGCCTCTCGTCCAGGAGGTGTACCTCAGCTTCACCCGGACGAGACTGCTCAACCCGACCAGAAGCGAGTGGGTCGGGTTCGACAACTTCAACCGGATCTTCGGCGATCCGGAATTCCGCCACACCCTGCTGATCACCGTCGTCTACGTGATCACCTGCGTCGTCGTCGCGATCGGCGCCGGGCTCGGCGTCGCGCTCCTGCTCAACGGGAAGTTCCGGGGCCGCGGTGTGGCGCGGGCGCTGATCACCGTCCCGTGGGCCGCTCCTGGCATCGCGGTCGCGCTCATCGCCACCTGGATGCTCAACGCCCAGTACGGGATCGTGAACCGGTTCCTCGACGCGGTGGGACTCGGTGTGCCGGGCGGCGCGATCCTGGACAGCTCGCGCTACGCGCTCCCGGCGGTGCTCGCCACGACCATCTGGCAGCTGTTCCCGTTCACCTCGGTGGTGCTGCTCTCCGCGTTGCAGTCCGTCCCGCAGGACCTCAACGAGGCCGCGACCGTGGACGGCGCGGGGCGATGGGCCACCTTCCGGGCCGTCACCTGGCAGGTCATCAAGCCCACCGTGGGGCTCCTGGCGCTGCTCATGACGATCTGGTCGCTGCGGCGGTTCGAGCTGATCTGGTTGATGACCAAGGGTGGGCCGGTCGGCGCCACCGAGACGCTCGTCATCGACCTCTACTCGCAGGCGTTCGACTCGAAGGAACTCGGATCGGCGGCGGCCATCGGGATGGTCGGCGTCGTCATCTCACTCATCGTCGTCATCGGCAGCCGACTGGTCGCCCGTGCCGTGGAGAAGGAGCACGCCCGATGAGGCGCTTCCGTTTCGGTGTCACCGCACGGATCGTCGCCGTGCTCGTCGTACTCGGTGTCGCGGTGTTCCCGCTGTACTGGATGTTCGTCACGGCGCTGTCGAGCAACAGCGACCTCTTCGCCGACCAGCCCCGCCTCACGCCGGACCTCGGCCAGTTCGGGGTGTTCGTCGACGCGCTGGCCGAGGGCAAGGCAGCCGGGTGGCTGCTGAACAGCCTGATCATCGCCGTGGGCACGATGGTCCTCTCGGTCGGCCTGGGCATCCCGCTCGGTTATGCGCTGTCCCGGTTCTCGTTCGGGGGCAAGGCCGTGCTGACCGTCGTGCTGCTGTTCACGCAGATGCTTCCCGAGGCGCTCATGGTCGTGCCGCTGTTCGCGCTGTTCCGCCGATTCGAGTTGCTCGACTCGCTGACCGGTCTCATCCTGGTGAACTCCGCGTTCGTCCTGCCGATCGTGGCGCTGATCCTCAAGGGCGCGATCGACGGCATCCCGAAGGAGCTGGAGGAGGCGGCGCGCGCCGACGGAGCGCGGCCCTTCACCACCCTGACCCGGATCAACGTGCCGCTGATCGCGCCGTCGATCGCGGCGACCGCGGTCATCGCCTTCTTCCACGCCTGGAACGAGTACGTGTTCGCGGTGACGTTCATCTTCAACCCGGACCTGCAACCGGCCTCCGTGGGCATCGCGAACTTCATCGGTGAGCTGGGTACGCCGATCCAGACGGTGATGGCCGTCGCATTCCTGTTCACGCTGCCCGCCGTCGCCTTCTACCTGCTGGTGCAGAAGTACGTGGTGTCCGGCATGACCGCCGGCGCGGTGAAGGGTTGAGCCGAAGAATGAAGATCGTCTCCATCGACACGCTCGTCGTCGACTTCTACCGTACGAACCTCGTCATCGTGCGCGTGCACACCGACGCGGGGATCATCGGGCTCGGTGAGGCCACCCTGGAGGGCAAGGAACGGGCCGTCCAGGGGGCCATCGCCGAGCTGGCCGAGGCGGTCGTGGGCCTGGACCCCACACGCATCTCGAAGATCCTCTACGACCTGGCGCGGGACTGGTACTGGCGTGGCGGGCCGGTCATCATGACCGCGTTGAGCTCGCTGGAGATGGCCCTGTGGGACATCTCGGCGCGCGACCTCGGCGTCCCCGTCTCGCGGCTCCTCGGCGGTGCGACCCGGGACCGGGTGCGCGCGTACGCCAACGGCTGGTTCTCCGGTGCCGTCACGCCGGAGGACTACGCGGCGGCGGCGCGCCGGACTGTGGAGTCCGGCTTCCGCGGCCTCAAGTGGGATCCGTTCGAGAACTACGACCTGACCATCACCACCGCGCAGTTGGATCGGGTGCTCGCCCAGATCGACGCTGTCCGGGGCGCGGTGGGCCGGGACGTCGAGCTGTTCGTCGAGGGCCACGGTCGCTTCGACGTCCGCCACGCGATCAAGGTCGCGAAGGAGATCGCCCAGTTCGACCCGGTGTGGTTCGAGGAGCCGTGCCCGCCGGACAACCTCGACGCGCTTGTGGACATCCGCCGCGCGTCGCCGGTGCCCATCGCGGCGGGGGAGCGGTGGTACGGCCGCCAGGGCTTCGCGCCCGCCCTCGCCCGGCAGGCCGTCGACTTCGTCCAACCCGATGTGACCCATGCCGGCGGGATCGCCGAGCTGGCCTTCATCGCGACGCTCGCGGCGACAAGTTACGTGGGGTTCGCGCCGCACAACCCGAGCGGCCCCCTCAGTACGGCCGCCACGCTGCAACTCGGTGCGACACTGCCCAGCTTCCGCTACCTGGAGATCATGGCGACGGACGTGCCGTGGCGACCCGAGATCACCAACGAACGGCTGGTGCTGACCGCCGACGGCGACGTGCTCATCCCGACCGGCATCGTCGGACTCGGCATCGAGTTGGATCTCGCCGCGATCGAGCGGCACCCGTTCACACCGCACCCGCTGCGCATGTTCCAGGACGCCGTGTACGACATCCGTCCGCGAGACGAGCGATCCTTCTTCAACCTGGAGAGCGGCTCATGACGGTGCCCCAGCCCCGGCGACAGCCCGACGGCGCGGACTGGTTCGGGACCGCCGCCGAGGCGCTGCCCGACGACGTCGACGACAGTGTCCTCATCGGCCGGATCTGGGATCCGGCCGGCGACGGCCCGTCACCCGTTACCGTCCGAGACGGTCAGGTCATCGACCTCAGCCAGCGGTTCCCCACCGTCCGGGACATCTGCGAGCTGCCCGACCCCGCCGCGACGGTGGCCGGGCTCGACGGGCCGCGGCTGGGCGACTTCGGCGAGATACTCGCCAACACGGCGGCCACGACCCGCGACCACAGCCGACCCTGGTTGCTCGCCCCGGTCGACCTTCAGGCGCTCAAGGCCGCCGGCGTGACCTTCGCCGTCTCGCTCATCGAGCGCGTCATCGAGGAACGGGCCCGTGGAGACCTGGCGCTCGCGGCGGACATCCGGCAACGAATGCTCGCCGACATCGGTGCCGACCTGCACAGCCTGACCCCGGGTTCGGCCGAGGCCGACCGGCTCAAGAGCCTGCTCGTCGCCGAGGGCATCTGGAGCCAGTACCTGGAGGTGGGGATCGGGCCGGACGCGGAGATCTTCACCAAGGGCCAGGTCCTCTCCGCCGTCGGCACCGCCGTCCCGGTGGGGGTGCTCGCCTCGTCGACCTGGAACAACCCGGAACCCGAGGTCACGCTGATCATCCAGTCCAGCGGCCGGATCGTCGGCGCCACCCTCGGCAACGACGTGAACCTGCGGGACGTCGAGGGCCGCTCGGCACTTCTGCTTCCCCTGGCGAAGGACAACAACGCCTCGTGCGCCCTCGGTCCCCTGATCCGGCTGTTCGACGAACGGTTCGACCTGGACCGGGTGCGCGAGCTTGAGGTGAGCCTGGACATCGAGGGCGTGGACGGCTTCCACCTGGAGGCGGTCTCGGAGATGACGCGGATGTCGCGCGACCCGGCGGAACTGGTGCGGCAGTTGATCGGGCCGCACCACCGCTATCCCGACGGCGCCGCCCTGATGCTCGGCACGATGTTCGCGCCCACCCAGGACCGGGACCGCCCCGACGAGGGCTTCACCCACAAGATCGATGATGTGGTACGGATCGGCTGCCCGGCTCTGGGCACCCTGGTCAACCGGGTGCGACACGCCCAGGAGTGTGAGCCCTGGCAGTTCGGCGTCCGGGATCTGATGGGCAATCTGGTGAGGAGAGGACTGCTGTGAACATGGTCAGCACGGTCGACCCGCGCGACGGTCACACTCGTACGACGGATCTCCGCGAGACCGACGAGCCGCGGCTGGAGGCGATCACCAGCCAGGCGGTCAACGCCACGCAGTGGTTGTCCGGCCTGGGCAGACTCGGCCGAGCGGACCTGCTGGACGCCATCGCCGCGTCCCTGGAGTCCCATCGCGGCGACGTGGTGGCGACGGCGGAGGCGGAGACCGGCCTCGGCAACGCGCGACTCGACGGGGAACTCACCCGGGCGGCGGTCCAGTTCCGGATGTTCGGCGACGTGCTGCGCGACGGGGGCTACGTCGAGGCCGCCATCGACCACGCCGCCGACACACCGCTCGGACGCGGCCCGGACCTGCGGCGGATGCTCGTACCCCTCGGGCCGGTCGCCGTCTTCGGCGCCAGCAACTTCCCGTTCGCCTTCTCGGTCGCGGGAGGTGACACCGCGGCCGCGCTCGCCGCCGGCTGTCCCACGGTCCTGAAGGCCCACCCGTCGCACCCGTTGACCTCACACGCCTCGGCCGAGGCCATCGCGGCGGCCGTCCGCGACCTGGGCGGGCCCGACGGTGTGATCGCGACCGTGTACGGCGAGCAGGCCGGCCGCTCGCTGGTACGCCACCCCGCGATCCGCGCCGCCGCGTTGACGGGCTCCGTCGGGGCCGCCCGCGGCATCCAGGCGGCCATCGACGAGCGACCCGATCCCATTCCCCTCTACGCCGAGCTGAGCAGCGTGAACCCGATCGTCGTCCTGCCCGGCGCAGCCGCCGACCGGGGCGAGCAGATCGCCGAGGGACTGTTCGCCTCCTTCACCAACTCGGGCGGCCAGCTGTGCACGAAGCCCGGTCTGGCGTTCGTCCCGTCCGATCCGAGCGGCGCGCGCCTGGTCGACGCGCTGCGCGAGAAGGTCGCCGCCACCGGCGGTGCGGTCATGCTGAACGACCGCATCCGGGCCGCGTACGAGCAGCAGGCGGCGGCCTTCGAGCAGGCCGGCGCTCGGGTCTCGGCGCGAGCGCGGATCGACGCCGAGGCGGGTTTCCGCGTCGCGCCGACGCTCCTGGAGGTCGAGCTGTCGGGCCTCACCGCCGAGATCACCGACGAGTGCTTCGGCCCGCTCCTGGTCGTGGTGCGCTACGACGACGTCGCCGAGTTGGACGCGGCGCTGGCGGCCGTCCCACCGTCGCTGACCGGGTCCATCCACAGCGCGCCGGACGACGACGCCGCTGTCGTACGCCGGCTGGTCGAGCTGTTCGCCGGCCGGTCGGGTCGCATCGTCTTCGACGGCTATCCCACCGGCGTCCGGGTCTCGTGGGCCCAGCACCACGGCGGACCCTGGCCCTCGACAAACGCCGTGCACACCTCCGTCGGCGCCACCTCGATCCGGCGTTTCCTGCGCCCGCTGGCCTGGCAGGACGCGCCGGCCTGGATCCTTCCGGAGGAACTACAGGACGGCTGCACCGCCATTCCCCGCCGAGTCGACGGAGAGCTGGAGCCACCCGTGAAACCCTCGCGCCGCTAGGACCGGCGCGCTGTGCCGCAGCCCACCCCGCGCTCGAGGAGTGCGCCGATCTTGCAGTTTCTGTCGTTGATTCGGGGGCATGTGACCCTTATGTCGGGATAGAAAGTGCAAGATCGCGGGGTAAAGGCCCGGCCGCCACCCCTGGCGGCCGGGCGCTTCCCGCTCAGGGCGGTTACGGGGTTGCTTCCGTGGCCCGCATCCGCAGCATGGTCCAGGACGCCGGCGGAAGCGTCAGCCGAACGGCGGCATCGGCCTGTCGCGCGGTGTCGTTGGGTCGCGGTGCGCCGTGGTCCGGACCGTCGGCGGTGTTCTTGGCGGCCAGGTCGGTGCCGCCGACGGTGACGCACTCGATGATCCCGGTCAGGTGGGCGCCGCTGACGTCGACGGTCACCTCGGCCGGAGTGTCGGTGACGCGGTTGACGAGGAACACGCTGATCTCGCCGCTGTCGTCGTCCCAGGTGGAGACCGCGTCGACCGCGGCCACCTCACCGTAGCGGTCGGTGGTCGTCGTGCTGCCGTCGCGGAGCACGTCGAGCACCGCTCCCCGGGCGTGCCGGGCGGTGCGGGCGAAGGGGTGGAAAATGGTCTGCCGCCAGGCTGAGCCGCCCGGTTCGGTCATGATCGGTGCGATGACGTTCACCAGTTGGGCCTGGCACGCCGCCGTCACCCGGTCGCTGTGGCGGAGCAGGCTGATCAGCAGGCCACCGACGACGACGGCGTCGGCCACGCTGTAGTGATCCTCCAACAGCCGCGGCGCGACCGGCCAGTCGTCACCGCTCGGTGGGGTCGACGGGGTGGCGGACTGGTACCAGACGTTCCACTCGTCGAACGCGATCATGATCTTCTTGGTCGACCGGCGGATCGCCCCGACCGAGTCGGCGATGGCCGTGACGGCGTCGATGTATCTGTCCATGTCCTCGCCGGAGGCGAGGAAGCTGGGCAGGTCGTCGTCGACCGGCTGGTAGTAGGCGTGCAGCGAGATCAGGTCGACGTCGTCGTACGCCTCGGTGAGCACGTCGCGTTCCCAGCTACCGAACGTGGGCATGCCGAGGTGGGACGAGCCGCAGGCCACGAGTTCGAGTTCGGGATCGAAACGGCGCATGGCCTTCGCGGTCTGTGCCGCCAGGCGGCCGTACTCGGTCGCGCTGCGCTGGCCCACCTGCCACGGGCCGTCCATCTCGTTGCCCAGGCACCACAGCCGAATGCCGTACGGGTCGTCCGTGCCGTTGGCGCGCCGCTGGTCGGCGAGGTGGCTGCCGCCGCGGTGATTGGCGTACTCGAGCAGGTCGACCGCCTCGGCGGTGCCGCGGGTGCCGAGGTTGACCGCCATGATCGGTTCGAGGTCGGCCTGGCCGAGCCAGCGCATGAATTCGTCGAGCCCGAATGCGTTGGTCTCCAGGCTGTGCCAGGCGAGGTCGAGTCGGGCCGGTCGCCTGTCGACCGGCCCGACCCCGTCCTCCCACCGGTAGGAGGAGACGAAGTTGCCACCCGGGTAGCGGACCGTGGTCACGCCCAGCTCCCGGACGAGCGCCAGCACGTCGCGCCGGAAGCCGTCGGCGTCGGCCGTCGGGTGCCCCGGCTCGTAGATGCCGGTGTAGACACAGCGACCCAGGTGTTCCACGAACGAGCCGAAGAGCCGGCGCGACACCGGCGCCACGCGCCGACGCGGGTCCAGGCTCAGGCGGGCGGTGTTCACGACGCCTCCCCGGTGACCGCCGGCCCGATCCCGGCCAGCCGGTCCGGCCGGGGCCGGGCGGGCATCCGGTAGCGGTGGGGGAGGGGGCATCCGGCGCCGGTCAGGTGCATCGGCGCCTTGTCGAGGTGGGGGTTCAGGACGGGCTCCCTTCGTGCGAGGTCCCGACGCCGAGAGCGCTGCCGGCGCGCGGGACCGAGGGGTGGTGGGGTCCGTGTGCGGTCTGGACACCGCGGGGGCGGTGGACTACGTTCTTGATCTATGTAAACGTTACCGATTACGTTTACGGTAGGGAATAGTTGCCCGCGGTCAATGTGGGCGATCCGGGCGGACGCCGCCCGGCCGGTGACGCGTGGCCGAACGTGGCGCGCGGGTGCGGCGCACCGGACCCGTTATCGGGGACCGCAATTCCCTGCTGCGGTGGGGAATGCAATGTCGGTGGCCTTGCGCCCCGTTCTTTCGGTCTGCGCAACCGCAGAAACTCGCACTTCCCGTCCGCGCCGAGAGCGGCCTCCGTTCACAATTCCGTGGCCGTCCCACTGTCTCACCGAGGCTGCCCGACTGTCCTGGTAGGACGTTCTACCAGGCGTCGCGGGAGGCGCGGAGGTCTTGTGCTCGTAACCCCGGTCGGTTACGTTGGCAACACCCTGGAAACGTAACCGATAACGATTGCAGTCCAGAGGGAGCGGCATGATTGAGGTCAATGCGCCGGCCACAATGAGTGATGTCGCGCGGGTCGCCGGTGTTTCCACCGCCACCGTCTCGCGCGTGGTCAACGGGCACTACGGCGTCAGTGCCCGCACCATTGCTCAGGTCCGCTCGGCCATCGACCAGCTCGGCTACGAGTCGAGTCTGGTGGCCACCAGCCTCCGGCGCAGCCGCACCAACGTCCTGGGCCTCGTGACGCACAGCTTCCAGTCGTACACGGCCGAGGTGCTCAAGGGAGCGATGAAGGCGCTGAGCCGCTCGGGCTTCGATCTGATCATCTACGCCAACAGCGACCTCTACGGGTCGTATTCGGAGGGCTGGGAGAAGCGGCACGTCGCCCGCCTGTCGGGCACCCTCACCGACGGCTGCATCGTCGTCACACCCTGGGGTGAGGTCCAGAGCCGGACACCGATCGTGGCCATCGACCCGGTGCGCGGCTCGACGGCGCATTCGGTGACGGCCGACAACCTCGCGGGCGCCACCACGGCGGTCGAGCACCTGCTGGGCCTGGGCCACCGGCGCATCGGGTTCATCGCGGGCCGCGCCAGCCTGGCCGCGGCGTGGTCGCGGGAGGAGGGCTACCGGGCGGCGCTCACCGACGCAGGCCTCCCGGTCGACCCGACGCTGATCGGCGAAGGAGACTTCAACCCCGAGTCGGCGACGCCGTTGGCACGCGCGCTGTTGCAACGTGCGGACCCGCCGACGGCGATCTTCGCGGCGAGCGACGGGATGGCCCTGAAGGTGCTGGAGGTCGCCGCGGAGCTGGGGCTCGCGGTCCCCGGGGACCTGTCCGTCGTCGGGTTCGACAACATCCCGGAGTCGGCGTTGACCCGGCCGGGTCTGACCACTGTGGACCAGTCGATGTACCAACTCGGCTACGAGGCCGCGCGCATGTTGAAGGCGCTGGTGACCGGCGAGTGGGAGGGGCCACGCCAGGTCGTGCTGCCGACAGACCTCGTCGTCCGTGGGTCGAGCGCGCCACCACGAAGCGCGGCACGACCGTGACCCATGTCCGCCGCAGCGGGCGACCCCGTCAGGTCCGCCCGGGGCAGAGCCGCGAAGGAGGTGTGCACGCGCAGACCCACGGCGAGCTTCGCCGATGAGTTGAGCCGGCCCGGCGGGTCGCGTCCGCTGCCGGCGCAGGAAAGGAGTGGAGCGTGACAACCGCAACGAACCACTGGCCCGTACGCCGATCGGGCGTGCGTCGACTCTCGGCGGTGTTCACCGCCGGAGTCATGGCGGCCGCGGCCGTCCTGTTCGCGCCGCAACCGGCCGCGGCGGCGGAGACACCGTGGCTGGATGTCTCCCCGGATCGCTACGCCTCGTTCACCGTGCCGGCCGCGTACGTCCAGGAGCACCTGGGCTCGGTCTCGCAGGTCGTCGTCGAGGGCAACCTCGGCCCCTCCGCGGCCTGGGCGGAGTTCGGGCTGACCCGGCGCGGCGACGTGTGGTCGGGCATCCTCGGCCCGCTCACGCCGGGGCTCTACCACTACCAGGTCACCGCCGACGACACCAAGAGCCTCAAGGATCCGACGAACAGCACGACTGTGGCGTCCAATCCGCTCCTGAGCACCTTCCTCGTCCCCGGTGACTCGGCGCGGTGGTTGGCAGACGCACCGACGGGCACCGGCGGCACGGTCGAGACCCTGAACTACCGCACCCGGAGCGGGCAGCGGTCGGCCCTGGTGTGGACGCCACCGGGGTACGCGGCCAAGGGACCGAAGGGCTACCCGGTGCTCTACCTGCAGTCGGGCGATGCCGCGAAGGCCAGCGACTGGCTCGACCTCGGCCGATCCAAGCAGATCCTCGACAACCTCTCGGCCGCCGGCGCCATCAGGCCGATGGTGGTCGTGATCAACGATGCCAACGGCGCGGACGGCAGGGAGCTGAAGGACCTCCGGAAGGCGGTCACCGACAGCTACCGGGTCCTTCGTGATCCGGCGCACCAGGCGATCGCGGGTGTGTCCGGCGGCGCGACGGCGGCGGTCCAGGCCGCGTTGGCCAAGCCGGGTCAGTTCGGCTACGTGGGCTGGTTCTCGGGTCGGTCGGTCCCGCAGGTCGACCGGAAGGACGCCAGGACGGTCAACCGCACCGTGAAGGTGTTGCGCCTCTACACGGGAAACCAGACGGATCCCGCGTACAACCCCACCTACCGATTGATGAAGGCGTTGGACCGGGCCGAGGTCAGGTTCGAGGTCGACGGGGTCAACCCGGACGGCGGCGCGAACTGGACCACCTGGCAGGAGAACCTCGTCGACTTCGCGCCGCGACTGTTCCAGCACGTGTCGGACCACGGGCCGAGCCCCGGTCACCGGCCGCTGCGGGGGGAGTTCGTTCCGCCGCCGGCCGGCACCACCCCGACGCCGTTCGTCACCGAGGACGGGTTCGTCACGTTCGAGACGACCACGAACTTCACGGACGCACAGCACGTCACGGTATGGGCGAACATCGCGCCGGGCGGCAGTTGGTTGCGCGTGCCGCTGACCCGCGACGGTGACCGGTGGCGGGCGACCGTGGGTCCGCTGAAGCCCTGGTTCTACTACTACCGGCTGATCGTGGACCGGGTCGCGGTCAAGGACACCTCGAACCCGACGACGGTGACCACGGAACCGACGTGGAGCACCTTCCTCATCCCCGGGCCGGGTGCCCGCCTGCTGACGGACGTCCCCGCCGGGCGGGGCGGGACCGTCGAGAGCATGACCTATCCCAGCACCGTGGCCGGCCAGGACCGCACGGCTCTGGTGTGGACGCCACCCGGGTACGACCCGGGCCGGGCTCAGCCGTACCCCGTCCTCTACCTCCAGCACGGCGGTGGCCAGAACCACACCGACTGGGTCGAGATGGGACGCGCCAAGCAGATCCTCGACCACCAGTTCCTCGACGGTGACCTCACGCCCATGGTCGTCGTGATGGGCAACGGCAACTCGTCGAACTTCAACCGGGAGTTGTTGGAGAACATCGTGCCGACGGCCCGCGCCCGCTACCGCATCTCCGGCGAGTCGTCCCAGCAGGCAATCGCCGGCCTGTCGATGGGCGGCGGGCAGGCACTGGGGGTGTTGCGGGCGTACCCGGGTGAGTTCGCCTACGTCGCGGCGCTCTCGGCCGGGTTCGGCAGCGGCGCCGGTGTCGACGTCGAGGCGATCAACAGCGGGACGAAGATGCTGCGCCTGTACGTCGGCGACCGGACCGACTTCGTGTACCCGAGCTTCATGGCATCGCTGACCACGCTGGACAACCTCGGTATCCGCTACGAGTTCGACGGGGTGACCCCCGGGCCGCATGGCTGGGACGTGTGGCAGAAGAACCTCATCGACCTGGCGCCGCGCCTGTTCAAGCGCTAGGAGCACGTCCACGGCGGCGACACCGGGGCAGGCCTTCCTGCCCTGGTGGCGCCCGCCGAGCAGGAAACTGTCGCACCGCGATCCCCGAAGGGAAGACCGTCAATGAAGACGATACGAATACTCGCCACGGTGACCATGCTCGCGGCCGGGGCCGGGCTCGTCGGCTGTTCCTCCGACGAGGGGGGAAGCGACGCGAGCAACTGCACGAACACCATCACCAAGAAGGACGTGCCGGTCGTGACGATGTGGGGCTGGTACCCCAACACCCAACTCGTCGTCGACAACTTCAACAAGCAGCACGACGACGTGCAGGTCTGCTGGACCAACGTCGGGCAGGGCGGCGACGAGTACGACAAGTTCCAGACGGCCATCTCGGCGGGCACCGGCGCGCCCGACGTGATCATGGTCGAGGCGGACCGGATCCCGACCTTCCAGATCCAGGGCGCGCTCATCGACATCAAGAAGTACGGCTACGACGCGGTCAAGGCCAACTACAGCGACGGCGCCTGGAAGGACGTGTCGGTCGGCGACGCGGTCTACGGGGTCCCGGTCGACGGTGGCCCGATGGGCATGATCTACCGCAAGGACATCTTCGACAAGTACAAGATCACCCCGCCGAAGACCTGGGCCGAGTACGAGCAGGCCGCGCAGAAGGTCAAGGACGCGGGTGGCCCGCTGTTCGGGGACCTCGGCGCGAACGTCCCGGCGGTCATGATGGCGCTCCAGATCCAGAAGGGCGCGTCCCCGTTCACCTTCGATCCGGCGCAGCCGAAGTCCATCGGCGTGAAACTCAACGACCAGCCGTCCAAGGACGTGCTCGACTACTGGGGCGGCCTCGCCAAGAAGGGCCTGGTCGGGACGCAGGACCAGTTCACCCCGGAGTACATCTCCGGCGTGATCAACGGCAACTACGCGACGTACATCTCGGCGGCCTGGGCACCCGGTTATCTCACCGGCGCGGGTGTCGGTAAGGGCCAGGACACCGGCAAGTTCGCGGTGGCGCCGCTGCCGCAGTGGGATGCGAACAACCCGGTGCAGGTCAACTGGGGTGGGTCGGCCTTCTCGGTGACCAAGCAGGCGAAGAAGCCGGAGCTGGCGGCGAAGGTCGCCTACGGGCTCTACGCCGACAAGGAGTCGCTGACCGACGGCTGGACCAACCAGATCATTTTCCCGCTCAACCTGACGGCGCTCAACGATCCCGCGTTCATCGACCTGAAGGTGGCGTTCTTCGACGGCCAGCAGGCGAACAAGGAGGTCTACGTCCCCGCCGCCAACGCCTACAAGGGCGTCGCCTACGCCCCGTTCGGCCAGTTCTACCTCGACGCGATGACCAAGCAGATCAGCGAGATCATCAAGGGCTCCGCCACCGGTGCGCAGGCCGCCGACAGGATCCAGGAGGACGTGGCGAAGTACGCCAAGGAGCAGGGCTTCACCGTCCAGTGACCGGATGGGTGGGCCGTGCCGCCGCTCGACGGCCGGCCCACCCACGATCCCGCAGCGTCCACGTCCCGGAGACCACAGATGACACTCCTGACCGAGCAGCGCACACCGCGTACCCGCACCGAGAAGCGCAAGACCCGTGGCAAGGTGCACCTCCGCGAGCACCTGATGGGGTGGCTCTTCGTCGGGCCGTTCGCGGTCGTCTTCCTGGCGTTCCTCATCGCGCCGCTGGGCTACGCGTTGTACCTCAGTCTCTTCCAGAAGAAGCTGATCGGCGGCACCAGCTTCGTCCTCTTCGACAACTACGTGAAGGCGTTCACCGACCCGAGCTTCCTGTCCGGGGCGTGGTTCGTTCTCCGGTTCTCCCTCGTCGCCATCCCGGTGCAGATCGCCATCGCGTTGGCGATGGCGCTCATCCTGGACGCGGTGACGTCCCTGTTCGCGCGCTTCTCCCGCCTCATGATCTTCCTGCCGTACGCGATCCCCACGGTGATCGGGGCGGTGATGTGGGGGTTCCTCTACAGCAAGGGCTTCGGCCCGCTCACCGACATCTTCGGGTTGTTCGGGGCGACGGCACCCGACTTCCTGAGCAGCAACCTGATCTTCTACGGCCTGCTGAACGTCGTCACCTGGCAGTGGGTCGGCTACTACATGATCATCCTGTACGCGGCGTTGCAGGGCGTCGACCCCACGCTCTACGAGGCCGCCCGGATGGACGGCGCCGGACGGTGGCAGGTCGCGCTGCGGATCAAGATCCCACTGATCGCGCCCGCGCTGATCCTCATCCTGGTCTTCGCACTTATTGGCACCCTGCAGTTCTTCAACGAACCGCAGATCCTGCGGTATCTCGCCGCCGGCACGATCGGGACGGACTTCACCCCCAACATGTACGCGTACCAGCAGGCGTTCGCCCTCGCCAACTTCAACTACGGATCGGCGATCTCGTTCGCCCTCGGCGGCATCGTGTTCATCTGCGTGTACGCATTCCTGTTCTTCACCCGCAAGCGGAGGAGCTTCCTCTGATGGCCAATCGCACGAGCGTCAGCGCGGGTCCTCGTCGACCGCAACGCTATCTGCCGCTGCAGATCCTCCTCGGCTTCATGGTGATCTACTTCCTCGTACCGTTCTGGTGGGTGATCGTCAACAGCTCCAAGGACGCACCGGGGCTGTTCGGCGGAGGCAACACCCTGTGGTTCTCCGACCAGATCGACTACGTCGGCAACCTCCGGCAGTTGTTCACCTACGACGGGGGCATCTACCTGCGGTGGATCCTCAACTCCACGTTGTACGCGATAGCCGGCGGAATCGGCGCCACGGTCCTGTCGGTGATGGCCGGCTACGGCTTCGCCAAGTACCGGTTCGCCGCCCGGCGCTTCAGCTTCGCCGTCGTGCTCGGCGCGCTGATGGTGCCCGCCACCGCCCTGGTCATCCCGACCTTCATCATGTTCTCCCGGCTCGGCCTGACCAACACGGTCTGGGCAGTGATCCTCCCGTCGCTGCTCAATCCGTTCGGCGTCTACCTGATGCACGTCTACGCGCGCGACGCCGTGCCCGACGAGCTGCTGGACGCGGCACGTGTCGACGGCGCGGGCGAGGTGCGTACCTTCCTCCAGATCGCCCTCCCGCTGATGCGCCCCGCGGTGGTCACCGTGCTCCTGCTGTCCGCCGTGGCGTCCTGGAACAACTACTTCCTGCCGCTGGCCATGCTCTCCGACAACCGGCTCTTTCCGGTGACCGTCGGCCTCGGCCTCTGGCAGGGCATCGCCTCGGCGAACAACTCGGGAGGCACCTCGCTGTGGAGCCTCATCATCCTGGGCTCGCTCGTGTCGGTGATCCCACTGGTCATCGCGTTCTTCAGCCTGCAACGGCACTGGCGCGGCGGGCTGTCCGTCGGCGGCCTCCGGTAGGTGCCACCCCCTTGATCGCCGGATGACAGAGAGGTGTGCTGATGTCGACGACGGATCGTCCGCTGCGCAGCGGGCAGTGGTTCGGCGCGGAGGGCCGCAACGGGTTCATCCACCGTTCCTGGATGCGCAACCAGGGTTTCGCGGACGACGTCTTCGACGGTCGTCCGGTGATCGGCATCGCCACCACCTGGTCGGAGCTGACACCCTGCAACGCCCACCTGCGGGACCTGGCCGAATCGGTGAAGCGGGGGGTGTGGGAGAGCGGCGGCCTGCCACTGGAGTTCCCCGCCATGAGCCTGGGCGAGCCCCTGATGCGACCCACGACCATGCTCTACCGCAACCTGCTGGCCATGGAGTTGGAGGAGTCGGTCCGCGCCAACCCCCTCGACGGGGTGGTGCTGCTCTCCGGCTGTGACAAGACCACCCCCGGCCTGCTGATGGGCGCGGCGAGCGTCGACCTCCCCACCTTGATGATCACCGGCGGACCGATGCTGAACGGCAAGTTCCGGGGCCAGGACATCGGGTCGGGCACCGTCGTCTGGCGCTTCACCGAGGAGCAGCGCGCCGGCCGGATGACCGCGGCCGACTGCGCGGAGGCGGAGGTCGGCATGTCCCGCAGCCGGGGGCACTGCATGACCATGGGCACCGCCTCCACGATGGCCTGCGTGACCGAGGCACTGGGCGTGCAACTGCCGGGTGCGGCCGCCGTGCCGGCTGTCGACTCGCGCCGGTACGCGCTCGCGCAGGCCGCCGGCCGCCGGATCGTCGCCATGGTCGCGCAGGACCAGCGGCTGTCCACGGTGCTGACCCGGGAGGCGTTCGAGAACGCCATCCGGGTCAACGCCGCGATCGGCGGTTCCACGAACGCCGTCGTCCACCTGTTGGCGATCGCCGGCCGCCTCGGCGTCCCGCTGACCCTGGAGGACTTCGACACCCTCACCGCCGACGTGCCCATGCTCGTCAACCTGATGCCGTCCGGGGCGTACCTGATGGAGGACTTCGCCTACGCGGGCGGCGTGCCGGCGGTGATGAACGAGATCGCCGCCCTGCTCAACATGGAGCACGTCACCGTCAGCGGCCGGAGCGTCGCCGACAACATCAGCGGCGTGCAGTGCTGGAACCGGCAGGTCATCGGCACCCTGGCCGAGCCGTTCCAACCCGCCGGCTCGGGCACCGTGGTGCTCCGGGGGTCACTCGCGCCGTCCGGGGCCGTGCTGAAGGTCTCCGCCGCCTCCGCGCACCTCCTGCGACACACCGGACCGGCGCTCGTCTTCGACCGGATCGAGGACTACGTCGTCGCCGCCGACGATCCGGACCTCGACGTCACCCCGGACACGGTGATCGTGGTGCGCAACGCCGGCCCCCGGGGCTATCCCGGCTTCCCGGAGGTGGGCAACGTGCCCATGCCACGACGACTGCTCGAAGCCGGCATCACCGACATGGTGCGGATCTCCGACGCCCGGATGAGCGGCACCGGGTACGGCACCTGTGTCCTGCACGTGGCCCCGGAGGCCGCCGTGGGAGGCCCGCTCGCGCTGGTACACACCGGCGACCTGGTCCGCGTCGACGTCCCGACGCGGCGCCTGGACCTGCTGGTCGACGACGCGACACTCACCCAACGCCGCGCCGCCTGGCAACCGTCACCGCGGACGGCCGACCGGGGCTGGACACGCCTGTACACCGAGCACGTTCTCCAGGCCGACCAGGGAGCCGACCTCGACTTCCTGGTCGGCGGCAGCGGCAGCGCCGTACCCCGGCACTCGCACTGACCGTGCGCCCACCACGAACCGGGCACCGGGCGGGAGCCCCAGCGCACGGCTGGGGCTCCCGTCAGCGCCCGCAGGCCCCGCACGCCCGGCGGGTACGCAGGTGGTAGTCGCTTGACGCCGCGAGGAGCCCGAGCCCCAGGACCCAGTACGCCGACATCGCCACCCAGAGGAACGTGTCGGAGAACTCGCTGACCGATCCGGACACCAACTGCACGAGCCCCATGCCGAAGTACGCCACGATGCCCGCCCCGAGCCCGAAGCCGGGCACCAGCAACAGCAGGCGAGGGATCGGGCGGCCGGCGAGCAGCGGCACCCACCCCGGCCAGACCTCACCCCAGTGGTGGACGAGCGCCAACGGCAACAGCGCTCCCGCCAGCAGCAGGCCGACCTCCAGCCCGATCACGGAGGGGTCCTGGATGAGGCTGTCGAACCCCACCACGCCCTGTGCCGCGAAGCGCGTCACGAGGCCGGCCACCGCGACGTACGCGGCCCAGCGTGCCCAGCGCGCGGGGACCGCGCGGCGGTGACCGGGTCGCCCGGTCCGGCAGCACTCCGGGCAGTCGCCCCGGGTGCGCCGCTGATAGCGGGCGGTGGCCAGGCCGAGCAGGGCCGCTCCGGTCACACAACCCAGCCGGCTGACGAACGCCGTCGGGTCGAAGTGCGGGCTGACCACGAACAGCAGGAAGCCCACAAGCTCCGGCAGCAGGATCGCGGCGGCCGCGACCAGCGCCCCGGTGACCGCCCAGGCGACCCCCGCGAGCACCGGCCGCCACGTCGACACCCGGTCCAGCGCAACGGCCAGCACAGCCGCGGCCAGACACAGCGCCACCGACCACCAACCGGTGAACCCCACCAGGTCCGATCCGAACTGCCGGAACTCCGGGGCCTCGCCGACGGTCCACGCCAGACGCACGCCCCCGTATGCCACGGTCCAGCCGAGCACCGCGTACGTCAGACCGTGGCCCGCCCTGCGAACGATTGATGTCGCCATGCATCCGATCCTCCCGCTGCCCGGGGCCGGGCGAACCCCGCCGACAGGGGAGACGCTCCCTCGCCAGAGGGAGCTGCGCCGGACGCCGAGCGCCGCACGCGCTGCTACGGTCACCGGCGCTGACCTGGCATCCCGCCGAACCTCGGACCGGACGCAACCCGACGGTCGTCCGGACCCGTCGAGCGTGCAGAGGAGGGAGCCTCAATGATGGATGCCGAGCGGGAGTTCGTGGAGTACGTCTCCGCGCGACTACCGAACCTGCATCGAACCGCGTTCCTGATGTGCGGCGACGCCCATCTGGCCGACGACGTGGTGCAGCAGACGATCACGGCGTTGTACGTGCACTGGCGCAAGGTCAGCCGGGCCGACAACGTCGACGCGTACGTGCACCGGATGCTCGTCCACAAGCTCGTCGACGAGAAGCGGTTGAGCTGGTCGAAGGTCCGCTTGTCGGGGTCGACGCCCGAGCCGGAGCGCCCGGTGATGCCGCACGACGAGGTGGCCGAGCGGGACAGCCTGGTCGCCGCGCTCGCCCACCTGCCCCGCGGCCAGCGCACCGTGCTGGTCCTGCGGTTCCTGTGCGACCTGTCGCTCGCCGACACGGCCGCCGCGATGGGCTGCTCCGAAGGCAACGTGAAGTCGCAGACGGCTCGGGCGCTGGCGGCGATCCGCCAGGTGCTCGACGTCGCCGAGATGGCCGGAAGGAATTCGACATGACCATGGTGGACGACCAGCGGATCGCCGCACTGCTGCGATCGGCGCCGGTCCCCGAGCCGCGCGTCGACCTGGACCGCGCGATCCGCGACGGCCGGCGTCGACGCCGACGCCGACGGGTCGGTGGTGTCGCCACGGCGACGGTGCTGGCCGGGCTTGCCGCGGTGGGCGCCGTCCAGGTCGGCGGGGTCGCCGACGAGCCCGCCCCGGTCCCGCCGGCCGTCGCGGCGTCGCCGGCCGCGTCCGTGTCGACCGCGCCGGCCAGATCGCTCACCTGTGCGGCCGTTTTGCTGGCGCAACCGGTCCGTGGTTCGGTCGCGGTGGCGACCGGTGTCGACCCCACCGGTCGGCACATCGTCGGTGACATCGGCACCGGGAACGAGGACGGGAAGGTCGTGCTGTGGACCGACGGCCGGGCGACGGTCCTGCCGGCCGCCGCCCGGCACGGGGCCGCGGTCAACGCCGGCGGGTACGTGGTCGGCACCAACGGCGACGGCACCGGCTGGGTCTACCGGGGTGGGACGCTGCGTTTCCTGACCACCCCGCCCGGCTACGACGCGGTCCTGGTGTACGCGGTCAACGGTCGGGGCGACATCGCCGGCACCGCCCGGAAGGCCGACGACACACCCCGTGCCGTGCTGTGGTCCGTGGACCGCCCGCAGCAGTACCGTTTCCTCGGCCGAGTGGGGTCCGCGGCGACCGGGATCACCGAGGACGGCACTGTCGTCGGCACGATGGGCGATCGGCCCTACCGGTGGACGCCCCAGGGCACCGGGGCCGAGTTGGCGGTGCCGGACGGCTACCCGCACGCCTCGGTCGATTCGGCACACGGCAACTGGGCGATCGGCATGGTCCCCGGTGCCGCGCGGGGCGGGAGCGTGCAGATGCTGCCGGTGCGATGGAACCTGACGACCGGGGCGGCGAGCGTGCTGCCGTACCCGTCCGCGAGCGGGATCGCCGGCAACGGCGACCTGCTGGTCGACGACGGCGCGCCGTTGATCGTCGCAGCGGACGGCACGTCCCGTCGGTTGCCGGGCCGGCCCGAGGTCCGGTCGACCGAGGCGGGCACGTACTCGGCCGACGGGATCAGCGACGACGGCCGGACCGTGGTCGGTGCCGTCTACGAGAACGAGGCGCACCGGCCGCTGGTGTGGCGCTGCACCTGAGGCCCGTGCCGACGACCCGCCCCGCGAACGCCGGGTCGGCGCCGAGGCAACCAGCCTCGGCGCCGACCCCGGTGTCACGCTGTCGGCGACGTCCGCCCGGAGAAAACGATGCGTCAGGCCGGGGCGGCCGGGCAGCTCGCGCCGACCGGCGGCAGGACTCGATAGATGAGGTACCTGTCGACGTTCCCGCGGGTGCACTCCGTGCGCGGGTAGCTGGCGTGACCCGACCCCTCGTAGGTGAGGAGGCGGCCATGCGTGCCGAGTTGGCGCGCCACCCGCTGCGCCCCGTCGTACGGGGTGGCCGGATCGTAGCTACCGTTGAGCAGCAGGACCGGGGTGCTCGTCCGCACCCGCAGCTCATGTTGCGGGTTGACCGCCGTCCAGCCCAGGCAGATCGCGGCGAAGCGGACGGCCAGCGGGGAGGCCCGCAGGTGCGGCGCCGCGTCGCGGGACACCTTCAGATACCGGTTCCACTCGGCGAAGTCGTCGACCGGCAGCGACCAGTCCTGGCAGAACGCGGGTAGGGCGTACTCGGTCAGGTCCACGCCGCTGTCGACCGGGACCATCGGGGACGCGAGTGCGGCGGGCTCGCCCCGCTCCAACGCGAGAAGCATGGTGGCGAGGTCGGCCCAGGTCGCGTCGAAGAAGTTGACGAACGTCGCGAACCCCAGCTCGAACCAGGTGAGCGTTTCGCCGGTGCCCGCGTCGACGAGCGTGCCGGCGTCGGCACGGCGCATCAGTTGGTCGTACAGCGCGGGCACGTCGCGGCCGTGCAGCGCACAGCTCGGGGTCCGCTCGCACCAGCTCACGAACTCGTGGAACAGGGCCTCGTTGCTGGCCGCCCCGCTGCGGAAGTACCCCCGGACCCCCTGGCTGTGGTCCATCACGCTGTCCATGGCCAGTGCGCGGACGCGGTCGGGAAACAGTTCGGCGTACGCCTGCCCGATCAGGGTGCCGTAGGACCACTCGTAGAAGCTGAGCTGCCGCTCACCGAGTGCCGCCCGGATGGCGTCCGTGTCCCGCGCGACGCTCACGCTGTCGAGGTGGTCGAACAGGGGGCCACTCTTCGCGCGGCAGTCCTCGCGCAACTGGCGGTTGTAGGTGCGGAGTCGCTCGAACTCCGCGGCGGTGGTGGGGGTCAGGGAGGGGTGCTGGGCCAGCAACGCCGACGAGCAGCGCACCGGTGCGCTCCGCACCGTGCCCCGGGGGTCGAAGCCGATGATGTCGAAGCGGCGCAGCACGTCCGGCCCGAGCTGACTGGCGGCCGTCAGCGCCACGTCCACCCCGGACAGGCCGGGGCCACCGGGGTTGAAGACCAGGGCGCCGATGCGGGCGCCCGGGTCGGTGGCGGGGCGGCGGGCCAGGGCCAGCTCGAAGGTCTCCCCTCGCGGCCGGGCCCAGTCGACAGGCAGGCGCAGGGTGCCGCATCGCGTACCCGGATCGTCGGCCGGGTCCGCGCACGCCCGCCAGTCGATGCGGCCGTTCCACCCGCCGGTGGTGCTCTCCACGACCGAACCGGTGGCCGACCCGCTGGCGGGGGGCGACGCCGGCGGGGTGACCGCGAACGCCGGTGGGGCGTTCAGCGACAGGGCGACGAGGACCGCGACGGCGGCCGGAAGGCGAAGGACGAGCGGCGGGCGTCGACGGTCGACCCCGCCGCGGTGCCGGAGAGTGGGTCTCTTCAGGGTCAGCATTCGCCCAGCCTGCCGACGACCGGTCCATGCCCGATCCATGCCGGTCCGGACGCGGCGTACGGGGCACGCTCAGCGCGTGGTCGCCAACCGCTCGGACAGCTCACCGGCCAGCGGATGACCGATCCGGTCGAAGATCGCCAACGCCTGTCCCCAGAGGTCCTTCGACGTGTCGTGCTCGCCCACCGCCCGATGGCTGTCCCCGAGCCGGACGAGTGTCTCGGCCCGTCCGCACTGGTCCTGAGCGTCGGAATACAGGGCGAGGGCGCGTCGATAGCAGTCCACCGCCGTCGGGTGTGCCCCGAGACCCTGATGGGCGAAGCCGAGACTGTCCCAGGTCTGGGCCTCGCCCACCCGGTTGTGGACCTCGGCATGGAGTGCCAGTGCCTGCTCACAGTAGGCGATGGCCCGGACGTGCTCGTCCAGGCGGGCGTGACCCCACCCGATCGCGTTGAGCGCATCCGCCGCGCCGCGTGCGTCGTCGCTGCCGCTGGACAGCGCCAGCGCCGCCTCGGCGTGCGGCAGCGCGTCGCGCGGGTTGCCCTCGATGTCGTACACCCAGGCGAGGTGCAGGTGGATGCTCGCCTGGCCCGGCCGGTCACCGACCGTCTCGTACCGCGTCATCGCGCTGCGCAGGTGCCGGCGGGCGGCACCGTACCGGCGGAGCTGGAGGTGTGCCAGCGCGAGGTCCCGGTGTGCCACCGCCTCGGCCCCCGGCTCACCGCGGCGTCGGGCGGCCGCGACCGCGACGGCCTGCACGGCGCTCAGGTCGTGCCACCGCGACAACCGGCTGAGCAGGGGAGTGAGGGCCTGGGCGAGCTGCCCGGCGTGGGCGTCGAAGCGGTGGGCGACCGCGTCGTCGACGGCGGCCAGCAGCACCCCCTGTTCGATGGTGAACCAGGCCAGTGCGGCCCGGTGGTCGGCGAACGTCGGCGGTGCCGCGTCGGTGGGCGGGGGCAGCGGATCGGTCGGCTGGTGGCCGGCGTCGACGAGCCTCGCCGCGGCACGGACGGCCCGCAGATAGTGGTCGAACACGCGCTTGCGGGCGGCTCTCCGGGCGGCCGCGGAGTCGTGGCTGTCCGTCAGTTCCTCTCCGTAGGCCCGGAGCAGGTCGTGACAGCGGAAGCGGCTGGGGGACTGCTCGGTCAGCAGGTTGGTCCGGGTCAACTCGTCGAGGGCCGGCCGGATCTGGTGTGGCGGTGCCCCGGCGAGGCTGGCCGCCGCCGCCGCGCCGAGGTCGGCCGTCGGGTGCAGGCTGATCTGCCGGAACAGTCGGGCCGCGTCCGGACTGAGCAGACGGTACGACCAGGAGAGCACCGTCCGCAGGTCGGTGGCGGCGTCGTCGGTGGCCAGTGCCGCGAGACCGCCCCTGGGTGCGGCCAGATCGTCCGCGATGGCCTGGAGTGGGAACGCGGGTCGGGCGGCGGCCCGCGCCGCCACGATGGACAACGCGAGGGGCAACCGCGCGGTACGGCTGACCAGCTCGTCCACCGCGGCCGGCTGGGCGGCGGCCCGCGCACCGAGCCGGCGCACGAGCAACTGGCGTGCTTCGGCGGCGCTGGGCAGATCCAGTGCGACGGTGTGGGCGCCCTCGGCGGCGACCAGGCCCGGCAGCGTGTGGCGACTCGTCACGATCACGCCACATCGGCGGGACCCGGGCAGCAGCGGCCGGACCTGTTCGGCGTCGCGCGCGTTGTCGAGCAGCACGAGCAGCCGTCGGTCCGCGGTCAGGCTCCGGTACAGGGCGAACTGGGCCGCCGGTTCGGCGGGTATCTCCAGGGGTTTGACGCCCAGGGCGGGCAACAGCGATCGCACGACGACGGCGGACGGTGCCGCCTCCCGTGTCGCCGTGCCGAAACCGCCCAGGTCGACGTGGAGCTGCCCGTCCGGATAGTGGTGCAGGCTGTCGTGTGCCCAGCGCAACGCCAGCCAGGTCTTTCCGACGCCGCCGGTGCCGGTGACGACGACGGTGCCGGCCGATTCGGTGTCGTCGAGCAGCAGCGTCGTGAGTCGGGCCAGCTCGCTGGTCCGGCCGGTGAACAACGTCGGTGGGGCGGGCAACTGCCGGGGAACCATCCGTGCTGGCTGCCACTCCGGCGGCCGTGCCCCGGATGTCGACACCTCCCGGTCGGCCCGCAGGATGCTGGTGTGCAACCGTTGCAGGTCGGCGCCGGGCTCGACCCCCACCTCCTCGGCCAGGACCCGACGCACCTGCCGGTACGTCGCCAGCGCGTCCGCCCGCCGTCCGGCCTGGGCCAGGGCCACCATGAGCTGCCCCCAGGGACGCTCGCGCAGTGGATCCCCGTCGATCCGGGTCCGGAGCGGCTCGATCAGCTCGTTGTGCCGCCCGGCGCGGAGATGGAGGTCCGCGACCTCCTCCAGCAGACTCGACCGCTGTTCCTGGAGCCTGGTCCGGACCGAGAGCAACACCCCCGCGCCAGGCAGTCCCGCGAACGGCTCGCCCCGCCACAGCGCCAGCGCCGCCTCGAACGCCCGCAGGGCATCCGCGCAGCGGTCCTGGCGCAACGCGTGATAGCCGCGCTGCGCCAGGTCGTCGAAGGTCAGACTGTCCACCGTCTGCCCATCGAGGACGAGACGATAACCGGTGGCTCCGGCGAGGATGGTGGGCTCCGGCGCGCCGGGGGACCGCAGCGCCCGGCGTAGCGCCCAGACGTAGGTCTTCACGTTGCCTGCTGCCGTCTTCGGCGGGCGTCCCTGCCACAGCTCGTCGACGAGCTGGTCGATGGTCCACGCGCTGCCCGGCTGCGACATCAGGACGGCCAGCAGGCGTACCTGCATCGGCGTGCCGAGCGTCAGCAGATCCCCGGCGGAGGAGCGAACCTCGACCGGCCCGAGCAGGTGGTACCGCATGGCTGACCTCCCCGTGACCGCGGGCCATCACCCCACCGTACGGCCTGACGGCGGTCCATCGCCGGCCGCCTCGATCGCGGCGGTCCGGGCTGGCTCGCGTGTGGATTGTCCTCAGGGTGGCGCGTATTCGTTGCCTTATATACCGTGGCACGGTCGCGAGGCGGCCAGATCCTCGACGGGCCGTCCCCGCCACGACATCGCGTGCGCGATGGGAGGAGGGGTTCGTCGTGACCACGGATTCGCAGGCGACCGACCGGCCCGAGGCTGGCGGAGTCGATGCGGTGCAGAAGATCGACACCTCGGTGCCGCACTCGGCCCGGATCTGGAACTACTGGCTCGGCGGCACGGACAACTTCGCGGTCGACCGCGAAGCCGGCGACCAGTACCGGCAGGTCTTCCCCGGCGTCGTCGACGTCGCCCGGGCCTCCCGGCAGTTCCTGGTCCGCTCGGTCATGTTCCTCGCCGGCGAGGCGGGCGTCCGCCAGTTCCTCGACGTCGGCACGGGGCTGCCGACGGCCGACAACACCCACGAGGTGGCGCAGCGGATCGCGCCGGACGCGCGGATCGTCTACGTGGACAGCGACCCGCTGGTGCTGGCCCATGCCCGTGCGTTGCTGGTCGGCGCGGCCGAGGGGAGGACCGCCTATATCGACGGTGACCTGCGTGACCCGGCCGCGGTCATCGCCGAGGCCGGCAGGACGCTGGACTTCCAGCAGCCGATCGGCCTCATCCTCAGCGGTGTGCTGGGCCACGTGCCCGACTACGAGGCGGCCAGGTCGATCGCGCGACAGTTGCTGGCGTCGCTACCGAGCGGCAGTTACCTCTCCCTCAACGACGGTACGAGTCTGATCAGCGCCGAGATGCAGCAGGCGCAGGACGACTACAACGAGAGTGGGGCGGTTCCGTACACGCTTCGCTCGCCGGACCAGATCGTCGGGTTCTTCGACGGGTTGGAGCTGGTGGAGCCGGGCGTGGTGCCGTGCCCGCAGTGGCGACCCGACGACGTGGTCGACACGCCCGCCGACATCGACGCCTTCGGCGGGGTGGGCCGCAAGCGTTAGACGAGGCTGGGGTTGCGGCGAAGGGGTGCTGGCCTTCCGCGGTGGCGTGCTTAGCTGCAGGGGTGATCACTCCCGTTTCCCTCGGCACGTGGCCGACACCGTTGGAGCCTGCGCCCCGGCTCGCGGCGCGGCTGGGGCTGGCCGAGCTCTGGTTCAAGCGTGACGACCTCAACGGCCTCGGCGGAGGCGGCAACAAGATCCGCAAGTTGGAGTACACCTGCGCCCAGGCGATCGCCGCCGGCGCCACCACGGTCATCACCTCGGGCGCGCCGCAGAGCAACCACGCCCGGCTCACCGCGGCCGCCGCCGCGCGGCTCGGTCTCGCCTGTGTGCTGGTGCTCGCCGGCCCGCCTGCGGCGAAGCGGCGTGGCAACCTGCTCCTCGACGGGCTCGCCGGTGCAAAGGTCGTCTGGGGCGGGGACGGCCCGCTCGCCGAGGTGGTGGCGGCCGAGGCGGAGAGGCGATCCGCCTGGGTGATCCCGTTCGGCGGCACCTCGCCCGCGTCGGTCCAGGGTTACGTGAACGGCGGCCGGGAGTTGCGGGCACAGGTGCCGGACGTCGACGGGACCGACGTCGTGGTGGCGCTCGGCTCCGGTGGCACGATGGCCGGGCTGGTGCGGGAGCTGGGTGCCGCGCGGGTGATCGGCGTGGATGTCGGTGCCCTGCCGGACCCGCGTACGACAGTCGCCGGGCTGCTCGACGGCGAGGTCGAGCCGGACGCGCTGCGGATCGACGGCTCCCAGGTGGGCGCCGGGTACCGCACGCTGACCGACGGGGCCCGGGCGGCGCTGGAGACGACCGCGCGCGAGGAGGGCGTCTTCCTGGACCCGACGTACACCGGCCGGGCGATGGCGGGGCTGCTGGCCGGCAGCTTCCCGCACGGCGACAAGGTCGTCTTCCTGCACACCGGGGGACTGCCGGGACTCTTCGGTCACCCCGACCTGTAGGGCGTCGACTGGCGGAAGCCCCGCGCGGTGCCCTTCGGCGAGACCGCACCGAAGGGCACCGCTCGCCGGTCAGGCGTTGGCGAAGTGCGCGCGGTGGTCGTGGGCGAACTCGGCGAAGGTCCGCGGCTGCCGGCCGACGATCCGGGCGACGTGGTCGTTGGTGAAGTCGCCCCACCCGGAGCCGTAGGCGACCCTGTACTCGGTGAGAACCTCGGCCGACCACGTGTCGAGGCCCGCCTGGAGCAGACTGTCGCGCGTCTGTTCCGGGTTCTGCGGTACGTACGTGACGGGCTGCCCGAGGGTACGAGTGATGTCCTCGGCGGCCTGCTCCAGGGTGATGCTCTCCGGCCCGGTCGGCGTGTAGATCATGCCCTCGTGCCGCTGCGGGGCGGCGAGGATCGCTGCCCCCGCGGCGGCGATGTCCCGGGCGTCGATCACCCCGACCCGCGCGTCGCCGAAGAGCCCGTAGAGGTGCTCACCGGCCTTGGCGCCGAGCAGGTTCTGCATGAAGTAGCTCGGTCGCAGGATCGTCCAGGGGATCCCGGAGTCCTGCACCTCCGCGTCGGAGAGCGCGTGCAGCCGACCGTTGCGGGTGGGCGCATCGTGCGCGGCACCGATCGCGGAGAGTCGGACGATGTGCCGCACGCCGGCCTGGCGGGCGGCCCACACCGCGTTCATGCTCTGGCTCGGGGCCAGCGGACCCATCGGCGTCAGCAGCCACAGCGTCGTGACCCCCTCGAACGCCGGGGTCAGTGTGGTGGGGCGGTCCAGGTCGCCGACGACGTACTCGACACCGTCGAGGCGGGGTGCGCGCGAGACGTCCCGGACGAGGGCGCGTACCGGCTGGCGGCCGGCGAGTTCGCGCAGCACCTCCCTCGACACGGTGCCGTTTGCCCCGGTTATCAGAATGGTCATGGTCGTCCTCTCGGTGGGGGCGAAACCGTGGTCGGGCCATCGGTCGCCGCCAGCGACGATATAGTCCAAAACTTGTACCGTCCAATGATTGGACTACGTTATGAAACGCAGCACACTGAAGGAGCAGGACCCCGACCTCGGGATCCTGGCCGTGCAGCTCTCCGCACGGGTGCAGCGGGAGATCTTCCGACACTCGGCGGAGCACGGGTTCGACGACGTCCGCCCCCGCCACGGCGCGGTCCTCGCGTACCTGGACGCCGAGGGCACCCGCCCCGGCGAACTGGCCCGGCTGGCCGGCCGCAACAAGCAGACGATGGGCGCGATCCTCGACGAGTTGGAGCGGCTGGGCTACGTCCGGCGTACGCCCGACCCGGCGGACCGCCGGGCAAAGCTGATCGTGCCGACGGACCGGGGTCGCCGGTTGATGGAGATCTCCGACGGTTTCGTGCAACTGATCGAGCAGAAACTCGCCGACACGCTCGGTCCCGACCGGTACCGGGACTTCCGAGACGCGCTGGGCCACGCCGTGGCGAGCCTGCCGGCGACCGGCCACGACACCGAGGGCTGAGCCGGCGGCGCGAACACCCGGACCCCGCGCTCCTCGGGGTGCGCCGGGCCGCCAGGGTGTCGTCCGGCCGATGCCGGGAAGGCGGCATCCGGCACGCGGTTTCGGCGATCGGCGGATCGAGAGGGGGCGGTGATGAGCCCGAAGAGCGCCCAGGGTGATGCGAGCGGCAGGTCGAGCATCGAGAGCGTCGACGTGAAGCTGGAGGTGATTGTCATCCCGGTGTCGGACGTCGACCGGGCGAAGGCGTTCTACCTGCGGCTGGGATGGCGCCTCGACCAGACACCGCCCGGCATCGTCCAGCTCACGCCGCACGGCTCCGACTGCTCGGTGCAGTTCGGGCCCGGGCTCACGTCGGCGGCCCCCGGCTCGGCCATGGCGTACCTGATCGTGTCCGACATCGAGGCGGCCCACGACGCCCTCGTCGCGGCCGGTGTCGAGGTCGGCGACGTCTTCCACGTCAGCCCGGACGGTCCGGTCGACGGGCCGGACCCGCAGCGGCGCAGCTACTTCTCGCGCGCCACGCTGCGCGACCCGGACGGCAACACCTGGCTGCTGCAAGAGATCACGACCAGGCTTCCCGGACGCATCGAGGGAGGCCGCACGTCGTTCGGCTCCACGAGCGACCTGGCGAGCGCGCTCCGGCGTGCGGCCGCCGCGCACGGTGAGCACGAGAAGCGGACGGGCGAGCATGACGACAACTGGCCCGACTGGTACGCGGCGTACCTGGTGAGCGAGCAGTCGGGGGCCGAGCCGCCCGAGTGAGCCGCGCCGTCAGCGCAGCCCGCGTACGAGGTTGTCGACGAGGGTGCGGGCAAAGTCCTCGGTCAGCGGCAGGTCGGGGATCAGCAGCCGGTGGTAGCAGGCGCCCCAGAGCTGGTCGACGACGGATTCCGGGTCGATGTCGGCGCGGAGCTGCCCGCGGGCCATGGCTCTGGTGAGGGTCTCCACGGCGAGCGCGCGGCGGGGGCCGGAGTAGCGCTCCCGGTAGGCGGCGGCCAGTTCCGGGTCGGTCTGCGCCTGGCCGATGAGTTGGCTGATGACCCGCCCGGCAGAGGTGTCCCGGACGAGGTGGACGAAGGCGACGAGCTGGTTGGTCAGGTCGGCGACGATGTCGGCGGTGTCGGGGAAGGCCAACGTGGGGGCGACGACGGTGAAGTAGCCGTCCAGGGCGAGCGCCCCCCGGGACGGCCACCACTTGTAGATCGTCATGCGGCTGGCCCCCGCCTGGGCCGCGACCTTCTCGATGGTGAAGCCGGCCATGCCCTCGGCCAGCAGGAGGGCGCCGGCTGCCGTGAGGATCTCCGCGCGTACCTGATCGGCGGGGCGACGGCCGCGACCACGGCGCGGCGGGGTGTGGGCGTCCGGCGTGAGCTGGGCCACGGGTCCTCCCGGTTATATGGACAGCGTGTCTACGGGGTGGTTATATGGACACAGCGTACACAGCGGTGCCCGATCTCGGAACGCGCCGCGACCCGACCGAAGGAGACGAGGACCATGACGGCTCTACCACGACGACGGCTGGGTGCCTCCGGACCGGAGGTGTCGATCATCGGGCTGGGCGCGATGGGCATGTCGGACCTGTACGGCCCGTCCGACGAGGCGGAGAGCGTGGCGACGCTGCACGCGGCCATCGACGCCGGCGTGAACCTGGTCGACACCGGGGACTTCTACGGCTCCGGCCACAACGAGATGCTGATCGGTCGGGTGTTGCGTGAGCGCCGTCGGGACGAGGTCGTGCTCAGCGTGAAGTTCGGTGCGCGCCGCACACCGGACGGCGCGTTCCAGGCGGCACCGTACGACGTGTCGGCGGCGGCGGTGAGGGACCGGTTGGCGTACTCGCTGCGCCGGTTGGGCACCGACCACATCGACATCTACCGGCCCTCCCGGCTGAACCCGCAGGTGCCGGTCGAAGAGACCGTGGGCGCGCTGCTGGAGATGCAGCAGGCCGGCTACATCCGGCACATCGGGCTCTCCGAGGTGGGCGCGGACACCATCCGCCGGGCGGCGGCCGTCGCGCCGATCAGCGACGTCCAGATCGAGTACTCGCTGCTGTCCCGTGGCCCCGAGGCCGCGATCCTGCCGGCCCTGCGCGAGTTGGGCATCGGCTTGACCGCCTACGGGGTGCTGTCCCGTGGTCTGCTGAGCGGGCACTGGTCGGCGGACCGTGAGCTGACCGGCACGGACTTCCGGGCGAACAGCCCTCGGTTCCAGGGTGAGCACCTGGCCGCCAACCTGCGGCTCGTAGACGCGCTGAGCCGGGTCGCGCAGCGGCTGGGGGCCACCACGAGCCAGGTGGCGATCGCCTGGGTGGCGGCGCAGGGCGAGCAGATCGTGCCGCTTGTCGGCGCGCGGCGGCGGGACCGGCTGACCGAGTCGCTGGCCGCGGCCGACCTGGTGTTGGACCGGGAGGCACTGGACGAGATCGAGCGCGCCGTGCCGGCCGGTGCCGCCTCCGGTCAGCGGTACGCGGCCCCGATGATGGACCTGCTCGACAGCGAGAAGTGACGGCCACGTCAGGGAGTGGACCGCCAGACCCAGTTGCGCCGCTCGTAGAGCGGCACCAGCCCAGCCCGGCGCAGGTTGTTCAGCGACGGGTTCTGCGTACCGGATGCGGGCTTCCCGGTCTCGGCGAACAGCCACCGGCATCCGGCCTCGGCCGCGGCCACGGCGCGGGCGGCGATCAACGCCGACTGCGCGCCGAGACCGCGGTGAGCGGGTGCCGTCGCGGCGGCGTTGAGCGAGGCGGCCCCGTCGTGCAGGAACAGGTTGCCGCCCGCCACGAGCTCCGCGTCGTCCCACGCGGCGTACGGTCTCCAGGCCGGTTCGCCCACGGTCGCCGCCAGCATGTCGGTGAGCCCACCGGCCGGCATGCCGAAGCCGGCGAGCAGCACGTTCGCCCAGCGCTCCGCCTCGGCCGTCGGCACCGGGCCGACGCGCAGGCGGGTCGGGGTCGCGGCGACGTCACCGGGCCGAGCGGCGAGTTTGACCCAGGTGCTCCCCGCTTCGAGCCCGCGCGCCGCGGCGATGTCGTCGAAGCCCGCGGGCAGCACCGACGGGACGAGCTGGAGGACGGCCTGAGCGACGCCCTGCTCCCGGTAGAAGTCGAGGACGCCATCCAGGGTTCGCGCGGTGAACGGCTCGGTGATGCCGAAGCCGAGGGCCTTGCTCCAGTACCCGCCGGAGGGGTCGTTGCGCATCGCGAGGGCGACACCGCCGCCGATGCGCGTGGTCGCGATCCCCAGATCGGTGTACGCGGGCTCAGGTGCCCGTGACTCGTAGGAGTACATGAATTCGCACTCCACGCCTTCGGCGAGCGGCATCAGGTCGGCTGGTTCGATCATCAGCTGATCATCGACTTGTGCCGGTCCCAGGCCCGCACGAGCTGCATCCGGTTGTGGATACCCAGCTTGTGGTAGATGGACCGGAGTTGGGTGTCCACCGTGTGGAAGGAGACGAAGAGATGCCCGGCCGCCTCCTTCTTGGTGGCGCCGGCGGCGAGCATCTCGGCCACCCGCTCCTCCGCCGGTGTGAGCGCCTCGATGCCCGTGCGCGGCGGCTCATCGATCGACGACCGACGGCGCGGGGTGGCCGTGAGTTCGGCGCACCGTCGGTCGGCGGTCGCCTGATCGCCGGGCGCGCCGATGCGGGCGTAGAGGGCCGCCGCCTCGTGCGCGGCATCCCACGCCTGTGCCGGGCGCAGTAGGGGGCTGTTGGCGAGGTCGAGCAACGCGTCGGCCAGAGCCGGCCACGCGGTGGTGGTGCGCAGCCCGTCGACCGCGGACCGCAGTGCGCCGGGGTCGCGATCGAGCAGCCCCCTGGTCTGGTCCGCCAGTGCCTGCCACAGCGGGACCGGAGTCCGGGTGGCCACCAGTGCGACAAGTTCGGTGACCCGGCGGGCGGCCTGCGTGTCGCCGGCGGCCACCGCCGCGCGGACCAGACGGGGGCCGAACTGCGGCACCGGCAGGAGCGACCGCACCGACCGGTGCAGGTCGGCGACGATGCTGCCGAGGAGGTTCACCGGCTCGCTGAGGGCGGGATCGCGGACGGCGACGCAGAGGGCGGGCGTCCACACCGTACTGTCCGGCCACCGTCTCCGGGTGAGACAGGCGCGCAGAGCGGCGCGCGCCGCGTGGTGCTCGCCCCGGCGGTAGTGCACCTCCGCGAGGACCGTGACCAGTAGGGCACGTGTCTCCTGGCTGATGTCCACCGAGTCGGATCCGAGCCTGGCGGCCGCGAGGGCGGCGGCCTCGGGCAGCTCGCCCACCGCGACCATGCGCAGGCAGTCCAGGGCGGTCAGGGCGCCGCTCAGCGGCGTACCGGTCGAGGTCGTGTCGTCGAAGGCCTGCCTGGTCGCCGTCCGGGCGTCCTGGTGCCGGCCCAGACCGAGCTGCACCAGGATCGCTTCGGTGCGGACCGAGGTGGCGTCCCGTCGGGCCGCCCTGGCGTCGGGGTCCAGTGCCGTCAGGACGGCGTGCGCGCCGGGTAGATCTCCGTGCGACAGCGCGCGGGCGGCCCGGCCGAGGGTGAGGTGGCGGGCGGATGACCGGTCACCCGAGGTGGCGTGCGCGGTGCCCGCGTCGCGCAGCAGTGCGTCGGCGTCCGGATGTCCGGTGCGGGCGGCGATGGTGGCGATGACGGCGAGCAGCGTGGCTCGGCTCGGGGCGTCCAGTCGCTGGTTGAGCGACTCCCGGAGGCCCGCGAGGGCGACCGACGGTGGTTCCAGCGCCGCGATCTGTGCCAGGCGGCTCAGCAGCAGGGCACGGTGTCGCGTACCGCGGCCGTTCGCGGCGATCTCGACGGCCAGGACGCGCAGGGCCGCCTCGCCGCGCCCGGCGAGCCGGAGCTGATCAGCCGCGGCGAACAGCCACCGTTGTCGTTGCTCGGTGTCGGTGGCGATGTCGTCAGCCGGGATCGCCGTGGCGTTGAAGGATGATTCGGACAATAGCGTTCTCCCCGGTGGTTACCCGGCGCGTCGAAAGGCCGTCCTGCGACCGAGCCTATCCACGGCGGGAGAGGCGGGCGACCAGATCGACGAAGCGGCGGGATTGCGGCGTAAGGCCCACGACGTCCCGAAATGACGGAACGTAATGGCGCGATCACGTGATGTGACGGCACCGACTTGGCCCCGATCATCGAAGCATGGCCCACACGACGTCGTCGCCCCTTGATCGTTGGCTGCCGAGCAACGCGGCGGGTCGGCCGGACTGCTCCTCGACAGCCGACGACCGGGGCGAGCACCCGGATCGGACCAGCCTGCCCGGCGCGAACCGGCTCCGGGTCGTCCTGCTGGCTCTCGTCGTGTTCGCCAGCACCGGGGCGGGCGGCCACGCTCCGCCGTGGACCCGCCTGGTGGTGGTGGCGACCGCGGTGGCGGTACCCGCCGCGATCGCGGTCCAGTACGGATGGCCCGCAGTACGCACCCTGCTGGGGCTGCCGTCCCGGCCACGCCGGCGAGGCGGATCCATGTCCACGCCCGAGCCGGCCCAACCGACATAAGGAGACAGCGATCATGGCGAACAGCGATCCTCAGCCGCGCCGCGGCGACCAGGGGGCACCGCCCCTCGCGGGCCGCAACATCGAACTGGAGCGGCAGAACCCCGATCTGGTGGTGCCGCCGACGACCGACAGTCGACTGGTGCCCAACCTCAAGTTCTCGTTCTCCCAGGCGCACACCCGAGTGGAGAAGGGTGGCTGGACCCGAGAGGTCACCAGCCGGGACCTGCCGATCGCCACCCAGTTGGCCGGCGTCCAGTTCGGATTGGAGCCGGGCGGGTACCGCGAGATCCACTGGCACCAGCAGTCCGAATGGGCCTACATGCTCAGCGGCAGCTGCCGGATCAGCGCCGTCGACCACGAGGGACGCAACTTCATCGAGGACGTGAAGGAGGGCGACCTGTGGTTCTTTCCGCAGGGCGTACCGCACAACATCCAGGCGCTGGACGACGGCGCCCAGTTCCTGCTCGTCTTCAACGACGGGGCCTTCTCGGAGAACAACACCTTCCTGCTCAGCGACTTCTTCGCCCACACTCCCCGGCACGTCCTGGCCAAGAACTTCGGCTGGACGATGGAACAGATGGAGAACCTGCCCGAGCGGGAGAAGTACATCTTCCAGGGCGACGTCCCGCCGCCCCTGCAACAGGACCGGGTGGTCAGCCCCACCGGCGACATCCCGCGCAGCTTCAAACACCGGATGACCGCGCAGACCCCGCACCGCTTCCGCGGCGGGACGGTGCGGGTCACCGACTCGACCAACTTCGCCGCGTCCGTGACCACCGCCGCGGCTCTCGTCGAGGTCGAGCCCGGGGGAATGCGCGAGCTGCACTGGCATCCCACCACCGACGAGTGGCAGTACTACATCTCCGGCACCGGTCGGATGGGCGTCTTCGCGTCCCAGGCCGCCGCCCGGACGTTCGACTTCCAGGCCGGCGACGTGGGCTACGTGCCGTTCGCCTACGGGCACTACATCGAGAACACCGGTGACGAACCGCTGGTGTTCCTGGAGATGTTCCGGCATCCGCGCTTCGAGGACATCTCGGTGATGCAGTGGATGGCCAACACGCCCCACGAGATCATCGCGGACACGATAAACGTGCAGAAGTCGATGGTCGACGCCTTGCCGACCACCAAACAGGTGGTGATCTGACCACGGTGGCCGGCCCTCGCTGATCAGCTCCCGGCGGGTGCCGGCGAGGTGGGCGCCTGGGCAGGTCGTCGGCGTCGGGACACCGCGCCGGCGACGACGTCGACGACGAGGAACGCGAGCAGGGTGAGCCCGAACAGGGGCAGCGCCAAGCCGACCGCGACGACCACCGGTACGCCGATCAGCAGGGCCCAGAGCGGCAGTCCGCGTACGCCGCCACGGGCCGGCGGGGTGCCGGCGAGGGCGCGTCGGTCGGTGCGGGTGGGTCGACGTTGCCACCACATGCGGTAGCCCCAGACGATGACGCAGAGCAGCCCGAGGGCGAGCGCGGCCAGCAGGATCTGGTTGACCAGGCCGAAGAGCAGGCCCATGTGGGCCTGGATGCCGAGCCCGCTCAGTTGGGCCAGCAGGGGCCAGTCGGCGAAGTCGCTGCGCGCGGTGACCGTGCTGGTGGCCGGGTCGACGGCGATGCGGTCCTTGGCGACCGGCCAGGTGTTGTCGACCTGCGTGACGGTCCAGGCGAGGCCCGGCTCCGCCGCCGGGATGATCTCGATCGGCCCGGAGAGTCGCGCGTCGCGGGCGACCGTCAGCACCCGGTCGAAGGCCGCCGACTCGACCGTCGCGCCCGCCCCGGCGGCACCGTGGTGGTGACTGCCGCCCGGCTCGGCGGGGATCGCGCTGAGGCTGGTGGAGATCTCCGGCGTACGGGCATTGAGCGCGTCGAGGCCGGAGGCGAAGTTCGCGCCGGCGTAGCGGGACCAGGTCAGGCCGGTGGCCGAGAGGAAGAGCAGTCCGACGGTGAGCCAGATGCCCGTGGTGGCGTGCCAACTCCGGGTGCGGCGAACACCCCGGCCCGTGGACAGGTCCGGCACGAGCAGGTGTCGGGCGCTGGCTCGGGCGGCGCTGCGTCGACGCCACCAGAGGATGACCCCGCCGAGCGCCATCACCCACAGCCAGCTCGCGGCCAGCTCGGAGTAGTTCTCGCCCACCGTGCCCAGGTGCAGGTGGCGGTGCAGGTCGTCCAGCCACGTCGCGGCCGGCGTCGAGCCGAACCAGGTGGTGAGCTGCCCCTGGGACTCGCCGGTGTACGGGTTGATGTAGACGGTGTGCTGCTTCTCGCCGAGCTCCGGCAGGGAGAAGACCACAGTTGTGGTCCGGTCGCCGTCGCCGGGCTGCACGGCGGTGATGCTGCCGGTGGGGTGCGCGTTTCGCGCGGCCCCGACCTGCTCGGCCAACGGGAGCTGCCGGTCACCCACCGGGGCGGCGGTCAACTGGTCGCCGTAGAGGAACGAGTCGAGTTGCGGGGTCGTGGTGTAGGCGAGCCCCGTCAACGCGGCGACCACCAGGAACGGGGCGACGAGGATGCCGGCGTAGAAGTGCAACCGCAGCAGCAGCGCGCCGAATGGCGACGGACGCCGAGCCGGCCGGGCGGGTTTCTCGGGTGCGGAGGGCTCTGGCGTCGGCGTGCCGGACAACTCGGTAAGAGACATGGTGATCCGATCGGAAGAGTCGGGAGGCACCCGAAGGCCTCTCCCGCACTGGTCTGGTCGCCCGGTGGTGTGTCGCGTCGGCTCTGTCTGGTAGTCGGCTGGCCGGCGTCGCCGGTTCCCGGCGACGTGGAGGCCGATTCTCCGACCGGAAGGGCCTCTCGATCGATCGAGATCTTGGAAGAAAGGTGCCCCTTGAGGGGCGGTTTCCTTCCAAGATCGCAAGGGGTCGGTCAGCGACGGGCGGCCCGCCGCCACAGCAGCCCGGCCGCCACCACGACGAGGACGGCCAGCACGGCACCCGCGACGAGCACTGCGGCACCCGGGCCGGCGGCGGTGTCCTTCGCGGTGGCGGCGGCGGACGCGGTGGCGGCCGACGTACCGGCGTCGGCGACCGGCGCGGCGCTGGACGCGGGGTCGGCAACCGTGAACGGGTACGACCCCTGGACGGGGTGCCCGTCGGCGGAGACGACCCGGTAGGCGACCGTGTACCTGCCGTTGGGCAGTGCGCCGGTGATCTGGACCGTGCTCGTCGCCCCGGTGACCACCGGCGCGCCGGTGGTGAGCTTCCGCTTGGCGGCGTCGGTGAGCACGATCGTGGTGAACGTGGGGTCGAGCCGCTGCATGAATTCGAGGGCGACCTCGGTCGGCGCGCGCGACAGGGTCGTGTCCCGAGCCGGCGTCGACGACTTGAGCGAGTTGTGCGCCCAGGCCGGGCTGGCCGGAATGAGCAGCGCCACGAGGACGGCGAGCGCCGCCGCGCCGAGCCGGACGGCGGTGGGGCGGGGTGGCGGCACGGTCCTGGTGACGTCTCCGGTTGGCGGGGTCATCCGAGCACCTGCTCGCCGATCCAGCCGTCCGGCGTACACCCGGGTGGGATGGCGAAGACGGCAGAGCCGATCGGGGTGGTCCATTCGTTGAGCAGGTCCCGGTCGGCCAGTCGGCGTTGGATGGGCAGGTACTGCCGGGCGATGTCGGCCTGGTACGAGGTGAAGATCAACCCGCTGTCGGCGTGGCCCTCGGCGGTCGGCACGCCGTCGTAGTTGTAGGGCCGGCGCAGGATCTTCAGCCGGTCGTCGGTTTCTCGGGCCCGGGTGAGGTGGGAGAAGTCGGGGATGACGGTGAGCCCGTCGGGGCCGGTGGCGGCGAAGTCGGGCTCGTCGTGCTCGGCGGTGCCGGTGAGGGGCGCGCCGGTGTCGAGCCGCCGCCCGATGGCGAGTTCGCGGTCGGTGCGGCCGAGCAGGTCCCAGGTCTCCATGTTCATGCTGATGCGCCGTACCACAAGGGTGGTGCTGTCGCGAAGCCACGCCGGGCCGTCCGGCACCCACAGTGCGGTGTCCAGCGGGGTGCCCGGCCGGGGGTTGGCTGTGCCGTCGAGCTGGCCGAACAGGTTGCGCTGCGTGTGGCCGCCCGTTTCGACTCCGGGGCTGCGCCGGAAGCCCTGCTGGACCCAGCGGACGACGGCGAAGGGCCGGCTGTCCTTGATCAGGACTCGTTGGGCGTGGGCGACGGTGACCGCGTCGTCCGCGCAGATCTGCACCAGCAGGTCGCCGCCGGACCAGGCCGGCTGGAGTCGATCGACGCGGAACGAGGGCAGGTCGGTGACCGAGGCCGGCCGCCGGTCGTCGACACCGGCGGCCCGGTACAGGCCGGGCCCGAAGCCGAACGTCACCGTCAGCCGCGCCGGCAGAAGCCCGAGTTCGGCCTCGGTGTCGGCAAGCGCGGGTTGGCCCTGGGTGAGCCGGGCGGCGTCGTCGGTGAGCAGCCGCAGCATCCGCCCCAGCGCGGCCCGGTCGGTGCCGGGTCGCAGGGTGAACGCGACGAATGCCGCGTGCGCCTGCGGTTCGGTGGCGACCCCGGCCTGCCGGGCGCCGTGAAACGGCTCGACCAGGCCGCCCACGCTCGCCGCCAGCGTCGTGTCGGCGATGGTCGCCGGCGGTGGTCCGGTCTGCCCGGCACGGGTCACGGCGATCGCGGTCCCGCCGGCCACGGCACCGCCGACGGCGAGAGCCCCGCCGGTGAGCAGGCCACGCCTGCTCACCGGCCGGACGGGTGACGTCTCGGTCACGACGCCGGGCTCATGCTCATCCCCGGCGTAGCGCTCGTGCCGGGCATGGGCTCGCCGTGCCCGGGGGCGTAGCTCTCCTGCGCGCCGGTGAACGGCTTGGCCACCGCGCGGAACTGCTGGGTCCGGCCGTCGGCGAAGGTCAGGGTGACTGTCAGCTCGTCTCCGGCCTGGACCGGCTTGGTGAGGTCCATCAGCATCAGGTGATCGCCACCGGGCTCCAACGCGTGCGTGCCCTTGGACTTGATCACGATGCCGCCCTGCTTCTGCCGCATGACCATCTTGCCGTCCTTCATGGCCATCTCGTGCAGCTCCATGGGCGACACCTCGGTCGTGGCGCTGGTCAGCGTGACATCGCTGTCACCGTCGTTGACCAGGGTCCCGAAGGCCGCCGTCATCCCCTTGTCGGCCGCCTTGACCCACGGGTCACGAATGCCGAGCACACCGGCGTCCGGGTTGGCCGAGACCGACGCGGACGGCGCGGGCGGCGCTGCCGACGGAGAGTCGGACGAGCCGCAACCCGCGGCGCCCACCGCCAGGATGGCGGCGGCGAGGACGGTGGCCAAGTGGCGTGAACCGAACGGGTTGGTGCTGCGCATGTGTTCTTCCTCCGATGATCGCTGCTGGCTGGATGGTCGGCCGCAGCGGGGAGAAAGTTCCGGCTCAGGGCACGTTGATCGTGAACTCGGCGGTGTGCACCTTGCCGGCGACCTGGAAGTCGAAGAACGCCCGGTACCGGCCCGAACTCGGGGCGGTCAGCCAGAACTTGACCGACCCGTCGACCAGCTCCGGCTCGGGGTGGACGTGCACGTACCCGAGGTCGCCCTCGCGGACGACGACCAGGTGCCCGTACGCGCCCAGGTACGGCTCCAACTGCACGGGCACGGTCGGGTCGGCGCTGACCTTGAAGTGCATCGGCGCCGTCACCCCCACCGTCGGGGTTCCGGTCATCGACACCGCGTACGGCCCGGCCTTCGCCTGGGCCTGCACCGGTGGCAACGCGGTCGGGGTGTGCGCGCCGGGCACGGTGTGGTCGACGCCCAGCACGAGCGGAATCTGCGTGTCGTTGGGCGCGGTGACGGAGAAGTCGGCGTAGACGCGGTAGCCGCCGGGCCGGGCCAGTGTCAGGGGGACGCTCCAGGTGCCGTCGGCCGCCATCGTCGGGTGCAGGTGCTGGTAGCCGGACAGGTCACGGCCGACCACGATCAGGTGCAACGGCTTGTCGTGGACGACCGCGAAGCGGGTCGCCGGTTGCCGGTCGGTCCCGACGATGCGGAACCGGTAGTCCGCGCGTACCCCGGGCGGTTGGGACCGCTCCAGTGGTTGCAGGGTGTAGCCGCCGGCGCTGACCGTCGTCCCGGTCGCCAGCGTCTCGCCCGTCGCGCCGTCACCGCGATGCGTGTGCGGCCCGGTGCCCGCCGGGTGTTGGTGCCCGTCGTTCGCGGCGCCCTCCTGGCCCGGGGCGGGCGGACCGCCCGCGGGCTGCCGGGCGCTGCGGTCCGCCGGGTTCCCGTCGCCGGTCCCGATGCGGGCCAGACCGAACCCGGCCAGCAGAGCGATCACCAGCCCGCCGACGAGCAGCGCAAGGTGGGTGTTGCTCAGCCGGGATCCGGGCGCTGCGGCGGCGAGATCCGTGTCGGGCCGTGCTCCGGGCTCGACCGTGGGCTCGCCGTCCGTACCGGCGACGGTTTGATCGGTCGGCGTCGGATCGACCGCGACGCCCGTGCGGGCCGTGACGACCGCGTTGCCCTTGCGTGCCGCCGGCACGGTGGTGGGCCGCCGCTTGTCGCCCGGAGCCGGCGCGACGACGGTCCTGCGACCGTCGGCCTTGCCACCGCCGATGGTCTTGCCGCCGGTGGCCGGGCCAGTGCCGGCCTTGTTCGTGGGACGGGCACCGCCGCCGCGTCGACCGGAGGTCGCCGGCGAGGTGCGGCCCCGGCCGGTGGGTCTGCGGGTGGAAGCCGATCGGCGACGCCAGAAGATGTACGCGGCCACCGCCCCGGCCGCCGCGACCACCACCGCCCAGCCGGCCAAGGCCACCGTTCCGAAGCCGCTCTCCTCGGTGGACTCGGTCGACGGAGCCGCCGCAGCCGGCGGGTTGGACGGATCGTCCGCGGTGGTCGGCACCGCCGAGGCCTGCCCGGACGTGTTGTGCTGCTCGGTGGCGGCCACCAGCGCCGGGTCCGGTTGGGTCGACGGCGGGCTCCACCCCTTCGGCGCCGCGGCCACCCGCCCGTCGTAGCGGAAGGTCAGGGTGCCCCGCACGGTGTCGCCGTCCGAGGCGACCGACAGGTAGCTCACCGAATACTGGCCCTTGGCGGGCAGGTGGGCGACGGTCACCACCGCGGGGAACCCCGTCGTGTACTCCCGTGGCTCGAACTGCCCGTTGACCAGGAAGTACTCCCGTACCGGCTTCTCCAGCGGCTTCGGCTCCCCCTGCGACCAGCCGTCGTCGACCCGGGTGCCGTCCGGGGCGGTGACCGTGAAGAACGCGTTGGCGGCGGCCTTCTCGGTGAAGTAGAGCCGCACCGCCGTGAAGGGCTCGCGCACGGTGGAGCCGCCCGCCGGTGTGGACTCGGCGAGGGTCCCGTGAGCCGCGGCGGGTTGGGCGGACGCGAGCAGGGCGACCGCCGAGGCGAGGAGGAACGCGAGGAGGCCCGAGATCACCCGCCCGCAAGTCTGGGGGAGACGACGCATCTGGATATCCTCACCCTCGCGAGACTTTTTTCAAGAGGTGGCGATCTTCTTCCTCCGACGACAAAAGTTGACGACGAGGTCGCGGGCCGTCGCAGCGGGACGCCCCGGGTGGACACATTCCCTGGCCAGCTATGCTGCCGACGGCGCTGGTTCGCCCCGTCGTGACCGGCTGGGCGTCGCAAGAGGGAACCCGGTGGAAATCCGGGGCTGCCCCGCAGCGGTGAGTGGGAACGACCGCCGTCATCAGCACTGGGCCCATCGGCCTGGGAAGCGACGGCCAGTAGGGGACCGGCGCGACCGGTCAGGCCCGCGAGTCCGAAGACCTGCCGGCGCCGCGTACACAACCGTGTGCGCTGCCGGCGGCCTCGCGGGTGGGCTGAGCGGGTGACGGGCCGTGCGTGTGGCGCACGGCCAGGTCCTCGTCAGCGCGTGTCCGCGACCCGGCGGTGTGGTTTCCCGAGGGACGGACTACCGCTGTGCACGACACCACCACGATCGCCGGCCGAGCGCCGTCGGCGTCGCACCTGACCCTGTCGCAGATCATGGACCAGCACCACACCAACCTGATGGGTACGGTGCACGGCGGCCGGATCCTCAACCTCATCGACTCCGTCGCCGGTGTGGTCGCCGCCCGGCACTCCGACGGGCCGGCGGTGACCGCTGCCATCGACGAGACGGCGTTCCTCCGCGCGGTGCGGGTCGGTGACGTCGTACACGTCGATGCCCGGATCACCTGGGCCGGCCGCAGCTCGATGGAGGTCGCCGTCAAGGTGACCGCCGACCGGTGGGACCGGGCGGTGCCGCCCACCGACGTGGCCACCGCCCACCTGGTCATGGTCGCCATCGACGACGACGGTCAGCCTCGTACGGTGCCGCCGCTGCTGCCGGAGACCGACGGGGACCGGCGACGGTACCGGGAGGCGGAGATCCGCCGGGAGCACCGGCTGGCGCTGCGACGCGCGTTGCTCGACGGCGCCGACGACGCCTGACGCGCCCGTTGTGACGGTGGCCGGTCCGAGAACCCGCCCCACCGCCGATCCGGTCGGATAGCGTCCACGAGAGGCCCCGATCACGGAGAGTGTGGATGGCGATGCGCGCTGCGGTGCTGCGGGAGTTCGACGTTCCGCTGACGATCGAGGAGATCGACCAACCCAGCCCCGAGCGCGGGCAGGCGCTGGTGCGGATCGTCGCCAGCGGGGTCAACCCGCTCGACACGAAGATCCAGGCGGGAAAGGCCGCGCACGCACGCATCCAGCTCCCCGCGGTGCTCGGCCTGGACCTCGCCGGCGTCGTCGCGGCGGTCGGTGCGGAGGTGACCGACCTCGCGCCGGGAGACGAGGTGTACGGGCTGTGCGGGGGCGTGGGCGACCTCCAGGGTTCGCTTGCCGAGTACGCCGCCGTGGACACCCGACTCCTGGCCCGCAAGCCGAACACCCTCTCCATGCGGGAGGCCGCCGCGTTACCCCTGGCGGCGATCACCTCCTGGGAGGGGCTTGTCGACCGGGCCGGGGTCCGGGCCGGCCAGAAGGTGCTGGTGCACGGCGGCGCCGGTGGCGTCGGTTACGTGAGCGTCCAACTCGCCCAGGCGCGCGGCGCCGCGGCGTACGCCACGGGCGGGCCGGCGAGCATGTCTCTGATCGAGAGCCTGGGCGCGGTAGCGATCGACTACACCTCGACAAGCGTCGAGGAGTACGTGCAGAGGTACACCGACGGTGCCGGGTTCGACATCATCGCCGACAACGTGGGCGGCGCGACCCTCGACGCGTCGTTCGCGGCGGTGCGCACCTATCACGGCCACGTGGTCAGCGCGTTGGGCTGGGGGTCGCACTCGCTCGCCCCGCTGTCGTTCCGGGGAGCGACCTATTCCGGGGTGTTCACTCTGCTGCCGCTGCTGACCGGGCAGGGCCGCGAACACCAGGGCGACATTCTGCGCGAGGTCGCGGCGCTGGCCGACGCCGGCATGTTGCGCCCGCGACTGGATCCACGCACGTTCACGCTCGACACGGTCACGGACGCCCACCGCCTGGTCGCCAGCGGCACCGCGAACGGCAAGGTTGTCGTGGACGTCGCCGGTTGAGATGCGGGGACCGTCCCTCCGATCTGCAGGGCGCGTCGCGCCGCTGCGGGCCGCCCTTTGACCCTGGAGCTTCTGCGTCGCATTGCTGCCGCGCCCTGGCGTCTCGTAGGCGTCAAGGCGCTCGTGACGACGGATTCGGTGGTGGCAGCCGGATACCCTGCTCGATAACCGACCGGGGAGAGCCAATGGGCCTGTCAAGCCGTGAGTGTCCGGACTGCAGACGACGGGTCAAAGAGCCGTTTCAAGAGACAATCACCGGCCGCAAGGTCTGCCCTGACTGCGCCAACGCCCTCTTCATGGGCTCTGCTGCCGGCGCAATCACGGGGAATGTCGGCTCCGGGTACGGCGTCTGGGCCATGCTCATGCGCAAGATCCGGCGTTCGTCTGAGTGACGACCAGGACGACTCTGTCCGGACGTCCATGAACTCCGGTGGACTTTGAGGCAGCTCAATCGGTGCTTCCTGCGGAACGAAGGTGTCAAGCTTCGCCAGCGATGCGCCGTCGAAGTTGGTGCACCGCAACTCACTTGACTGGTGCGATCCGCCCGCGATTTGGTGGCGCCGTGAGCAAACTGTGGACCGCCCCCGAGAAAGACCCCAGGACCTTCGGTCAGCCCGTCGGCGAGAAGGCGACCTACCGGGAGTACCTCGGCAACTACCGCCTGACCATAGAGATGAAGTGCGACGGACTGGACGCCGAGCAGCTCGGCCGACGCTCGGTACCGCCCAGCACCCTGAGCTTGCTCGGCCTGGTCCGCCATCTGGCGCAGATGGAGAACCAGTGGTTCCAGCGTGTGCTGCAGGGGCGTACCGACGCACCGTGCCTTTACCAGCACGAGGACGACCCGGATTGGGACTTCGGGGGCGCAGTCCCCGACCCAGCGGTGGTGAAGGACGCCTTTGCCACCTGGAAGGCCGAGATCGCCAGGGCGGACGAATGGCTCGACGCCCTCGACGAGGCCGACCTGGGCCGCGAGGTGCTGGTCGACGGTGGCAGCCACGCCACGCGCGACGTGCTTGTCCACGTGATCGAGGAGTACGCGCGGCACGCTGGCCACGCCGACCTCCTACGCGAGTGCATCGACGGGCGAACCGGCCTGTGACCCACCACGGCGGTGGGTCAGCACAAGGACCGCCGTCAGGATGCAACCTCACCGTGAGGAACGCCGCAGGTCACGCAACCGCTCGTCTGAGTTCCGCTTCAACGTCTGACTCAGGAGTTCCTGGCTCGTACGAAGTCCGCGTAGTCCTCCCCGGCAACCCCGTGGTTGACCCAGCGATCCGGCGACGCCCCGGTCGCTCGCTGTGCTAATTCCAGCGCTTCGGCCGGGTCTTCAACGTGACCGATCAAGCGGCCAGGCCCTGGGTCGTCCTCGCCGTCTGGGTCCAGCGACGGGAACACCGACAGGTCCCGGCGGCTCTCGTCGTCCAGGTCCTGCACGTTCTGGATGGACACGTTGTAGCCCTCTTTCCAGGGCCAGATGGACACCCAGCGGATGCCTTCGACGCCCGCAATCACGACGGGTCCGAGGAACTGCTCGGCCCCCTTCTTGCGGTGCAGCGCGCCGAGGAGGAACGACCTGCTGAGGTGTCGCACCCTCGGAGGTTAACCGGCCCCCCGTTTATGCAAAATGCGAGCCCGGTTGCTGTCGACAGCAACCGGGTCAGACGGGGAGGGGCTCAGCCGGAGAAAGACGGAACATTGCCCGAGGTTACAGGCACCTAGGGAGAGATTCACTCGGCGACGAAGACGCCAACACCGGGAAGTGTTTCGGTCATTCCTTTGATCCGTAGTACCTGCATTGCGCGGTCGATCACCGGCTCGGTAACCCCGTAGTGCTCAATCAGCTCTCGCCGACTCGGCAGCTTGGAGCCGGGCTGGAACTCGCCGGCCTTGATGCGTTCGGCGAGGTCGTCGGCGATCTGTTCGTAGCGGTAACGCGGTGGCACGTGGCTCTCCTCGGTTGGCAACACGAGTAGACCACCTACGTCAGCCCTTGACTACCCAACGGTACCTGTGGGAGGTTGCCGAGGAGGTCGATTCCCTCGGTTGGCGCTGTGGGCCGTCCTCGCCGGCGTGGATGTCCGGCGCGTCCCCCGCGCTCGGGCATCCACGCCTCCAGATCGCTCCGGTATAAGGAGACGGCAGTGCTCCCTTCGACAAGGGCAGGGCAGATCCTGGCGCGAGCAGGCGAGGCGAGCCGGTGAAGCGAGTTTCGTACGACGAGTACGTGCTGGCGGTGGCGCTGACGCTCGCTCGCCGTCACCGGCCCGTCTGGTCCTGGCGACGCTGGCGGCGCATTTGCCGCTGCGGAGGCGCGCTGCCATGCCGAAGCCGGCATCGCATCCCGATCAACCGCGGCCACTGGCCCAGCCAGGACGGCCCGCAGTGACCACTCACCACCCGATCAGGCCGGCCTGGACGTGCGGTGGCTGTGCTTGGGAGTGGCCATGCCAGACCCGGCGTCAAGAGTTGCGAGCGGAGTACGACCGAGCCCCGGTCTCACTGGTCCTCTACCTGGCGGGTCAGTTCGTCGACGCGACGCAGGATCTGGCCCACGTTCCCGCCGGACTCCTGCACTACCGATTCCTCGGTTGGACCCGATGAGCATCCTGCGGCCGGGTGACGAGAAGTTCCACTACAACGACGGCTCGCGCAGGTGGATCCCGCCGGACCCGGACTACGACCAGGAGGTCTGGGACGAGCAGGTGCGTCAGCACAAGCACGGCCACCTCAGGAACGAGCGCCCGAAGGTTCGCATCCAACGCCTCGTCTGACGCCAGCTGTGCAGCAGCGAATCAGAGCAACCGGGTCAGCCGAACCTAGCCGAGCAGCGCGCCATTCAGGGACATCAAGCGCTGGGTTGGCCAGCGGACGAGGCAAGGGCATGATCAGGCGGTGATCTCCTGGCCGACGTGGGATGAGTGGTTGGCGACTCTACCGCCAGATGTCCGCGATTCTGCGTTATCGCTGGCGGAGAGGTTCAAGGAGCTTGGAGCCCAAGACCCGGAGGGGTGGGCAAGGTCGGAGGTCAGCGAGAACATTCCGCAGCTGGCTCGGTTCATGGTTTTGCGCGCCTTGTGGCGGGATGCGATATCTCCGTGGATGGATGCCAGTGCTCTGTACGACGTGGCGGCCGCGCGGCGGTTGGTTGAGGCAGGCGCGGATCCTCACGACGTGCTGCTGGTCGCGCGAGCTGGAGCGTACGAGGCGGTCGTTGCCACGGTGTGCATCCTCGACGAGGGTGGCGGCCCGCACGCGCGCGAGAGCGATCCCGGCTGGCACTTGGTCGAGACGGACGCGGAGTGCAATCCGACGGGCCGCGAGATCGGCGGGCTCCATGAATCTCTGGGGGAGACGGACCCATCCGGCAACGACGGTGCCGACCTGTGGGAGTGACCCGGCTGGGTGACTAATCGGGTGATGATCGGGACGGATGTCAGCGGACGAGCAGGGACCTTCGTGGACGGTTCAGCAGGTGAAGACCGGCTTACTCGTGCGGCGGGGGAGTGAGCCAGGCGAGGGGTTGTCCGCTGAGGGCGGCGTCGGCGAGGCGGTGGGCGCTGGCGGTCTTCAGTGCCGCTCGCGAGCTGTCGATCCAGCGCTGGACGTTGTCGATGCCCTGATGGCGGTACTCGACGGCTTGGACGAGGCATTCCATCTTGTCGGCGTCGCGGGCGACGACGGCTTCCAGCGTCTCGCCGGCTTCGTACTCGGCGACGGCAGCGGTGATGACGTCGGCGACGGCCGGTGGGCAGGCCGCAACCTGGTCGGCGGTGACGGCGGTGTTGGGTACGGCGGTGAGATAGCGCCTGGCGATGTGTGGGATGTCGGTGATCCGGGTTTCCTGGGTGTCGTGCAGAACGCAAAGCATCGACACGCGGGCCGGGTCCGCGCCCTCCATGGCGGCGAGCATCATTCCGATGAGCGAGGTCCGGAACGAGTGCTCGGCGATGGATTCGGGGTGCTTGACGCCAGCGAACCACCAGCCGGTGCGGGCGGCGCGCTTGAGGACGCCGGCCTCGAAGATGAAGCTCATTGCTCCCGCGGCGTCGTGGTCGTCGGTCATCTGCCCGTCCCTGTGCCGGTGAGTGCGTCCGCCCGCAGGCGGTAGACGATAGAGGTTAGTTCCTGCCGCGACTGGTCTGGGACGAGCAGGTCGACAGCACAAGCGCGGCCACCTCAGGAACGAGCGCTCCAAGGTCCGCCTCCAACGCCTGCCCGATACCAGCATCGCCCACCTTCCGATTGTGCAAGTCACGAGCCCGTTGCCCGGTCGATCGACAATCGGCTGTCCGCGCGTACGTCTTAGCATTGCGAGCAGCGGTCCGTAGCGCGGGTGCGGCGGTCGGCGCGATGACCGGGCGTGCAGTCCTCCGCGGCGGTGGCACCAAGAAGGCGGGACAGTGGCGGTTGAGCGGTTCGGTTCATTGGCAGAGGCTGGCGTCACGATGCGGCCCTATGTGGGTGCCAGTGACATTGCCGGCGTCCAGGCCGTCCGTGCCGAGGTGCACCGGGTCGACGGCGATCTCTCGCTGCCCGGTCCCGATACCAGCGATGACCCCAACGGCGTACACCCGTTCTGTCTGATCGCCCAAGGCAATTCGGGGCGAATCGTGGGCTTCACCTGGATGGACTGGTGGTCCGAAGCGGCCGATACCCGGGTCTACCTGCTGAGTGGCTGTGTGAGCCCAGCGTGGCGCAGACGGGGCATCGGCAGCGCCATGCTGCGGTGGCAGGAGGCACAGGCCATCGAGTTCGACGGCAGCAGGCCGGTCGGCGGTCGGAGCGTCTTCGGCGCGAACGTGGGCGAGCACCAGCCGGGCAAGCTGGCACTGCTGACAGCTCACGGTTACCGGGTCGCGTTCACGGTCGTTGACATGGCCCACGACCTCAGCGGCTTACCGGACGGCGACATTCGGCTGCCCGAAGGGCTCGTCCAGCGTCCGGTCGAGGCTGCCCACCATCCCCAGATCCACCAGGTGATCGAGGAGTGCTTCGCGGGATCACGTAACGGCCACCGGCCCAGGACCTACGAGGAGTACCTCCGCGACGTCCAGGACATCGACATCTGGTGCGTCGTTTGGGCGGGGGACGACATCGCCGCGGTCGTGGTGAACGAGTTGCAGGCCGACGGCACCGCGTTGACGCCGTGGGTTGCCGTGGGCACCGCGTGGCGTCGGCGGGGCGTCGGTCTCGCGGTGATGAGGCGCACGCTGCGTATGTTGGCGGAGGCGGGAGCGTCGACGGCCCGACTCGGCACGGTCGCGGAGAACCCGAACAACAGCGTTCGGTTGTACGAGAAGGTGGGATACCGGGTGACGGCCTGGCGACCCCGTTACCGCAAACCAGTCGAGGCGCGCTGAGCTGAGGCGGCGGGATCCTCTCGAAGGCTTACTCCTGCGGCGGGGGAGTGAGCCAGGCGAGGGGCTGTCCGCTGAGGGCGGCGTCGGCGAGCGCGTTACTCGGTCGGGGGCCGGGTGGTTGTGGCCGATTCAGGTGGCGTCGATGGCGTGTCCGGTACGACGACGAGGCTGACGACGCGGCGGGTCCGGCCGTCGCGGGTGTTGCCGGTCCGACTGACGACGGCGTGTTCGATCTCGGCGACCATCGTGGCGAACTCTTCGTCGGTGAGCCAGACGGCGGCCTGTCGGTAGACCACGCCGTCGCGGTGGGGGTCGGCGTGTTCATGGGCGAGGTAGCGGTCGAAGTCGCCAAGCAGTGACGCCGCGAACGTGGTGTAGGCGCGTCGGTGATCGTCGAGGGTCATCGCGGCCCGCGCGGCGGGGCTGACCGTGCCCTGTTCCTGGCGTACGCGGTAGCTGCGCTCCACCGTGCCGCGTACTCGCCGCTCGTCGACCACCTCCAGCACGCCCGCCTCGACCAACACGGCGATGTGCCGGTACATCGTCGCTGGGGGGATGTCGGGTAGGCGCTCGCGGAGCTGTGTGGTGGTCAGCGGGTCGGTGTCGAACAGCGTTTGCAGGATGCGCATCCGGACGGGGTGCAGGAGAAGGTCTGCGGTTGCCATGGACCCATCTTCCCACATACGATAATGTTCCCACGGTTGATAATGTTCGCGATGCTGAGAATGATAGGAGGTGGCGCATGACGGATGTCGACATGACGGCTGTCGCAGACGACGGACTTGCCCTGGTCGGCACGCTGACCCTGCCCGTCGGTCCCGGACCGCACCCGGCCGTCCTGATCCTGCACGGCTCCGGACGGCTGGATCGCGACTCCAACACCGCGCGCCTCCGGATGGAGCTCGGGCCACCAGTGGCCAGCAGGCTGGCAGAGGCCGGGATCGCCACGTTGCGGTACGACCGGCGCGGTGTCGGCGCCACGGGCGGCGACTGGCGCGCGACCGGATTCGCCGCCGGTCGGCACGACGCCGCCGCCGCGCTACGCGCCCTCGTCGCGCGACCCGATATCCGGGCGGACGCCGTTGGCGTGCTCGGGCACAGCGAGGGTGCCGTTCACGCCATGTCGCTTGGGGCACGCCCGGAGGTCGCGGCGGTGGTGCTGCTGGCCGGGTTCGCCCGCCGAGGGGAGGACGCCCTGCGCTGGCAGGCCGCAATGATCGCCCGCGACCTCCCCGCTCCCGTACGACCGCTGCTACCGATCCTGCGATCCCTGGCCAACCGCCAACTCGCCCGAATCAAGACGTCCAGCACGGACGTGGTGCGCGTCCTCGGGAGGCCAACCAACGCCCGGTGGCTGCGGGAGCTGCTCGACCACGACCCGCGCTCCGACCTGGCGAACATCAAGGCTCCCGTCCTGGCCATCACCGGCGGCAAGGACGTCCAGGTCGACCCGGCCGACCTGGACGAGATCCGCCGGCTGGTGCCCGGCGACGTCACGGTGCACCGGATTCCCGACCTCACCCACGTGCTGCGTCGCGACTTCGGCCGTCCGTCGGTGCGCTCCTACCGGCGACTGCTCCGCCAGCCGGTCGACCCCGACCTGCTCGCGCAGGTGGTCGGCTGGCTCGCCCACCGACTACACGAGACGCCCGACACGGTTCGTGCCGGGTGACCGATGGCTCACCCCCACCCAGAGCCAACCCCAACAACCCCTGCTCCTAACCCCGCGAAGGGAACTGGCGTGACCACCGCAACCTCTGCTCGCCGACACGACGGCCTCACCACCTTCTGGATCGTCACGTTCGCCTGGACCTTCGCCTTCTGGCTTTTCGCGGTCACACTCGATGGACCGGCGATGACGTCCCCCACCGTCGTTCCGTACCTTCTCGGCGGATTCGGCCCGGCGATCGGCGCGATCGCCGTCCGGATACGGCGCCATCGCCGTCGTCAACCGATCCCCGCCCACACGGTGCGACTTCGGCTGCGCCCACGGCTGTTCTGGGCGCTGCCCATGCTGGCCCTGGCATCGGGGACCGTACTGGCAGCCGCACTGCTCGCGGAGTTCCTGGGAGGCCCCGCAGTGAGCCTGACCGAAGGGCGCGAGTTGATCGCGACGGCGGGCGGAACCGTACCGTTCCTGATCAGCATGCTGGTGGGTGGTCCGTTGGCCGAGGAGCCCGGTTGGCGTGGCACGGCCTACCCACGCCTGCGCGCGTCGATGAGCCGCCTGCGCGCCGGTCTGCTGCTGGGCACCGCCTGGGCGGTGTGGCACCTGCCGCTGTTCTTCATCGACGGGACTCTTCAGTCCGAGTTCGGCCTGGTCAGCTGGAGTGGCCTGTTGTTCACGCTCAGCGTCTTCCCGATGGCACTGCTCACCGGCTACGCCTACGAGCTCGCCGGGGTCGCGGCATCGATCGCGGTCCACTTCGGCGTGAACACCACCATCGCGCTGCTCACCCTCAAGGCACCCGCCGCCCAGGCGCTCGTCCTGGCGGTACAGATCATCGTTGCGGCCGCGCTGCTGGCCGCACCACGCGACCGTGGCCAGGACCGACCGGCGCTGGGCCACCGCGAATTGGCTGATCTGCGGTGAACGGGTGGCTGATCGCACGCGACGCCCAGCGGTAAGACGGGCCGTGGACTTCGCTGCGTACCGAATCAAGGGCTGACCTCGGCGCATGCCCTCACCTGCGAGATGACCGACGCCTTGCTGGCCCCGGCTGCACGTCGGGGCCAGCAAGGCCAGCGGGCGCTGTAGCGGTTGGCCGGTGCTAAGGCAGGCACGGACACCGCGCGTCCTGCCCGCGCCGGCCGGCTTGCCGACCTGGCACGGCAGTGCCTCATCATTCCGGATGTCATCACACTGTATTGCTCGCCCAGTAGTCCCGCTCGGGCAGCAGAACCCAGTGGTCGGCGGGGCCGGTGATGCATCGGGCGTCGACGGGACGGAGGCTGACGAACGCGCACGAGTATGCGGGGGCCTGCGACCTGTAGAGGTAGCTGAGCAGGATCATCTGGCTGGTGTCTGCGCTCCACGGGGCACCGCCGGGATGCAGGTCCCAGCCGATCGTCTCCCCGTCGCGGTGAATGCTGCCCTGGTTGCCGCTCTTCGGGTTCGCGTACAGGCCGTAGGCGATCGTGCCGACGGACAGCAGCCGACCGACCAGGGGTGTCTGCGGCTGGTATCCCCACGGCTGGGTGATCACGCAGCCGCCGGGTACGTCGGTGACGCCGACGAGCAGCAGATCGTTCATCTCCGAAAGCCAGACCCAGTCGTGCTCGTCGCCTGGATCGGGATCCTCGTCGACGTCGATGTCGTAGTGGGCGAGAAGCTCGTCCTCGGTCATCGGGGTGCCGTCGAGCCGGCGGATCGCCTCGGTCGCGTCGATCTCCGCGACGCAGAGAAGCCCGGTCCCGTCGTAGTGGTCGACCTGCAAACGGTCGCCCAGTTCACCGGCCAACGCGACGGCTTCCCGCTCGGCCGGGCTCAGCTCGACCCCGGCCGGCGCGGTGCCGAACAGGTCGGGTTCGGGGCCGGCGAGGCTCAGCCGACCGGGTGACCAACCGGCCATCATCGGCTGCCACGGGTCCGCACCAGCGGCCGCCAGCACCCGGGCGTTGTCGTGCCGCCGCGCGTGAACCGCCAGCCACAGCGGGGACCGGCCGTCGGACACGCAGTCGACATCGCTCGCCGCCGCGGCCATCGCCGCCACGACTGCTGGCGACCAGTGCTCCGCAGCGACGTGCAGGGCCGAGTCATGCCCGAGTGGCATGCAGGGATCGGCTCCCGCCGCCAGACGAGCCCGCACCTCGTCCTCGTCGCCGCCGTCCCACAACTGCACGCCGTCCCACCCCGTCATGACCCGCCCTCCGGTCGCCCGTCTACACGCGCGACGTTAATCGGGACCCGTCTCGGAGTAGGCCGGTCCCGCACCTGCCCCGACCTCGTCCTGGCGGACAAGGCCTACACCAGCCGCGGCGGACGCCCGCCCACGTTCGACCGAGACCTCTACCGGATGCGACATGCCGTCGAGAACGGCATCAACAGGCTCAACCGCCACCGCGCCGTGGCCACCCGCTACGACAAGTTGGCCGTCCGGTTCCAGGCCGTCCTGACCATCACCATCATCTGCGAATGGCTCTGACCGGGCTTATAAAAAAGCCTTAGTTGCAGTATTAGGCGGCAGCTGGTTCGGACACGATTCGCAGCCAGCGAGACCGGTGGAAGATCGGGTCCTCGGCGAGGACCATGCATTCCCAGCTACCGTCGCGTCGTCCGGAGCGGCGGTCCGGTCCGTTGAACTGGCTGAGCCCGGTGGGCCCCCCATATCGGTGAATGCCCTCGTTGGTGGCGACCTCGTTGCCGCACCACGTCAGCTCGTCACCGGCCTCGTGCAGGGCGGTGGAGGTGCCTGACATCACCAGCGTGTGGGCATGTTCGGCGACGAACAGTGCCTGCAGCGCCGGGTTGTATGTCGGGCCGGCCGGCGGGCGCGGAGCCGGTGCCGACATTGTCGCGGGGGCCCCGGGGCCACGGCGTAGCGTCGCACGGATCGTCGGCCAGGCCGACGGTCGTAGCGGCACATCGCGGCGCACGATGAGGAGGTCGGCCAATCCCTGGCCGTCACGCCAGGACGCGGCGGTATCGCTGGGTTCGTTCATCCGCAACGGCAGAAACACCGCGCTGTGTGGGCTGACCGCCGCCAGCCGGAACAGCGCCCCGAGGCGAAGTAGATCCGCACGGGAGCTGATAAGAGCGCCGGTGTGCTGCCACAGCACATTGGTGATGTGGGTGTTGCGAAGTGGAGCCGCCATCGTGATCACCCGCCGTAGCTGGGCGCTACGGGACACGTGGTGAACGCGTAAGCGGAGGCGCATGCGCGCCGCGTCCGGAGGGCTGGTCACTGAGGCACGGTAGGCCGGCGCCTGTTCAGGCCAATCGTGAATTCCCACAACGTGGCCGGGGAATCCGCCTTCAGGTCCAACACGTCAATGCACCACGTGGCTCCGCCTCGGACACCACCACCATGACCACTCCGGATCACGGCCGGTTTGCCCTGGATCGTCAGCCAGGTCACCGCCACGCCGTGACCTTCACCGGCCACCCACGACTTCTGAAACACGCCTTAAGTGTGCCGGTGCTCCGGCGATACCGGGCAGACGCAGAGCTGCAGATTGATCCCGGCGATGTCGCTAGCCGGGCGAGGGCGAACGTCTGCGTCTGGTTGAACCGCGCTCGCTGATCCGGGCGAACCACGGTCTGGGTTCCGGCGAGGATAGCAGCGAGTACAGCGCAAATGCCGACGACGACGCCCGGCACTCGCTGGGCGAAGGCCGTCGCGCCGGCGGCGCCGGCGAGCATGGTTGCAGGGACGCTCAGACGAGCGGCTGCCGGTAGCGGTGGGAGAGTGATACTAGGTCCGGCTCGCCGAACGTCTTGACCATCGCCGCGAATCGGTCAACTTTGTCATCGCCGAAACGCCGCACGCTGGCAGCGAAGGAGCTTGCGGTGAGGAACGTCGGGGGTGTCGTTTTGCTGTGGAATTTGTCCGCGTACATCACCAGTTGCTCCTCCACGGTGTCTGCCGTGTAGTCCCGTACCGGAAGTGGCAAGCCTTGCCGCACCACGTCGTCGCGGGTGAGCCCGACACCGGTGTGATGGGAGCAGAACCTGTTCACCAGTTCGGGGAACCCGAGCTCGCGCAGCATCGTGTGGCCGAGTATCCCGTGCCGGACGTAGGTTCCGTGATCGAGCTGTCCTGCATCGTTGTACAGGCGGTAGACGCCGATGTCGTGCAGGAGACTGCCCGCACGCACGAGCGCGGTGTCCAGGGGAACGGGGTATCTGCCCAGGAGTTGCTCCGCGACCTCGCAGATGATTTGGCAGTGGGTGTAGACGAGTTCGAAGGCGCCTTTGGTCGGCGCGAACCGCTCGTGCAGTGCCCGGATCTGCTCGTCGGTAGGAAGGGACACCGGATGGTCGTACCTCAAGCGGTTAACTCCTCCGTGGCCATCGAGCAGTAGCTGGCAGCCGTGATGAGGCCGAGGCGCCGGTAGAGGCTGCGGTGGTTGCCAAGATATCTCGCTTCACTCCCATCACGTCGAGTCAGCGAGGGGTCCGGGGTGCAGCTGCACCCCGGACCCCAGGCCTGCTCCGCCGGCGTGGCCCGGCGGAGGGCTCTCTCAGGTCACCCGCAGCGTTGACCGTTGAGGGTGAAGGCGGTCGGCGCCGGGTTGGTGCCGCTCCACGTGCCGTTGAAGCCAATGCTGGTGGACGCGCCGGGGGCGAGCTTGCCGTTCCAACTCATGCTGTCCGCGGTGACGCTCGCGCCGCTCTGTTTCCAGGTGGCCGACCAGCCCTGATCGACCTTCTGGCCGGTGGTGGGGAAGTCGAAGCCGAGTTTCCAGCCGTCGATCGCGGTGGTGCCGGTGTTCTTGATCGTCACGGACGCGGTGAAGCCGCCCGGCCAGCTGTTCGCCGTGTAGCCGACCGTGCAACCGCCGGTCGGGGCGGTGGGCGCGGTCCGCACGGCCAGGCCGGGCGAGACCGTCGAGACGTTGCCCGCCGCGTCGCGGGCGGTCACCACAAAGGTGTACGGGGTGTCCGGCGTCAGCCCGGTCACGGTGAACGTGGTGCCGGTGGCGCTGCCCACCTTCACGGGGCCGGTGGTGTCGACCCGGTGCACGTCGTAGCCGGTGACGGCGGTGTCGTCGGTGGACGGCGTCCAGGTCAGCGCGACGCTGTCGCCGGTGATCGTGCCGGCGGTCGGCTTACCCGGGACGGTCGGCGCCTGGGTGTCGCTGGGCGTGGTGCTGCGGGGCAGCACCAGGTGGGTGATCGAGTTGGCCGGGAACGTGGCCGTGAGGCCGCTGCCGGTCACCGGCAGGTCGGCCTCCCGGACGACGCCGGCGAGGTTCGCCCCGCTGTAGCGGTAGACCTGGGCGGTGCTGGCGGAGGCACCGGTGAGGGCGACCGGGCTGGTCAGGTCGTCGCCGGTCTTGTTGACGACGACCAGGGTGAGCGCCTTGTCGGCGCTGCGCTCGGCGGCGTACACGGCCAGTTTGCCCTGGTCGGCGCTTGTCGCCCGGACGGAGGTCTCGCCGAACGCGCCGCCCTTGCCGTCGTAGTTGCGGTAGACGCGGAAGGCGTTGGCCACCGGCTGGTCGGCCGTGGGTGCGGTCCAGAGGGTGGCCAGGTCGAGCCCTTCGCGGCCGAAGATGCCGAGAACGTCAGCCTGGGCGAGCGCGCCGTTGAGCGACCCGAAGGCGCCCCAGTTGTACTCGGTCATCGCGACCTTCGTACCCGGGTAGTGCTGGTCGACCAGCTCGCGCAGTCGCGGAATGTACCGGACCGGACTGTTGATCCAGCTCTCGTCCACGTAGGTCGGGTCCCAGAGCTGGCGGGTCGAGCGCAGCCGCAACGCCTGGGTGTTGGCGTCGCCGGCGGCCTCGCCCAACACGCCGGCCTGCTGCGGGTAGAGGTGGACGTCGAAGTAGTCGAGGATGCGGGTGCCGTGCTGCTGCTCGTACTCGCGCATCCGGTCCAGGTACCACGGGCCGAGGTCCTGGCCGCCGTGCGCGGCCTTGTCCGGCGGGTTCGACCAGCAGCCGGTACGCGAGCAGGTGTCCTGGTCGAGGCCCGAGAAGAGGATCGAGTTCAGGCCCCAGCCGACGGGACCGAGTGTCTTCGCGCCCGGGTCGGCAGCCTTGATCGCGGCGGCGTACTCGTAGGTGCGGTCGCGTAGCTCGTCGTAGCCCAGCCCGGTCGGGCGGACGTCGCGGTGGGTGGAGTGCCACAGGTCCGGTTCGTTGTCCAGGTTGTAGAACTGGACCCCACCGTCGGCGGCAGCGCCGAACTGCCCCTTGAGATGGTTGACGAAGTCGGTGGCGTACTCCGCACCGACGGCGACGCTGGTGTCCTCCGGGTCGTTGCCGGTGACCGGTGACCCGTCCGGCTTGATGCCGTTGCCGCAGTCCGGTGCCCAGGTGTCGGTGGACTGCTGCGGGCCGTACTTGGCGACGCTGAAGCCACACGCCCGCGACCGGTCCTTGGCGATCCAGCCGAGCATCGGCATGGTCATGACCGTGGCAGCGCCGGTGGCCTTGTTCTGCTGCACGAACCGGTCGGACTCCGAGCCCTCCGGGAGGTCGTCCGGACTGGGGTTGTCGTTGGGGATGTTCTCGAAGTACCAGTCCGCGGCGCGGTTGGTGGTGTCGGCACGGAAGTTGTAGCGGGTGGTGGCGTTGCCGCCGTAGCGGTGCACGGGCAGCCGCAGGTCGCGGGCGAGAGCCTCGTCGGCGAAGTTCATGCCGTAGACGTACGGGCTGATCTGGTGTCGGGCGGCGGTGGTGTCGACGGTGAGTGCCGGGCCGGCCGCGGCCAGGGCGGGCTCCGGCAGGGCCAGACCGCCGAGGGCCGTGGCGAGCACGACTGGGAGTAGAACGGTGGTGGTGGGACGCACGAGCATTCCTTTCGCATAGGAGCTCGACGATGGGAGCGCTTCCACAGCGTTGCGCCTTCCTGGCTCCGAGTCAACGTCGCACCCCTCCCGTACGATCGCCGGCATGTTGGGGGTGCACTTCGCCATTACGTCCGAGCAGGAGCGCTCGCTGCTGGCGGCCGACGACGACAGGGTGGGCGAGTTCCTTGAGGAGATCGAGGAGTCTTGGTACGACGACACCTTCAGGGTTGACACCGACAAAGCCTGGGACGCCATCCACCGCTGCCTGACCGATGGCACGCTCGACCCGGACGGTGGCCCGTATCCGTTGTCCCACGCGGTGCTCGGTGGCCGGCACCTCCACGATGACTATTACGTCGTGTACGTCAGCGCCGCCGAGGTCCGGGATGTGGCCGAGGCCCTGCGAACCATCGACCGAGTCTGGCTACGCCTCCGCTTCGATGCGATCGACGGCAGCGACTACGACGGGGCCCAGGACGACGACGATTTCGAGTACACCTGGAGCAACTTCGCTGACGTGCAGGCGTTCTACGACCGAGCCGCTAAAGCGGACCGCTCAGTGATCTTTACCGCCACCTGAGTCACGTCGCCAACTCGCCGAACCTCTGCCATGGTGCGGGCGCTCACGACGCTCGATGCGTCCTCTTAGGTTCGATCTGTCCAATTTGTTGAATTTGTAATTGGACTCTCTCGTGGATTGAAAATTGATTGTCGGATGGCTGACATATTTTCGTTCGTCTGGGGCGTTGGGTGTTTGGTGTTGTGTGCTTCGTTTTGACCGCTGCCTAGCCTCTATCTAATCTTTATCTGGGTGTTTCCGCTTGCTGGTCAGATGGTTCCTACCATTTTTCGGCGAAGGAGTCTGGGTGGCGCAGACGGTTGCGGTGCGGGTGGGGGCGGTCGAGGTACTCGTCGAGGTCGTGCCGGTGGGTGGTTCCCAGCAGACGTCGGCACGTGAGCGCGTTGATCGGGCCGTGGACTATGCGGCGGGTGCGTTCGAACGGGCGCAGTCGGCGGTGGAGGAGATCGCGGTGTCGACGGCGCGGATGGTTGGCCGGGTCACGCGCCGCGTCGGTAGCCCGGAGTCGGTGGAGGTCGAGTTCGGGCTGAAGGTGTCGGCCAAAGGTGACGTGATCGTCGCCGGCGCCTCGGGCGAGGCGTCACTGAAGGTGAAGATCATTTATGGCGCAACTGCTGACCGTGCGCTTCGAGGGCCGGGGGAAGCGGACCCGGACGACGCCGACACCGACGCCGAGGAAGCGCAGGACGGCGCGTCATGACCGTGCGGGTGGCCGGGTACGACTTTCTCGGCTGGGTCGCTGCTGACGATGCGGTACCTGTCGGCACGTGTTTCCAGGTCGAGTCAGCTGTGCTGGTCACCGCCCACCACGTTCTCGCGGAGATCGGTGCGGCGGCGGTGGGATCCGTGGTGCGGATCGGGCCCGTCGGCGGCCGTGCGGGGTGGGACGCCACGGTGCAACGCGTCGACGAGGTGCACGACCTGGCGGTCCTGCGTGCCGAGCAGCCGCTGGCGGGGTCTGTGTCGCAGGTGGTCGCCTCCGACGGGGTGCGGGACAACGAGCCGGTGACGACGGCCGGCTATCCGACGGTCGAGGACGACGGGCACGAGTACGAGCTGCTGACCGCGGGGGGCCACTGGCGTGGCCCGGCGTTGCGGGACGGCGTGTTGTGGTCGCGTCTGCAGGCGGACGCGGTAATGCCCGGTATGAGCGGTGCGCCGGTGCTGCGGGCGTCCGACCGGGCGGTGGTTGGCGTCGTCTCCGGCCGCTACAACTCGCAGGACGGCTGGTTGGCAGGTGCGGTGTGGGTGTCCCGGGTTGAAGACCTGTCCACGCTGCTGGATGGGGTGGCGTCGGTCGTCGTCGAGGAGACGGTGCCGGCGAATGGGCTGCTGGACCTGGTGCTGACGGTGTCGCAGTCGCAGGTGCGCCTGTCGGGGTGTGGACAGGATGTGACGGCGGCACACCGTGGTGTGTCGCCCGGCCTGGCCAACGCGTTGCAGGACGTACGTCGGGAACGCGCTCGCCGCCGTGTGGTGACGCGTGATCTCGCTGCCGCCGGCCAGGCCGCCGGTGTGGTGTCGTTGCGGCGCGCCGGTGAGCTGTTGGCGGAATCGTTTCTGCCGGTCACGGTGGCACAGGCGCTGGCCCGGGTGATCCGCCGGGCGCAGCGGGAGTATGTGCCGGTGCGGGTGGGGGTGCAGGCGCCGGACTGGTGGTGGCTGCCGTGGGAGGCGTTGCCGGAGCCGGTGACCGGCCGTCCGATGGTGCTGCACGAGCTGGTGTCGGTGTATCGGAGGGTGGAGGCGGCGGGTTCCCGGTCGGCAGCGGCGCCGGGTCCGTTGCGGATCGTGGTGGCGATCGCGTCGCCGGAGTCCGGCGGTGGTCCGCTGCTGGATTACGAGCGGGAGTTGGGCAGCGTCCTGGACGCGGTGCACGGGGCGCACCGCAGCCGGGCGGTGGTGCGGATCCTGCCGTTCGCCACGACGGCGGCCATCCGTGCGGTGCTGGCCGAGGACACCACGCACGTGTTGCATCTGTCCGCGCACGGTGCGCCGGGCATCCTGCACCTGGAGGACGAGCAGGGTCGTTCCCGGTCGGTGGATCCGGAGACCCTGATGGCGGAGGCGATCCCGGAGGGCCGGATGCCGCGGGTGATCTCACTGGCCGCCTGCTACACCGATGCCGACGGCGAGGACGGCGCGGGGTCGTTCGCCGCCAGGATGGCCCGGCGGGGCGCGGGCGCGGTGATCGCGACGCAGACCTCGGTCACCGACGCGTACGCCACGAGATTGTTCGCCGCCGTGTACGCCGAGCTGGCAGCTTCGGCGCGGCCGGACGTGGTCGCGGCGGTGGCACAGGCCCGTCGGCGCGTGCAACGAGACCTCGCGACCGCCCCGGACCCGCTGATCCAGGCGGTTGCGGGCATGGACGAGTGGAGTGTGGTCAGCGTGCTGGCCGCCGCACCGTCGGTGACCGTCGCGGACGGCGCCGCACCAGCCGAAGCTCGCGCGGAGACCGTGCCGGACCTGGGCGGCCTACTCGCCCGGCCGGTCGGGCAGTTCGTCGGTCGCCGGCACGCCCAGCGCACCCTGCCCGGTCTCCTCACTGACGGCACCGGTACGGCGGTGCTGCTGCACGGTATCGGTGGGGTCGGGAAGACCACCCTGGCCGCCGAGGTGGTCCGCCGGCTGCTGGACACATCGTCGGACTGGCGTCTGGTCACCGTGACCGGGCCGGTCACCGTCGACGGGCTGCTGACCGCGCTCGCCGACGCGGCCCGTCGAGAGTTGGTGCTGCGGGAACAGTTCACCGGCCCGCCGATGGTTGCGGTGCAGGCGGCCGGCCGGGTGGATCTGCCCTGGTCCGACCGGTTCGCTCTGTTGCGCGATCAGGTCCTGGCCGGCACGAGGATCCTGGTGGTGCTGGACAACTTCGAGGACAACCTGATCCAGGACAGCGGCATTGACGCCGGTTGGTCGATCGCGGATCCGGGGCTGGCAGGGTTGCTGGCCGCCTGGTTGGTCAGCCCCGGCCGTAGCCGGCTGTTGATCACCAGCCGCTACCGGTTCGGGCTACCCGACCCGGCCGCCGAACGGCTGCATCCTTATCAGGTGCCTCCGCTGAGCTTGGCCGAGGCCCGGAAGCTGCTGTGGTCGCTGCCCCGCCTGGACCGGCACGCCGCCGATGTCGACGCGCAGCAGCGCATCTGGCAGACAGTCGGTGGACACCCCAGGGCCTTGGAGTACCTCGACGCGCTGCTGCCCAGCAGCGGCGGCGACCCTGCGGGACAGGGCCGCTTCTCCGACATCACCCGACGCCTACGCCAGGCCGTCGAAACACGGCTCGGTCCCGCCGACACGGCCGCGTGGCTCGCCCAACAGCGCACCTTGGACGCGGCGCTGGCCGACACGGTCACGCTGGCCGCCGACGATGTCCTGCTTACCGAGCACCTGACCCGCCTCGACCCCATCGAGGGCGCGGTCCGGCTGCTGGCCGGGATCAGCGTCTACCGCGAACCAGTCGACGTCAACGGGCTGCTGTTCCAGGTGGGCGTCGCGGACCCGGATGCCGATCTGGAAGCGCAGCCCCACGGCATGACAGAGGCAGCCGCGCAGATAAGTGACCTGCTGTCGCGATACGGACTCGATCTGTACGGGCTAACGGAGGCACTCGGGCAGGACAGTCCGCTGACCCCGGCAGACGGCGAACGTCTCGCCCAGCTAATCGAAAAGGCACGCCAACCGCCTCAGCCCCCGTTCGCCGCACCACCGGGCATGACGGAGTTAGTCCGGCAACTCGCCACGACCAGTCTGATCGCCATCGTCGATGACGGCCGGGTGGTGATGCACCGCTGGACCGCCACCGAACTGCATCGTCACTGGAATACCGACCACGGTCCGCACCACCACCCCGGGCTGGTCACCGCCGCTCACCACGCCGCCGCGACATTCTGGCGGTGGCGCGTCGAGACCTGGCCGCAAGATCGGTTCGACGACCTCCACGACCTCGACGAAACCCGTCATCACCTGCTGGCCATCGATGATCTAGAAACCGCCGGAACCATCACTAAGCGCATCTGCGGCCAACTCGACGAGTGGGGGGCATGGGACCGAGAAGTCAGCCTCATCTACGACACCCTTCGCTGGCTTCCAGAAAACTCCCCCCGCCGCCCGGCCTGGTACCAGCAGCTCGGCGTAGTCGCCCAGCGCCGGGGCGACTACGCCGAGGCCGAGCGCCGCTACCTGCAATCGTTGACCATCAACGAGGAGCTGGGCGACCGGGCCGGCATGGCCAGCAGCTTCCACCAGCTTGGCATCCTCGCCCAGGATCGGGGCGACTACGCCGAGGCCGATCGCGGCTATCAGCAATCGCTGACCATCAAAGAGGAGCTGGGTAACCGGCTGGGCATGGCCGACAGCTACGGTCAGCTCGGCATCCTCGCCCACCTTCGGGGCGACTACGCCGAGGCCGAGCGCCGCTACCTGCAATCGTTGACCATCAACGAGGAGCTGGGCGACCGGGCCGGCATGGCCACCAGCTACCACCAGCTCGGCATCCTCGCCCAGCGCCGGGGCGACTACGCCGAGGCCGAGCGCCGCTACCTGCAATCGCTGAGCATCAACGAGGAGCTGGGCGACCGGGCCAGCATGTCCAGCAGCTACCACCAGCTCGGGATCCTTGCCAATGATCGGGGCGACTACGCCGAGGCCGATGGCCGCTATCAGCAATCGCTGACCATCGACGAGGAGTTGGGCGACCGGGCGGGCGTGGCCGGCAGCTTCCACCAGCTTGGCATCCTCGCCCAGCTTCGGGGCGACTACGCCGAGGCCGAGCGCCGCTACCTGCAATCGCTGACCATCAACGAGGAGCTGGGTAATCGGGCTGGCATGGCCAGCAGCTTCCACCAGCTTGGCATCCTCGCCCAGGATCGGGGCGACTACGCCGAGGCCGAGCGCCGCTACCTGCAATCGCTGACCATCAACGAGGAGCTGGGTAATCGGGCTGGCATGGCCAGCAGCTACGGTCAGCGCGGCATCCTCGCCCACCTTCGGGGCGACTACGCCGAGGCCGAGCGCCGCTATCAGCAATCGCTGATTATCGACGAGGAGCTGGGTAATCGGGTGGGCGTGGCCAGCAGCTTCCACCAGCTTGGCATCCTCGCCCAGGATCGGGGCGACTACGCCGAGGCCGAGCGCCGCTACCTGCAATCGCTGACCATCAACGA
>NZ_JBEZFV010000004.1:19836-264828 GCF_040649655.1 Micromonospora sp. NPDC048905 | reverse complement strand
ACGGAGGAGCTGGGTAATCGGGCTGGCATGGCCAGCAGCCACGGTCAGCTCGGCATTCTCGCCCACCTTCGGGGCGACTACGCCGAGGCCGATCGCCGCTATCAGCAATCGCTGACCATCGACGAGGAACTAGGCAATCGGGCTGGCATGGCGAGCTCAATCAGCGAGCTCGCGACCCTGCGTACCGAAGCAGGTGGATTCGCCGAGGCAGTGACCTTGCATTGCCAGGCCCTCGCGATACGGCTCGAAATCGGCGTTCCCCAGGCCGGTTTCGATATCGCTCGACTCCGTGACCTCCGCGGGAAGCTTGGCGAACGCAGATTTGGCGACATCGTCACCCCCATCTTCGACGAACAATCGTTGCAGACGCTGACGGCCCTACTCGATCAGGCAGGAAGTCCAGAAGAAGAAGACGGCACCTAGGCTCCCACCCGGCCCGGCGAACTCACGTCGCTTGTGGAATCAGGGATCCTCCATCCGCCGATTGCCACGCTGATGGTCGTCCCGCAGGATGGCCGCGTGGACGCCTGGCAGTCGATCGACGACCTCATCGTGCAACAACGGATCATCCTGGCGTTGCAGGCGATCTGTCGGGCCGAGGAATGCAGCCTCCGGCAAGCGATTGACCTCTTCGGGGACCGGTACGAGCTTCTCCGGCGGACGAGGCCCGATGACTTCCAGGTCACCCGCGACGAGTATGGGCACGGTGCCTATACCTGAGCGGTCGGGCGGCGCCTGCTCTCCCGATGAGCGGATGCCGCGACGATGGACGTGGGCGTAGCGTGCGGTTGATGGTCGGTGCTGCTTCTTCGGATCGGTTTTCGTCTCCCTCGTCGCTGTTGGCCGGGCTGGCGAGGAATCCGGCAGCGCCGATCGACGTGCTGCTGCGGCTGGTGGAGATGTGGCCGGAGCAGGCATGCGAGGGGCTGCGACGCCGCCGCGAGCTGCTGCCGCCGGTGCGGGACGCGATGCTGCGTCATCCCTCACCCACGATCCGCGGCGCGCTCGCCAGCCACCCGCAGGTCGACCCCCTGGCGCGTGCCCACCTGCTGGCCGACCCGGCGTGGCGGGTGAGACTTCGCGCGTTCGGCCGACCCGGTCAGGCACCGCTGCCGGACGACGTGCTGGTCAGGTTGTTGACCGGACTCGACGATCCCCCCTCCGACGTGCCGTTCAGCCGCGAGGAGTTGATCGACGAGTTGTTCGGCGCGATGGGGTACGACCGACGTCTGATCCGGCTGGCCGCCGTGCACCCTCGGCCGGGTGTGCGCCGGTACGTGGCCGGCTCCGCGATCTGGCTGGACGAGCGGTCGCGCCGGGCGCTGCTGGAGGATGAGGCGCCCGAGGTGCGGGCGGTCGCCGTGGCGTCCGACGCGCGCCGCCACCAGGTGATGGAGCCTGCGGATCTGCCGGACCAGCACTGTCACGCATTCTGGTACGTGCTTCAGCGTCCACTGTCCCCGGCGCTTGTCGATCAGGTGCTCGCCAGCGGCGACGCGGCCACGCTGCGGGTGATGGCCGAGAACCCGAGCGTCCCACCGGACGTGGTCGAGACGCTGTTGCGCCACCCCGACCCGTCGGTTCGGCAGGGAGTGGCCGGCCGCGTTGACCTGAGCGGCGACCAGCTTGTCCGGCTCTCCACCGACCCGACGGTCAAGGTCCGAACCGCGGTCTCCACCCATCCCGGCCTCAGCGAACCGCAGCGGGCCAGCATCGACATCGACGTGACCACGGTGCCGGACGACGGCCACTTTGGCTCCGCGGACGTGCGTTGCCGTGAGATCCCCTATACCGACGGCGCCGCGCCGGAACTCACCGATGCGCTGCGCTGGGCACGCTCGGTCAACCCGCTGGTCCGCCGCCGCGCGGCCCGAAACTCCGAGTTGCCGCCGGACCTCGTCGACATCCTCGCCGAGGACCCCGACCTGGGCGTACGGGTCCTGCTCGCTCAGCATCACCCGGCCGCGCCGCCCGCGCTGCTGCTGCGCTGCTTCCTCGAGTACCACTGCTGCGGCCGGGACCGGTTGAGCGAGCTTCCGCAGTTTCCCACCAACGGGTTGGCCCGCTTCTCCGACGACCCCGACCCGACGGTACGACGGCTCGTCGCCCTCGATCCGCACGCCGACCCGGAAGTCGTCGATCGATTGAGCACCGACCCGAGCGCCTCCGTGCGACAGGCGATGGCCAGCAGCCCACGGCTCCCCGCACCGCGGATCGTCGCGCTTCTCGATGATCCCGAACTGGCCGAGGCCGCCGCGGCCAACCCGGCCCTGCCGGTCGATCAGATGCAGCGCATCCTGGACGGGACGCCCGTGGGCTGACACGAGGCGACCGACGCGTACGCCGGCCCGGCCCGGCGCTCACGCCGGGTGCTGATCCACCAGCCGGCCGGTCAGGCGCCTTTCAGGCCAGCGAAGACGACCGCGAGCGTACGGGCCTGCAGAGGCTCGTCCCACCCACCGTGCAGGGCCCCTTGGCAGACGCTGGCGAGGAGCGCCATCACTTCGGGTAGCCGTACCGGGGCGGCGACGGAGCCGGCGGCCTGGGCCTGTTCCAACAGCCGGGCCACCGCCTTCTCGAGGTGACCGACCGCGTCGGGCAGCCGGATGTTCACCCCGGACCCGGCGAGAAGGTCGACGACCGTCTTCTTCGCCGCGGCCTGTGCCACCAGGTGGGCAAAGAAGGCGAACAGGTCTCGCTGGGCGGCGTCTTCGACGAGCTGTGCGAGCAGTCGCTTCATGATCGCGGCGAGCAGGTCGTCCTTGGTGGGGAAGTGGCGGAAGACCGTACCGATGGCGACACCGGCGCGCCGGGCCACCTCCTCGGTGGAGGCTCGGGGACCGAACTCGGCGAAGACTGCCTCCGCGGCGTCCAGGATGCGTGCGCGGTTGCGCTGCGCGTCGACGCGCAACGGCGGACCCTCTACCAAAATGAGTCTCCACTCACTATTCTCGGCACAAGTCGAGTGCTGACTCATTATCAGGGAGGACGACCGTGACACCAAGAGCGATCTTCGAAAGCATGTGCGCCCAGTGGCTCGCGAACCAGCCCACCTTCGAGGCCGACCTGCTCACCGACGACGTGGTGATCGAGACACCGTTCGCCGCACCCGGGCGCCCTACACGTACCGAGGGAAAGCAGCGGGTGCTTGCGTACACACAAGGGAGCCAGGCGGTGTTCCCGGTCCGGTTCGACGACTGTCGTAACGTGGTCGTGCACGAGACCGCGGACCCCGAGGTGATCGTGGTCGAGTATGAACTGGTCGGCACTCACACAGAGACGGGGACAACCGCCTCGGCGCCGTTCATCGGGGTGCTGCGGACCCGGGACGGCAAACTGGCCCACTGGCGCGAGTACCAGCACACCCTCGCCATCGCTGAGGCCGTCGGTCAGGTGTAGGCCCGGATCAGGACCAGGCGTTGCGCCCTGCGATGGTCGTGGGGGAAGATCAGGTTCATGACTCACCGGAAAGGCGCCGCGCGCCTCGCAGAGTGAGACCGGCGGCGAGCGCTGGGCGCGCGTGCTGACCGGCCTCGATCGAGAGCTGGACCGCTACGCCTGGGCGGAACGGCTGGCAAACCGGTCCGAGCGCCCACAGGTCAGGCTCGAAGGCGTACGGATGGCGCTCGCGGCGATGCGTGAGTGGCGCGCCGCGCCCGCACGGCTGACGCCGATGCTGACCGGCCTCCTGCGGGACGACAGCTCCGAGGTGCGGTCGGCGGCGCTGCACACGTTGGCGGCTTCATTGACCGCGTCCCGTCTGGCCGCCGACGAGCTCGCGGGGCTGCTGGACGATCCTGAGTTCGGCGCGGTGGCCGCTACCGCGCTGGGCAGCGTCGGCGACCACCGGGCGGTGCCGCATCTGGTCCGGCTGATGCTGTCCAACAGCGACGAGCCGCGTCTGGCTGAGGCGTTCAAGGCGGTTGCCCGGACGGGTGCCGATGCACAGATCCCGGTGGCCGCCGCCCGGCAGATCTTGGCCGTGCTACCGGATTCGTGCACGCCGGACCTGCCGATGCGGGTCCTGGCCGCGTTCGGGCCGGCCGCCGCTGCCGCAGTGCCGGAACTCATTGACCGACTCGAAGGGGCCGAGAACGACACCCCGGACTGGGCGATCCACGTTCTCGGACAGATCGGGCCAGCCGCCGCAGCCGCAGCAGCGCTGCTTCGGCGGTACCCGACGCAGTGCGCGACGCTTGCCCTTCTCAGCGTCACATCGGACCGGGCCGTGGCCGACCAGTATCTCGCCGGCCGGCCCGAACAACCTGGCCGCCGAGACCAGATCGCGCCAGCGGTGCTGACCTGGCTGGCCGAGCACAATGGGCTGCGGGTCTTCGCCGCGATGGGGTCGCACGCGCGACCGGTGCTCGACCGGCTGGATCGATTCGTGGCCTCCCGGCACCGAGTCGGCATGAACATCGGCGACTTTGACGCCGAGATGCGCGCGGACGAAAGGCTGCACGCTGCCGCCATCGCCACCCGCCGGATGATCGCCGAATAGGTCGCCCTCGTGAATCCGCTTCTGCCGGGTCGGTCGCTACGGGGTGGTGTCATGGCGGGCGCGCAGCGCCGAGGACCGCCAAGGTCGCCGACCGCCATCCGTTGACCGGGTGATGGAGGACGCCGGCCGGGTGCTGTTACTTTGCCGGCCGTGGATGATCAGCTGACGTGGATCGACCGAATCATCGACGTGACCGGATGGCACCAGGAGCCCGCGGACGGTGCTGGCTGGGAGCAGGTGGAGTCGGAGCTGGGCGTGGTGCTGCCTTCGGACTTCAAGGAGCTGTGTCGACGGTTCGTACCGGGGGCGTTCTCTGCGTACCTGGACCTTCTAGGGCCCACGGACGACTATGCGCAGCCGCTGCTTCCGACGTGGGCCTCTCTCCGGCAGTGGGCGGCCGGGCACGAGTCCGTGCGGCTGTGGGCACCCTACGAGATGTACGAGCCCGACAAGGGGTCGGGGCTGATCCAGTGGGGCAGTGATCAGACCGAGGGAGAGTACTACTGGTTGGCGGACCGCTCAGTGGAGCCCGACCGGTGGCAGGTGATCGCGCGTCGGGAAACCGACCCGTGGCACCAATTCGACATGTCGACGGCCGAGTTCGTCTATCGGGTGATCGCGGATCCGGAGTTCAAGCCGTTCACGGTGGCCGATCCACCACGGCGACCATTCTATCTGCCGCACTGGGGGCCGTTCCCCACGAGCGCTGACGACTGGGACGCTCTCACCGACCCGAACCGAAAGAGCTGAACGACGTCCCCGGGACCGCTGACGCGGCAGGTGTTCGGCGCTCAGGTGGGCCGCTCGCGGCGACCTAGGATCGGCGGGTGCTGGCTGACGAGGATGGTGGGGTGGCAGCAGGAGCAGTGGTTGCACCATTGCCGAGACGCGGCGGAGTTCCATGGCGCGGTCGGGGCGAACGAGTTGGCGACCACCCCGGACGCGCTGGAACACCTCCGGCTGACGTCGGCCGGGTCTGGCTGGTCGGCCGGTGACAGCGACTGGTATCTGCGAACGCTGAGCAAGGCCGGCCCGGTCACCGCCTATCTCTTCCGCTGCCGGCACTGCGGCAGTCACCTCGCGTATTCCGACTCGGCCTGACCGCCCGTCCTGGACGGGGAAGGTTGTTGTTGGCGGCCGCAGCCGTGACGGAATGGGGTCGCTGCCGAGCTGGCGGCCCCGCACAGCATCTCGTGCTGGCAGGGCCGCCAGGGCTGTTCGCGAGAAGCGGCTTGCGTGAGACGCCGAGTCAGCCCAACGGCTCAGGTGCGACTACCGGCGCGACTACAGCGGCCGAGATCGCTGTGGCACATCGTTGTAGCGAGCGGTCAGCACTTCGAGCATGTGCTTGTCCGGTCCAAGAAAATACAGTCGCCGGCCGGTTCCGTCACGATTGACCTCGCCGACCTCCGACGGCCGCTTTCCGGGTGGGTCGGCGGTGTACGGCGTACCTTCGCGGTCGAAGCGGGCCTTGATGCGGTCGAAAAGTTCGTCGGTCACCAGGAAGGCGTAGTGCTGGGGCTGCACCTCGACCGGCGGGGCCGCGAAGTTGATGACAACCGAATCATCGAGTTGCACCGATTGGAAGAAGCCGTTCTCCCAGGGTTCGCGGAGGTCGAGCAGGCCCTTGAAGTAGTGGGCGGCAGCGTCGCGATCAGACACGGGGATGATCAGGTGGTGCAGGGACGCGGGCATTGTCGTTCCTTGATGTCGTGCCACCTCCATCACCACAACGTCGTTGCGGCCAGACGCGATGACACCTCGCGACGACGATAAACCAGCTGTACCCGACACCTCAAGCATGGCTGCCGGGCAGGTGGTCGCGGAATGGCGGGGCCGCTGCTGGCCGCCGTGGCCTCGCTGCCGGGAAGTGGACGTGGCACGTCGCGCCTGGTAGGCAGGCGGGTGTGCGCATCGTCTCCCTGCTGCCGGCGGCCACGGACATCGTGGCCATGCTCGGCCTGACCGGGCATCTGGTCGGGCGTACCCACGAGTGTGACTGGCCGCCGGGGACCCTGGCCGACATCCCGGCGGTGACGGCGACCTCCCTGCCGGAGGCCCTGACGAGCCGGGAGATCTCGGCGGCGATCGCTGGTGACGCGCACCGGGGATCATCGCTGTACCAGCTCGACGTCGCGATGCTGGAGGCCCTGAAACCGGATCTGATCCTGACCCAGGATCTGTGCGATGTGTGCGCGGTCTCCTACGAGCGGGTCAACGACGCGGTTCGCCTGATCGATCTCGACACCAGGGTGGTGTCCCTGGAGGCGCGGACCATCGACGGGATCCTGGACACGGTTGATGCCGTGGCCGCGCTGACGGACACCGAGGGCAGGGCGGTGGAGATCCGAGCCGACGCCGGGCGTCGCCTCGCCGCGTTGCCGGGACCGGTGACCGGCGCGCCGACGGTGCTGTTCGTCGAGTGGCTCGACCCGTTGATGCCCGGCGGGCACTGGGTGCCGGAGCAGATCGCCTATGCGGGTGGGCGGTCGCTGCTGCTCGGGCCGGGCGCGCACAGCACCCCGCAGCGGTGGTCGGTGGTCGCCGACCTGGCTCCCGAGGTGGTGGTGTTCGGGCCGTGCGGGTTCACGCCCGAGCGCACCTTCGACGAGCTGTCGGTGGCGGCCGCGCAACCCGCCTGGGCGGACCTGCCCGCGGTTCGTCAGGGGCAGGTGTGGGTGGTCGACGGGCCTGCCTACTTCAACCGCCCCGGCCCGAGGGTGGTCGACGGCGCGGAGATCCTTGCCGGCATCCTCGCTGGCCGTCCCGACTCCCGCGCTCGACAGGTCCCCCTCGACGTCGGTTGACACTGCCGCGCCCGACCGGCACGGTGTCGACCGGGGTGCCGTCGATGCTGACCCGGCCGAGGACGTCAGTGCTCCGGGAGGTCGTCGTCGACACCGACCAGCACGACCTCCAGTCGGCGGGGGCCGTGCACCCCCTCCACCCGGTTGAGCTCGATGTCGCTGGTCGCGGACGGGCCGGAGATCCAGGTCTGGGGTGCGCGTGCGTCGAGGCGGGTCAGCGCCTCCGGTAGCAGGCCGACGACCTGGTCAGCGCGGACGACACAGATGTGCCGGTCGGGCACCAGGGTGAGCGCTCGCCGCCCCTGCGTCGGGCCGGCGTCGAGGATGATGGTGCCCGTGTCGGCGACCGCCACTGCGCAACCGGTCAGGACCGCGTCCATGGCGTCGAGCTCGGCCGGTGCGAGTGGGGGAGCGTCGCGCCGCACCTGCCCGGCACAGCCGGCCAACCAGTCGGCGGGCACATCGGTGGGGACGGCGAGCCGGTCCACCTCGGCCAGCAGCCCGGCCAGGGCGCCGAGGCCCCGGTGGACCGTCGCCCGGTAGTCCTCCAGCCGGTCGACGAAAACCTCGACCAGGTCGGAGCGGTCGTCGGTCCGACGGTATCGGCGGGGCACCGCCACCGGTGGCGGGTTGTCGGCCAGGGCCGTCCGGAGCCGCGCCAGGATCTCGTCGCGCGCGTTCACTGCTGCTCCCACCACTCCCGGAAGGTCTGCGGTGCGGGCAGCGGCAGGTCCCGCGAACGGGTCCACGCCGAGGCGGGCCAGGGCAGCCGGCGCAGCGTTCGAGCGCCGGTGCGTCGTTCGCGGTACGCGCCGAGTGGACCCGCGCCCGTGCGGGCCAGCCGCAGGGCGGCGGCCCAGCGTCGAGGGCTGCGCATCACCCAGGACAGGACGCGCATGGCGGCCCGTTCCGCGAGTGGGTGCGGCGCCTGCTGGCGGAGGTGGACCAGGATCTCCGGAATGTTGATCTTCACGGGGCACACGTCGTAACAGGCGCCGCAGAGCGTCGACGCGTACGGCAGGGACGCGTTGTCGGCCACCCCGGTCAACTGGGGCGACAGGATCGCGCCGATCGGCCCCGGGTACACCGAGCCGTACGCGTGCCCGCCGGCCCGCTCGTACACCGGGCAGACGTTGAGGCACGCGGAGCAGCGGATGCAGGACAGCGCCGGCCGCCCGACCGGGTCGGCGAGCACCGCGGACCGGCCATTGTCGACAAGGACGACGTGTACGGCCTGCGGGCCGTCGCCGGGGGCGACGCCCGTCCACATCGAGGTGTACGGGTTCATCCGCTCACCGGTCGAGGACCGCGGGAGCAGTTGCAGGAAGACCTCCAGGTCGGTGAAGGTCGGCAGCAGCTTCTCGACGCCCACAACGCTGATCAGCGTCTCCGGGAGGGTGAGGCACATCCGCCCGTTGCCCTCGGACTCCACCACCACGAGCGTGCCGGTGTCGGCAATGGCGAAGTTGGCGCCGGACACGGCGACCCGGGCCGAGAGGAACCGTCGCCGCAGGTGGGCGCGCGCCACCTCGGCCAGGGCGGCCGGCTCGTCGCTGAGGTCGGCCGGCGCGTCGGGCATGCGACGCTGGAAGATCTCCCGGATCTGTGTCCGGTTGTAGTGGATCGCCGGCACCAGGATGTGCGAGGGGGTGTCGTCGCCGAGCTGCACGATCAGCTCCGCCAGGTCGGTCTCGTACGCGGTGATCCCGGCCGCCTCCAGGGCCTCGTTGAGCTCGATCTCCTGGGTGGCCATCGACTTGACCTTCACGACCTCGTCGGCCCCGGTGGCCCGGGTCAGCTCGACCACGATCCGGCAGGCCTCGGCCGCGTCCCGGGCCCAGTGCACGGTGGCGCCGGCGGCGGTGGCGGACGCCTCGAACTGCTCCAGCAACTCCGGCAATCGCCGTTGGACGTCCGCCTTGATCGCGGCGCCGGCGTCGCGCAGAGCCTCCCAGTCGGGCACCTCGTCGACGACCCGGGCGCGCTTGCCGCGGATGGTGCGGGTGGCCCGGTGCAGGTTGGCCCGCAGTTGCGTGTCGGCGACGGCCGGCTTCGCCGCGGTGGGAAAGGGCAGCGGCGTGCGGATCCGCCCGTCGCCGGTGGCCGGTGCGACCGGCCTGGTCACGAGTTGGCCCCCGTCGCGGCGAGGATCTCGGCGTAGTGCAGGGCCCGTACGCCGGAGCGGTGGCGGTCGAGGCCGCCCCCGATGTGCGCCAGGCAGGAGTTGTCGGCGGCGGCGAGCACCCGTGCTCCGGTCTCGCCGACCCGGGCGCACTTGTCGGTGAGCATCGCGGTGGACACGTCCGGGTTCTTCAGGGCGAAGGTGCCGCCGAAACCGCAGCACTCCTCGGCGTCGGCCAGCTCGACCAGCCGGATCCCGCGCACCTGACGCAGGAGTCGCAGGGGCCGGTCACCCAGCCGGAGCAGCCGCAGGCCGTGGCAGGTGGGGTGGTAGGTCACCGTTTCCGGGAACTCGGCGCCGACGTCGGTGACGCCGAGGACGTCGACGAGCAGCTCGGACAGCTCGTAGGTGCGGGCGGCCACCGACGTGGCCGGCGGGTGCAGCCGCGGGTACTGGTCGCGGATCATCGCGGTGCACGAACCGGACGGCACGACGACGGCGTCGTACGCGTCGAAGACGTCGACGTAGTTGCGCACCATCGGCATCGCCTCGGCCCGGTAGCCCGTGTTGGCGTGCATCTGCCCGCAACAGGTCTGGCCCGTCGGGAAGTCGACGGTGTGGCCGAGCCGGCGCAGGATGCGGGTGACCGCGATGCCGGTGGCGGGATAGGCGATGTCGTTGACGCAGGTGATGAAGAGGGCTATCCGCATGGCGGTGTCGACCCGCCTTGACTGTGTTGGTGTGAGCGAGTACACACTGGCGAGCAAGATCCTATCGGAAACGGCTCTGCCGCCACCAGGCACCGGAGGATGGTTCGTGAGATTCATGCGAGTCGGGCCCGTCGGGCGGGAACGCCCTGTCCTGTACGTCGACGGGCGGCACCTCGACCTCTCGTCGCTGACCGCCGACATCGATGCGGAGTTCCTCGGCGGCGACGGCATCCGGCGCGTCCGCGAGGCCACCGACCTGCCCGAGATCGACGTCTCCGGTCAGCGGGTCGGCGCGCCGATCGCCCGTCCCGGTGTGGTCCTCTGCGTCGGCCAGAACTACGCCGCGCACGCCGCCGAGTCGGGTGCCGAGCCACCCACCGACCCGATCATCTTCTACAAGGCGCCCAACACGGTCGTCGGCCCCCACGACGACGTTCTGATTCCGCGTGGCTCGACGAAGACCGACTGGGAGGTGGAGTTGGCGGTGGTGATCGGTCGGCAGGCCCGCTACCTCGCCTCGCCGGCCGACGCTCTCGGGCACATCGCCGGGTACGTGCTGTCCAACGACGTCTCCGAGCGGGACTTCCAGCTCGCCGTCTCGGGGGGTCAGTGGTCGAAGGGCAAGTCCTGCGAGACGTTCCAACCGCTCGGCCCGTGGCTGGTCACCGCCGACGAGATCGACGACCCGCAGGCGTTGCGGCTGCGCTCCTGGGTCAACGGTGAGCCCCGCCAGGACTCCAGCACGAAGGACATGATCTTCGACGTGGCGTACCTGGTCTGGCACCTGTCCCAGTACACCGTCCTGGACCCGGGCGACGTCATCAACACCGGTACCCCGCAGGGCGTGGCGCTCTCCGGCCGGTTCCCGTACCTGGCCGGCGGCGACGTGATGGAGGTCGAGATCGAGGGCCTCGGCCGGCAGCGCAGCACGCTGAGAGCTGCCTGATGGCGGTGCCTGTCGACGCGGAGGACTATTCGGGAGGGGAGAGCGGCATGCGGTGTGACGGTCTGGTGGCGGTGGTGACCGGAGGTGGTTCGGGGATCGGCCACGCCTGCGTGCGGGCGTTCCTGGCCGCCGGCGCCCGGGTGGGCGTGCTGGATCTGGATCTGTCGGGTCTCCCCGAGGACCCTCGCGTGCACGGCGTCCGCGCGGACGTGGCCGACCGGTCCTCCCTCGACGCGGCCGTCGCCTCGGTCGCCGACACCTTCGGCGGCATCGACATCCTGGTCAACAACGCCGCCATCTCCGCCGTGGGCACGGTGGAGGACGACGACGACGAGCGGTGGAGCCGGGTGCTCGACGTCAACGTCACCGGCGTGGCCCGGACGAGCGCCGTCGCGCTGCCGTACCTGCGCCGGTCGTCGGCCGCGGCGATCGTCAACATCTCCTCGATCGCGGCGACCGTCGGCCTGCCCCAACGCGCCCTGTACTCGGCGTCGAAGGGCGCCGTGCACGCCCTCACCCTCGCCATGGCCGCCGACCTGGTGACCGAGGGGGTCCGGGTCAACTGTGTCGCCCCCGGCACCGTGGACACGCCCTGGGTGGCCCGCCTGCTCGCCGGCGCGGCCGACCCGACGGCGGAGAAGCGGCACCTCGCGTCCCGCCAGCCAACGGGGCGGCTGGTGACCGCCGAGGAGGTGGCCGCCGCCGTCGTCTACCTCGCTTCGCCGGCGACCGGGTCGGTGACCGGGTCGTCGCTCCCGGTGGATGGCGGCATGTCCGGCCTGCGACTACCCGCTCGGGTCACCTCCGCGCCCGCCCCCGCCGGACCGGACGCGGTCGGCTCCTGAGGGGTCCGGGGGCGCGTGACATGATTGCGCCATGGGGAAACAGCAGGACGTCGGCGAGCCCGACCGTCACAGCGGGTCCGACGTCGCCGACCACCGTCCGATCGGTGGCAGCGCGGACGCACGGCTCGCCCTCGCTCAGGACCCCAACACGCCGCAGATGACGCTTATCGACCTGGCGTCCGATCCGTCGGCCGTGGTCCGCAAGGCGGTCGCCGCTCGGGCCGACGCGCCCGCACAGGCCCTGCGTCCGCTGACCCGAGACCATGATCGTCAGGTACGGGAGGCCGTGGCGAGGAACCCCTCCGCCTCGATCGCCAACCTCATGCGTCTGGTCAAGGACGCCGACCGGTGGATCCGCTGGGCGGTCGCCGGCAACCCCGCCTGTGACGAGTCGATCCGCCGGGTCATGTCCGAGGCGTCGGACAAGGAGCTTCGCGGTCTCCTCGCGGAGAGTCGTGAGCTGGAGCCGGAGTTGGCCGCCCGGCTGATCGACGACGTGTCACCCGAGGTACGCGAACGCCTCGCCACGCACACCCACGACCCCGATGTGATCACCGCCCTGTTGGCCGATCGCACCGCACGCGTACGCAAGGGGGTTGCCCGCAACCCGCGGACCACCGCCGCGCAGCGCAGCGCGCTCGCCGCGGACCCGGTGGTCGACGTCCGCGCCGCGCTGGTGCGTGCCGTCGAGCTGGGTGAGGCGGACCTGGCGCTGCTGCTCGACGACCGCTCGGTTCAGGTACGCCTGGCCATGGCCACGAGCGAGCTCGTTCCGCCGCACATCCGGCAGGCGCTCGCCCGCGACCCCGACGAGATGGTGGCCAGCGCGGCCCGCGACTTCCGCCCGGGGTCCGGCACCTCCTCGGCGGTCCGGGCTCCCCGCATCGCGCACCGGCCCTCCACGGCCGGCGCGGGCCGTCGCGGCGGCACGTCGCGGTAGGGCGGCGCCGGCCTCGCAGAGTGCAGCACCTGTACTCAGGATGGTTTCCAAACATTCACATGTGTCGTCCCGATCCTCTCTAGGCTGCGAATGTCCAGTTTTTGGGCGTATGTCGGCAGGAGAGGACCAGCGGTGCGTATCAGAAGATTCAGGTCAAGGTTCGTGGCGATGGCCGCGGCGGTGGCGGTCGCCGTGGCGGGGGGACCATTCGTCGGCGGTACGGCACACGCCGCCGCGCCCTCCCAGTTCAGCGTCGTGGGCGGTGCGATCCGACCGGCGACCGGCACCCCGGTGCCCGCCTCCGGAACGCACGCGTCGCTGTGGAGCAATTCCCATTACGCCACCACGAGCGTCAACGGCTCCGGGCGGGTACTGATCGGGGCCATCGGTGACAACTGCCAGGGCTGGCCGACCGTACGGGTGAGCGTCGACGGCGTCAGTGTCGGCCAGACCACGATCGTCAGCGCGACGAGTTACGGCACGTACCCGGTCGGCGCGGCGGTCGGCGCCGGCCAGCACACCGTGCAGGTCCAGTTCGTCAACGACTTCCGGGACGACGCCTGCGACCGCAACGTCCACATCGCGTACGCGCGGATGGAGACCGCCGGCGCCACCGACACGACGTTCAGCTTCGCCGTCCTGCCGGACACCCAGCAGGAGGTGCTCAACGGTAGCGACACCCGCTTCCTCAACCGCACGAACTGGCTGGTGCAGAACCGGTCCGCGCTGGACCTTCGCTTCGTGACCTCCTCCGGTGACGTGGTCAACTGGGACACCCCCGACCACTCGCAGTACGTCATCGCCCGCACCGCGATGCGGCCGATCGAGAACGCCGCCATCCCGTACGCGCTGGCACTGGGCAACCACGACACCCAGGCCACCGGCGTCGGCGGCTCCGCCCGCGACCCCGCCCACACCCGCGAACTGCTGCGCGACACCACCGTGTTCAACCAGTACTTCACGGTCAGCCAGTACCGGGCGGTCCGGGGACAGTTCGAGGCTGGCAAGGTCGACAACTCCTACTCGACCTTCGAGGCCGGCGGCGTGCAGTGGATGGTGCTGACCCTGGAGCTGTGGCCCCGGGTCGCGGCCGTGAACTGGGCCAGAAGCGTCGTCGCCGCCAATCCCCGGCACAACGTCATCGTCGTCACCCACGACTACATCGACGGCAACGGCAATATCGAGCAGAGCGCCGGCTACGGCGAGACCAGCCCGCAGTATCTCTTCGACAACCTGGTCAAGCAGTACGCCAACATCCGGTTCGTCTTCTCCGGTCACACCGGCATCGCCGGCAACCGGGTCGACACCGGAGTCCACGGCAACAAGATCTACTCGTTCCTCCAGACGTTCCACTCCAACAGCACCAACCCGGTCCGCCTGGTCGAGGTCGACACCGCCGCCAACTCGCTGCGGACCTGGATCTACGCGCCGCACAACAACCAGTCGTTCACCGCGTACGACAGGTCGTTCACCGGTATCGGGGTGGTCCGCTGACCCGAACCCCGGTCAGTGCTGTGGCCTTGGCGGTTGGCGGCGGAACCGCCGCTTCAACCGCCGAGGCCCGGCAGCCGGATGGTGACGTGTGTGCCCCGGCCCGGCTCGCTCCGCACCTCGATCGTGCCGCCGTGTGCCTCGGTCAGGTGGCGTGCGATCGCCAGACCGAGCCCGCTGCCGCCCGTCACCCGGCTGCGCGACTCGTCGGCCCGCCAGAACCGGTCGAAGATCTTCGGTAGGTCGGCCGGGGCGATGCCGCTGCCGGTGTCCCGGACGGAGATGGTCGAGCCGTTCGCGTCGACAGTCACCGAGCCGCCGGACGGGGTGTGCCGGATGGCGTTCGAGATCAGGTTGCCGACCACCTGTCGTAGGCGCACCTGATCGGCGTGCACGACCGGATCTCCCACGACGCTGAGGTCCAGGCGCACCCCGGCCGCGAACGCGCTGCCCCGATGGCTGTCGACCACGTGCGTGAGCACGTCCCGCAGGTCCGCCGGCCGCAGGTCGATCCGCAGCGTGCCCGCGTCGGCGGCCGCCAGGTCGCCGAGGTCGTCGATGACGTGCTGGAGCAGCAGCGCCTCCTCGTGCAGCAGCGCCAGCAGTTGGGCGTCGGTCGGCGCCAGGTTGTCCTGCGCCGCCTCCAGCCAGATGCGGATGTTGCTGAGCGGGGTCCGCAGCTCGTGCGCCACGTCGTTGACCATGGTGCGGCGTTGCGCCTCGGCCCGTTCCCGGCGTTGCGCGGAGTCGTTCAACGCGCGCGCCAACCGGCCGATCTCGTCGCGCCCGGACACCGGGGCGGGTGTGCGCAGTTCGGCCGCGACGGCGAGGTCGCGCAGCGGCCGCACCAGGCGCCGCCCGACGAGTACGGTCGCCGCGACGGTGGCGAGCAGGACCGCACCGGTGACCGCCACGATCCGTCCGATGCTGCCGCCGGACAGGCTCAGCGTGGTGCGGCCGGTGCCGGGCGCGGTGACGAACAGCAGCGCGCGGGGTGCCACGTACGGTCGGAGTTGGGTTCTGCGCCCTGATTCGACGCACCCCTGCACGACGCCGGCCGGCCCGGCCGGCGTGAGCAGCGACGGCGGCTTCACCTCGGTGTCCTCGTGCGCGGTCCGGACCACCGCCGAATCGCCGAGGTACGCCGTGAAGGACGGCGTGATGCGCAACTGCGAGGCACGGTCGCCCAGGCTGAGACAGCGGGCGGTCAACGTGGTCAGCGTCTCGAGTGCCTTCTTCTCGGCGGCACTGACCAGGCTGTCGAGTTCGAACCCGCAGCCCTCCGTCACGGACCGGGTCAGTGGCCGCTCGGCCTCGGCGCGGACGGTGGTGAGGACGACGCTCGGGCGGCCGGTCTTCGCGGTCCGGATGACACCGTCGTAGCCCACCTTGTGGAAGCAGCTCAGGGCGTTCTTGGCCACCTCGCTGAGCACGTACCGGTCTTCGGGCGGCACGATGTACGGTCCGACGGCTCGCTCGTCGATGTGTTCGGCGCCGCCGGTCAGGCCCAGGTCGACCTGGAGCGGATCCACCACGGCCGAAGGACGGATGTTGCCCAGCGCTGGGCCGGCCTGCGAGTCAAGGATGATCTTGTGGTCGTCGGTGGTCAGCGTGATGCGCCGGCCCAGCTCGGCGGCGCGCGAGTGCACCAGGTCGGCGGCGCCGGACCAGTCGTCGTGGGTGGCCGCGTAACCGACAAGCGCCTGGTAGACGGCCCTCTCGTCGGCGACGGCGCCGCCCTGCTCGTAGTTGATCGCGCGGGTGGTGGTCGTCGCCGCCAGCCAGGCGGTGGCCGAGATCGCGGCCAGCGCGATCACCACGGAGGCGACCAGCAGCCGGGTCACCAGACTGTGCCGCAGCGGCACCCTGTCCTTGCTCACGGCGTCGGACCCGGAGCCAGCTTGTAGCCCACACCGTGCACGGTGAGCAACTGCTGGGGACGTCTCGGGTCGTCTTCGATCTTGCGGCGCAGGTTCATCACGTGGACGTCGATGGTGCGTTCGGTCGAGCTGCGGTCGAGGCCGCGGGTGTGGTGCAGCAGTTGTGCGCGGCTGAAGACCCGGTCCGGCTGCTCGGACATGGCGGCCAGGATGGCGAACTCGCCGCGGGTGCACTCGATCCGCTCGCCGTCGACCGTCACGTGGTGCCCGACCGGATCGACGGTGATCCGACCGGTCTGCCGGATGCTCCGGGCGGTGGGCTCGGGTGTGCCGCGGGACGCGCGGCGCAGCAGGGTGCGGGTGCGGGCCACCAGTTCCCGGGGGCTGAACGGCTTGGCCAGGTAGTCGTCGGCGCCGAGTTCCAGTCCGAGCAGCAGGTCACTCTCGGCGCTGCGCGCGGTGAGCATGAGCACCAGTACGTCCGATTCCTGTCGCAGCGTGCGACACACCTGTAAGCCGTCCAGTCCCGGCATCATCACGTCCAGGATCAGCAGGTCGGGCCGGTCCCGGCGGGCGGCGTCCAGCGCGGCGCGCCCGTCGTGCACCACGGTCGTCTCGTGCCCGGCGGCCACGAGATAGCGGCGGATTCCCTCCGCGTGCCGCAGATCGTCGTCAGCGACCAGGACCATCGCACACATGCCGGCGATGATAGGTCGCCGGTGCGGCACCGCACCGATTTCCGGCCCGACCTGACAGATTCCTAACGGCAGCTCAGACGCTGGACAGTGACTCGGTGGGGTCGAGCGAGGCCGCCCGCATCGCCGGATAGACCCCCGCCAACACCCCGATGACCAGCGCACCTCCCAGTCCGGCGGCGGCCGCTGCCGTCGGGATGGTCACCGGCCAGTGCTGGAGGGTGGCATAGCCCGCGACGGCCACCGTGCCGGTCACCACCCCGGCTGCTCCGCCAAGGGCCGAGAGCACGATCGACTCGGTCACGAACTGGATGCGTACCTGGCCCCGGTTCGCGCCCAGGGCCCGGCGTAGACCGATTTCGCGGCGCCGCTCCAGCACCGAGATGTACATCGTGTTCGCCACCCCGATGCCGCCGACGAGCAACGCGATCCCGGCGAGCCCGAGCAGCAGCGAGCTGAAGGTCTGCCGCACCGCCTGCTTGGCGGCGAGCCCGTCCGAGGGACGACTGACCAGCACGTCGCTCGGATGCTCCGGGTTGGCCGTGGCGGCCAGGACCGAGCGCACCGCCACCACCTGGGCGTCGGTGGTCTGCACATAGATGCGGGTCGGGTGCCCGTCGAAGCGCAGCCAGTGGTTGGCCGCCTCCCAGCCGACCATCGCGGAACGGTCGATCTCGGGCGCGAGTGGCACCGGGTCGAGGATGCCGATCACGCTGAACCGCTGCCCGCCGAGGTGAACCTGGATCGGCTGGGAGAGGTCGACGGCGGTGAAGCCGAGCCGCTGGGCGGCGACCGCGCCGAGGACCACGGTCGGCAGGCGTTCCATCGCGGAATCCAGGAAACGGCCGGAGCGTACCCGGCCGTCGATCGCCGCGAGCAGGTTCGTCCTGGTGGCGACGACCGCGATCGCGTTGTAGTCGCCCGGGCCGGTCCGGTCGGATCGGGCGACGTTCAGCCCGAAGTCGGCGGTCGCGCTCGCCACCGTCACCGGCCCGATCCGGGACACCATGTCCACCGACTCGACGGGCAGCTGGACCGGTGGTTCGCGGTTGGGCGCCGGCGTGACCTGCAGTCGGTTGGTGCCCAGGGCGGCCAGCTCCTCCTCGAGCGCCCGCTGGCTCGACGCGGGAATTCCGGTGACCAGGACCAGGGTGGCGATGCCGATGGCGATGCCGAGCGCCGACAGCGCGGCGCGCGCCGTGCGCGTCCGAATGCCGAGCAGGCCCAGACCGATCAGGTCGGCCGGGGCCAGCCGTACCGGTGCGGCGTCCCGGTCCACTCGCGCCGCGTGACGGGTACGCCTCATACCGGCGCACCGCCCGCCGCGGAGTCGGACACCAGGCGGCCGTCGAGGATGCGGAGCTGTCGGGGCACCCGGGCGGCCACCTCGTGATCGTGGGTGATCAGCGCGATCGTGGTCCCCTCCCGGTTCAGCTCGGTCAGCAGGTCGAGCACGGCCGAGCCGGTGGCCAGGTCGAGCGCCCCGGTCGGCTCGTCGGCCAACACCAGCGCGGGCCGGTTGACGAGCGCCCGGGCGATCGCCACCCGTTGGCGTTCGCCGCCGGAGAGCGCCTGCGGGTGGTGGTCGGCGCGGTGGGCCAGACCGACCCGCTCCAGTGCCGCCCGGGCCAGCGCCCGGCGGTGCCGGCGGTGCACGCCGGCGTAGAGCAGGCCGGTCGCGACGTTCTCGGTCGCGCTCAGCCCATCGGTGAGATGGAACTGTTGGAACACGAAGCCCAGCCAGCGGCCGCGCAGGCTGGACAGCTGTCGGTCGGACATGGTGGTGACGTCCCGCCCGCCGAGCAGCACCCGGCCCTCGGTGGGCCGGTCCAGCGTGCCCATGATGTTGAGGAGAGTGGACTTTCCCGAGCCGGACGGCCCCAGGATGGCCACGAACTCGCCCGCGTCGATCCGCAACGAGACGTCGCGCAGCGCCGTCACGTCCTCGCCGTAGCGCCGGGTGGCGCCGTCGATCTCCAGCACCGCGCTCACGACGTCGTCACCACCCGGGTGCCGGCGGCGATGCCCGTACCGGTGATCTGCACCATGCCGTCGGCGAACAGGCCCACCTTCACCGCGGTCAGGGCGCCGTCGGAGATCTGGACGCCGTAGCCGCCGCCGCTGAGCGCGAGCAGGGCGCCGACCGGGACGGCGAGTACGTCGTGCGCGGTGGTGCCGGTGAACCGGACCACGACGGCGGCCGAGCTGATGTCCTGGATCGCCGAGGCATCGTCCACCGCGATGACGACCTGCACCTTCGGACCCTCCGCGCCCGGGTTGTCGCCGTCCGACGAGCTGGCCTGGACGTTGCTGCTCACCGAGGTGATGGTGCCGCCGGCGTGCGAGCTGTCCGGGAGAGTGATCTGCACCTTCTGCCCCGCCCGGAGGTCGTCGGCCCGGCTCGCGTCGATCTCGACGGTGACCGCCTTGGTCTTGTCGCTGATCGCCATCAGGTTGCCGGTGGCGTCGTCGCCGAGCTGCGCCGAAGCCGCGCCCACCCGCACCGCGCCGGGCAGCACCAGGATGTCGCCGAGTGTCACGGTGCCGGTGGCCGGACGGATCCCCTTGGCCGCCTGCCAGCGCCGTACGGCGTCCTTCAGCGATGCGGTGAACACGGCGTCCTGGCTGGTCAACACGGTCTGGTACGCCTTCGTGCCGGAGGCTGTCGGCGTCGAATCCGGCGTGGTGGCCTCCCCGGTCGCACCCGGGTCGTTCGCGGCCGGTGTCGGCCCGCCCTGGACGGTGACCCGGGTTCCCGGTGCGGGTTGCGGCCCGATCCGGTAGTCGAGCGCCCGGAGGTTGTCGGCCAGCACCTTGACGTCGCGGCCGACCATGCCGACCACGTCGATGTCGCGGAACATCGGCGACGACCCGTAGAAGAGGGTCACCGGTCGGTCGCCGGCCCGATACAGGATGTCGCCTCGGGCGATGGTGCTGCCCGGCTGGGGCAGCCAGGTGAGCACCCCGGGCGCGACGCCGCGCAGGGTGCGCTGCTTGCGGTAGCCGACCGTGCCGCTCTCGGTCCAGTAGTCGGAGAGGTCGGTCCGGACCACCTCGGCCGTGGCCACCCTGGACGCGGCCGGCTGGGCGGCGGGGGAGTCCCGGTCGCCGCTGGCGTGGACGGCGTAGACCACGCCGCCCAGCGCGAGCACGCCGCAGGTGATGGTGATGATGAGGGGTTTCGTCCGCACGGTCGGCTACTTCTGCGTGAAGGCCGAGATCTCGCACTGACGCTGGATCTCCATGCCCTCGTCGCTGTTCGCCTTCTCGAGGTTGGCCTTCGTCTCCGGCGCGACCCAGATCTTGGCGTTGTCGGTGCCCCCCTGCCGGATCTCCATCGACAGGCCGTGGTCCCGGACGCACTGCAGTTGCTCGCGGAGGTCGTCGGCGTAGTTCGGGTTCTGGTGCGGGTCGAGTTCCGGAGCGCCCAGCGGTTCCTTGTCGGCACACGCGTCCACGGCCGGCTGGTACTTCTTCTCGTCCATCTTGTAGCTGAGGAGCGGGCCGCCGTTTCCGTCCTTCGCCGGAGCCGAGGGCACGCCGTGCTGCGTCCAGCAGGCGTAGTAGGCGCCGTACAGGCGGTCGATCTCCTGCTTGCTCGCGCCGAGGGGGAGCTGGCGGTCAGCGCCGCCGGTCGAACCGGCCGGGCCGGCGCTCGCCGACCCGGTCGCGCCCGGGATCGCGGCCACCTGCGGCCCCGGCCCCTCCGCGTCGCCGCCGCAGGCCGCGAGTGACAGCAACAGGACCGCCAGGCCGACCATCTTCACGTTCGCATTTCGCATGACGGTCAGCCTGGTCGCCACATGTCAGCTATTCGTTAGGTGCGCACACCGGTTTCGAGGGCCATCCGGTAAGCCCACGTTGATGACGTGTTAGGTTAGCCTGCCCTAATCCGCCGTCCCGGAGTTGCCCATGACCGCACCGACCCGACAGCGGGACAGCCGCCGATGACAGCCGCCGAGATCACCGGTGGTGTGGTGCTCCGTCGCGCGCTCCGTCGACAGCGCAATCGGGTCGTTCTCGGCGTCGCGCTGCTGTGCACACACCAGGCCGCCGAGGCCCTCGTGCCGGTCGCCATCGGCGTCGTCATCGATCGTGCGGTCGCCACCGGGGACGGCGGCGCGCTACTGCTCTCGCTCGCCGGCCTGGCCGCCCTGTTCACCGTCCTCGCCTTCGCCTACCGCACCGGCGCTCGGCTGGCGTACGCCGCGGTCGAACACGAGGCGCACGCCACGCGCGTCGACATCGTCCGCAGCGCCCTCGACCCGCGCGGACACGGTTCCGGCATGCGGGACGGAGAGCTGCTCTCCGTCACGGCCTCCGACGCCGAGCTGAGCGCGCTTGTCGTCCGGGTCGCCGGGCTCACCGCCGCGGCGTTCACCGCCATCGTGGTCGCGGCCGTCGCGCTGCTCGTCGTCGACATCCCACTCGGGCTCGGGGTGCTCATCGGCGTACCCCTGCTGGTCGTCGCCCTGCAACGGATGGCGCCGCTGCTCACCCGGCGCAGCACCGCGCAGCAGGAAGCCCTCGCGGCCACGACCGCGCTCGCCGTCGACCTCGTCACCGGCCTGCGCGTGCTGCGCGGCATCGGCGCCCAGGACCATGCCGCACGCCGGTACGCGGGCGCCAGCCGCCACGCGCTCGACGTCACCCTGCGTGCCGCGACCACCAAGGGACTGCACCTCGGGCTCACCACCATGGTCAACGGTCTCTTCCTCGCGGCGGTCGCCGGTGTCGCGGGCTGGCTCGCGCTCCAGGGCCGGCTCACCATCGGCGAACTCGTCGCCGTCGTCGGGCTGGCCCAGTTCATCGCCGAACCGGTGCAGACGCTCGGGTACTGCGTGCAGTTGTTCGCCATGGCCCGGGCCTCCGCCGGTCGGGTCGCCCGGGTTCTCGGTGCCGCGCCGGCCACCCGCCCGGGTAGCGGCGGGCCGCCGGCCCCGAGCCCGTCGCGGCTGACCCTCGACGGGGTCCGCTACGCCGGCCTGCACGACGTCAGCCTGCACGTCCGCGCCGGTGAGGTTCTCGGCGTGCTCGCCTACGATCCGGGCGACGCCGAGGCGCTTGTCACGCTCCTGTCCGGCGGTGTGTCCCGCCCGGACTACCAGGGCTCGCTGTGCGTCGACGGTGTGCCCGCCGACGAACTGCACATCGACGCCGTACGCGCCGCCGTCCTGGTCGAGCAGCACGACGTGGCACTGTTCGAGGGGACCCTGCGCGCCAACCTCAGCGCCGGGGCACACGTCGACGACACGCTCCTGCGGTCGGCTGTGCGTGCCGCCGCCGCCGAGGACGTGCTCGCCGCGCACCCGCACGGGCTCGACCGCCTGCTCACCGAACGGGGGGCGAACCTGTCCGGCGGGCAGCGGCAACGGATCGGGCTGGCCAGGGCACTCGTCGCCGACCCGCCGGTGCTGGTGCTGCACAACCCCACCACGGCCGTTGACGCGGTGACCGAGGGGCTGCTCGCCGAGGGCCTGGCCGCGGCTCGCGGCGCGGCGGACCGCGGCACCGTGCTGATCACCACCAGTCCGGCGCTGCTGCGCGCCACGCACCGGGTCGCCGTGCTCGACCGGGGGCGGATCGTCGCCGAGGGTCCGCACGAGAGGCTGCTCGCCACCGACACCCGCTACCGCGAGGAGGTCCTGCGGTGACCGACGCGTCAATCGAAAGCCGGCAACTGCTGCCGACGGCCACCGCTCGGCAGACCTGGGTGGCCCTCCATAGCGAGGTGGGCCGCCTGCCGGGGCTCAGCGTCACCGCCGGCACGTTGCTGGTCGCCGCCGCCGCGACCGGGCTCGTCGCCCCCTGGGTGCTCGGTCGCCTCGTCGACGACGTCATCGCCGGATCCGACACACCGCGGATCGTCGCCTGGGCGGGTGTGATCGCGGGCGCGGCGGTGCTCGCGGGGCTCCTCACCGCGGTCGGAGCGGCGGTCGCCGCCCGACTCGGCGAGACCGTGCTGGCCCGGCTGCGGGAACGGGTGCTCGACCGTGCCCTGCACCTGCCGTCGGCCACCCTGGAACGGGCCGGGACCGGGGACCTGGTGGCACGTGCCGGCGACGACGTGGCCGTCGTGACGAACGTGATCGCCACCAGTGGTCCCGCCTTCCTCGGCGCGCTGCTGTCCGTCGTGCTGACCGCGTTGGGGCTCTTCGCCCTCGACTGGCGACTCGGCATCGCCGGGCTGGCCGCCGCCCCGGCGTACGCGGTGGCGCTGCGCTGGTACCTGAAGCGGTCGATCCCGTACTACGCCCGGGAACGGGTGGCGACGGGCGAGCGCGCACAGGCGACGGCCGAGGCGCTGCGCGGCGCGGCGACCGTGCGCGCCTACCGGATGGAGGACGACCACGTCGCACGGATCGCGGGCCGCTCCGCCGTGGCCCGTGACCTGTCGCTGGAGATCTTCGGACTGTTCACGCGGTTCGGGCTGCGCATCAACCGGTCGGAGTTCGTGGGGCTCGCCGCCGTGCTGCTCGCCGGGTTCCTCCTGGTCCGCGACGACCTCGTCACGGTGGGTGCCGCCACCACCGCAGCGCTCTACTTCCACCGCCTCTTCAACCCCATCGGGCTGCTGCTGTTCGAGTCGGACTCCGTCCTGCAGGCCGGGGCGAGCCTCGCCCGCCTCGTCGGCGTCACCACCCTGCCGGCCACCACGTCTCCCGAGCGTCCCGAGCGAGCCAGACCCGAGCCGGCCGCGCTGGAGGTGGTCGTCGAGCAGCACCGATACGACGACGGACCCGTCGTACTGCGCGACGTCACCCTGCGGCTGGCACCCGGTGAGCGCGTCGCCCTCGTCGGCGCGAGCGGGGCGGGTAAGAGCACGCTCGCCGGCATCGTCGCCGGCATCATCGCGCCGACCCACGGCGCGGTGCGCCTCCGCGGCGTGCCGCTGGCGGACCTCGGTGAGCACCGCCTCCGCCGCGAGATCGCGCTGATCAGCCAGGAGGTGCACGTCTTCGCGGGGCCGCTCGCCGACGACCTGCGCCTGGCCGATCCGGACGCCACCGACGCGGAGTTGACCGCCGCCCTCGACCGGGTCGGTGTCACCGACTGGCTGCGTACCCTGCCGGAGGGCCTCGCCACCTTGGTGGGGGAGGGCGGACGACGCCTCACCTCGGCCCAGGCCCAGCAGCTCGCGTTGGCCCGCCTCGTCCTCGCCGACCCCGCCGTCGCGATCCTCGACGAGGCCACCGCGGAGGCGGGCAGCGCGGGCGCACGCGACCTCGACCGCGCCGCCGTCGCGGCCACCGAGGGCCGGACCACGCTCATCGTCGCCCACCGACTCAGCCAGGCGGCCACCGCGGACCGCATCGTCGTCCTGGACCACGGCCGCATCGCCGAACAGGGTACGCATGCCGAGTTGCTTGAGGCCGGCGGCGGGTACAGCCGGCTCTGGCGTTCCTGGAGCATGCCGGACCTGGTGCCGCGCGGGCGGGAGAGCACCGAGCAGACCCGCGACCAGCCGGTCCGAGGCTGAGCGGCCGACGGGGGCGCGCGTCAGCCGGCCGTGGCCCCCGCCCGCCGCGGGGGCGACGGTGTCAGCCGAACGGGGAGTGCCGGGAACTTTCCGGGACCGGCCGCCGACCACCAGAGTGCGCGGCTCAGCGGCGCGATCCGACGACGGCTTTCGGTATGGAGGAGCGCCCGTGGCACCCAGGACGGTGGTCTGTGCGCAACGGCGGCGCTGACGACGATCAGGTGACCCGCTGGGCGCAGGAGGCGGGCCGCGGCGACCGGCAGGCCGCCACGGCGTTCGTCCGGGCACTGCAGGACCAGGTCTGGCGGTTCCTGTCGCACCTGGCGGGGCCGGGTGAGGCCGACGATCTGACCCAGGAGACGTTCCTGCGCGCATTTCGCAACCTGCCCGGCTTCGCCGGCCGCTCCTCGGCACGTACCTGGGTGTTCACGATCGCGCGGCGCGTCGCCGTGGATCACGTCCGGGCGGCGGTCGCCCGGCCACGATTGGCCTCGGTGCCGGACTGGCAGGCGGCAGCCGAGGCGGCCGGTGCGATCACGGCCGGCGCCGACGAGGGTGTCACCCTCCAACAGGTGATCTCCGGTCTGAGCCGGGAGCGGCGCGAGGCGTTCGTCGCCACCCAGATGCTCGGCCTGTCCTACGCGGAGGCCGCAGAAGTCTGCCAGTGCCCGGTCGGCACCATCCGCTCCCGCGTCGCCCGGGCCCGCGAGGACCTCGCCGCGGCCTGGCAGACCGACAGTGACCAGACCAGCGGGAAACGAACCGGCTGACCTGTTCGGCGTGGGTGGGCGCCGTCGCTCAACTCTGGGCGTAGCGGGTGCCCGTCCAGCGATAGGTGCGATCCACCGGCACCTCGGGCTCGGCGTACTTCTTGGTCGAGGAGATGACCAGCCGCCCGCCGGTGACCTCCACGTCGTCGACCACCTCGGCCACCGGCCCGACCCAACTGCCGACCAGTTGGCCGCTGCGCCCGGTGACGACCAGGACCTGACCGGAGGCGTCCTCGTCGCCGGCGCCGGCCAGACAGGACCCGTACACGACCGCCTCGTCGCGGCCGTCACCGTTCAGGTCGCCGAACGTCGCGCCGCCCTCGTCGTACGAGGACGAGATCCTGATGTGCGGAGCGTCGCCCGGCTGGCCGCCCCTGCCGTCGACGAAGCGGATCCTGCCGGTCAGGCACTCGTCGCCCGCCGACGCCGTCATGGTGATCGTGGCGTTCGCCCAGTCGACGCCGCGCACGCTCAGCGGCGTCGGAGCGCTGCCGGTCGCGCTCGGTGTGCCGGTCGGTGACGACGACCGCGACGGGGTCCGCCGGTCGGGTGGTGGTGTCGAGGGCGACGTCGTCGCCGGTGTGGGCGGTGGCGCCGGCGTGGGGGAGACGCTCACCGACGGCGTCGGGGTGGGCCCGATGATCGGTGGGTCCCGGTCCGGATCGGGACCCAGTCGGGTGATCGTCGCGATGCTCCCGGCGGCGACCGCCACCACCGCGGCGAAGGACAGCGCGACCTTCGTCCTGGTACGACGCCGGGCCCGGCGCACGATCACGTCGGCCGAGGGCGCGGCGAACGACAGGTGGCCGCTGTCGGCGTACGACCGCAGCATGAAACCGGCGACGGCGTCTCGACCGGGATCCGGCTCCGGGGGTGTCACGACGTGACCGCCTCTCCGCTCGACGTTTCGCTCAGATGCTCCGCCAGTTTCGCCCGGCCGCGGTGCAGCCACGACACCACCGTGCCCTGCGGTACGCCGAGGCTGGCGGCTATCTCGGCGGTCGGCAGGTCGGCGATGTAGTGCAGCACGATCACCCGGCGCTGCCGCTCGGGCAGCGTACGCAGGGCGGCGACAAGCGCCACGTGGTCCGGCTGGACCGCCGGTACGGGCGGCACGACGGGCTGGCGGCGTAACGCGCGGGCCGCGACGGTGAGCCGACGCAGCCGGTTGGTGGCGAGGTTCCAGGCCACCCGGCGCACCCACGCGACCGGATCGTCGTACGAGGAGATGTCGCGCCACTTCTGCCAGGCCCGCAGGAACGCCTCCTGGCTCACGTCCTCGGCCTCGGCCCGGTCGCCGAGATACGCGTGGATCTGCGCGCTGATCCGGCCGTAGCAGGTCTGGAAGAACCGGTCGAAGGCGGCACGGTCGTCCGGCTGGTCGCCTCGCACGGCACCTCCTGTGGTCGCGGGTCCTCCACCACAGACACACCCGGGGCCGGCCGCGGATTGCACCTGACCCGGGTGCAATCGGCGGGACCACAGCGGTGTGTCCCAGGTAGAGCATTCCCACCGACCACCCTGGAGGAACTCGTGTTGCGTACCGGCCTCATCACGACCGTCACCGCCCTCACGCTCGGCGTATCGGCGTGCGCGGCGCCGACGCAGGACGTCCCCAGCACGCCCGCCGCGAACCCGACGGTGCCACCGTCGTCGCCGTCGAGCCCGTCGGCGTCACCGTCCGCGGAGGAGGCGTCGCCGTCGGGCGACGGCGTCTTCTCGGGTACGCGCAAGGTCGCCATCGCGATGGAGTCGGGTCCACCGGCGTACCTCGTGGTCGGGGCGGACGGGAAGGTCGTCGGTAACGTGCGGCTGACCGAGCGCAGCGTCTTCGTCCCCGTCCCGGCCGGTGCCCGTCACCAGATCAGGACCGCCTTCGCCGACAACTCGTGCGTGGGGGTACGCCGCGACACGGGCGGGCCGCCGACCCTCGTGGTCGCCGTCTGCGCCCCGGAGGCGGAGGGGCAGCTCTTCCGCTTCGTTGAGACCGACCAACGGGACAGCGAGGGCCGCCGCACCTACCGGATCGAGAGCGCGTCCGGTCCCGTCACCTTCGACTCGCGCGACGGGCTGCACGTCCAGGACCCCGCCAACGATGCCCGCGTCACCGGATTCGCGGTGCTCGACCGGGGACCAGCCTGATCAGGCCGGTCCCCGGTCGGCGCCACCCGTGGCGTCAGCCCAGACGGGCCTTGATGGCCTCGATGATGCGCGGACGCAGTTCGGCGGCGCGGACGACCGCGTCCACCGAGCCGACCTCGACGGCGCGCTGGATGTTGTGCACCCGGTCGAACTCCGTGGCCACCTCGCCGAGCTTCTCCGCGCGCACCGACGAACGCAGCTCGTCGAGTTCCGCGGTCAGCGCGGCGCGTTCGGTGCCGGCCACGGCGGCGGCGCGCGCCTCCAGGTCCCGCACCCGGGGGTCGGCCGCCGTGCGGGCGTTGACGTCGGCGGCGAACACCACCGCGGCCGCGGGTGCGCCACCGAGCACCGACGCGAACGAACCCTCCAGGGCGAGCACCGTCATGTTCGGGTTCAGTGCCTTCGAGAACACCACGAACGCGCCGCCGTGGTAGCGCGAGATCACACAGAAGACGATCGGCCCCTGGAAGTTGACGATCGCCCGGCCGATCTCGGCGCCGTACTCCAGTTGCAGCTTGCGCATCGACTCCGGTGAGCCGTCGAAGCCGGACAGGTTCGCCAGCACCACGAGGGGTCGGTTGCCGCTGGCCGTGTTGATCGCCCGCGCCGCCTTCTTCGACGAGCGGGGGAACAGCGTGCCCGCGGTGTAGGTGTCCGGGCCGTCGGTGGGCGGGAAGCCGTGCCGAGGCACCGACCGGGACTCGATGCCGAGCAGGCACACCGGGATGCCACCGAGGTGGATGTCCTGTACGACGGCGGTGTCCGCGTCGGCCATGCCCGCCCACCGCTCCAGCGCCGGGTGGTCCTGGTCGGAGAGGGCGCGCATCACCGTACGGATGTCGAACGGCTTCTTGCGGTCCGGGTTGTGCTCGACGGAGAAGATCTCCCCGACGGTGCGGAAGGCACTGCCCGCCACGTCGTGGGGGAAGTCGGAGATGTCGCGGTCGGTCGGGTCGGTGGTGGCTGCCCGTCGGGGCGCGTCCTCACCGGGCGCGACGTACGTGTGGTCGTAGTGCGACATCACCACGTCCCGCGCGGCCGTCAGGTTCGGCGCCCAGTACTGCGCCTGCCCGTTCGGCCCCATCACCCGGTCGTAGCCGCCGATGCCGAAGTTGTCCTCGGCGGACACGCCACCGGAGAAGTCGAGCGACTGCTTGCCGGTGAGCACCATCGCCGAGTCGGGCGTCATCACCAGGATGCCCTTGGTGTGCATGAGCATCGTCGCCTCGGCGTTCCAGTACGGCTGGGCGCCGACGTTGATGCCCGCGACCACGATGTTGATCTCACCGCCGGCCTGGGTGAACTCGACGATCCGCTTCAGGGCCGCGGCCACCCAGTCCATGTTCTCCGTACCGGTGGTCATCGAGATGCGCGCCCCGGCGGACAGCGCCCACCACTCCAGGGGCACGTTCATCCGCTCCGCGAGGTCCAGTGCGGCGATCACGCGCCGGCACTCCGGCTCGGACAGGGCGCCCAGCGCCTTGGTCGGGTCGCCGAGCAGGACCACCCGGGTGACGCCCTGCGGGTGCCGCTCGGTCGGCGTGGTGACCACCCCGGCGACGATGGCGGCGCTGTTGCGCCCCTTCGGCCGGTCCACCGGCACCAACACGTGCTCGTCGTCGAGGTCGTGCTCGACGAAGTCACCGAGGCGACCGGTCAACTCGTACGGGTACACGGTGTTACGGCTGCTCGCCCGCAGCACCTTCAGCCGGTACTCGTCGAGCGGCTCGATCGGCTCGACCGGCGGCTCACCGACGGCCAGCTCCGCGCCGCCCGCGGCGTCGAACGAGATCCGTACGGCGATCTTGCTCAGCTCGCCGGTCCGGCGGTCCCGCTGCCGCGCGACGAACAGGATCTCCTCCAGGCCGGCGCCGACGGTCGTCGGGCGGACGCGCCCGGCGATCATCTCCATCTCCTCGCGGGTCAGCTCGCTCGGCGGCCAGACGTAGAGCACGATCCGGTTGGTGTTGAAGCGGGTCTTCGACGGTCGCAGCGACTGGGCGCGGCGGATCGAGTCGAGGCACGCCGCGATGGCGTCCTCGGCCGTCGGCAGCGCCACCAGGCGGCCGTCCTGCTCGCGAAGCTCGGTCAGGTCACGGACCTGCGCGAACGCGACCAGGCGTTCGTCCGCCCGGTTGTCCCGCGCCACGCACTGGAAGAGGTAGACCTCCTCGTCGGACGACGGCAGCCGGGTCAGGTCGAACTTGTGCAGCCGCTCCAGATGCATCCGCTGCGCGATGTAGGGGTGCAGGCCCCGGATCAACCGGTCCTCGGCCATCGCGTCGTCCGACGGGCGGAAGGTGAAGTGGTGGTGCATGACCGCCCCGCCGCGACCCGCGACGGTGGTGGTCACCCGACGGACCTGCGGCGGCAGCGGGTGCGCGGCGACGGCCTCGGCCAGCGCGGCCGCCATCGCGTCGAAGTCCTCCGGCTGGTTCTCCCAGCCGAGGTAGATGTCGGCGTCGACGGAGTCCTCGTCGCTGGCCAGCTCGGCCAGGCCGCGCAGCGCGCCGCCCAGCGCGTCGAAGCGCACCGCGGCGGAGACGACGCTCGAATCGGCGCGCTCGGCCACCACGAACGTGCAGCCCGCGGCCTCCTGGGTACGCACACTGGTGAGAGCCCGGTTGCCGTAGTACCGCCGGGTCAGCACCTCCAGCATGACCGCGTTGTCGAGGTGGTCGCGGACGAGCCGCTGGCCGAGCAGCCGGACCAGTGGTTCGGTGCTGCGGACCATCTCGGCGATGCGCTCGGCGCGGTCCGGCGCGTCCGGGTGGGCGTCCAGGTGCCGCAGGTGCCCCCGGACCCCGGCGTAGACGCGGGCGCGGTTGCGACGCAGCAACGGCTGGGCGAACCAGGCGAACACCACGCCCCGGGCGAGGTCGGCGATCACGGGGAAGCGGACCTGCGTGGCGGCGATCAGCCGTTCCAGCGCGAGGCCGACGGGCTCGCGAAGCGCCTCGTTCGGCGGGGTTTCCTCCAGCCACGCGCGAAGCAGCGTCGCGACGACCGTGGCGTCGGCGGACGCCCGCTGCTGGGCGAGGAAGATCCGGAAGACGGCGGCCTCGAGTGCGGGGGAGCGCTCCAGATCGGTGACACCGTAGTGGCCGAGCGCCTTGGCGAGCTTGGTCTGGAAGGCGTCCGGCAGCCCGGCCCGCTCGACGTCGAGGCTCTGCAGGTAGGTGTGGAAGTACTCCCGGGCGCTGTGCACGTGCGCGGCGCCGCCGTCCTCGCCCGTCGGCCGGTTACGGCTCAACTCGGCGAGGTCGGCGAACACCTCGATGAGATCGAGTTCCGCGGCCAGCGGCCGCGTACCGGCCTCGGCGGCGGCCCGGCGGGCCGTGAGGTAGTCGTCGAGCACCCGACGGTCGTCGTGCGGGTCGACGTCGTAGCCGAGGAGCAGGCCGCGCAGGTCCTCCTGACCGCGCCTGCTGTGCGTGGACGCCGGAACGTCCTCGGCGGCGGTGGGCAGGTCCAGCTCGACGGCCTCGCCGGTCGGGTCGGCCGTGGTGTCGTCGGCCTCGTCCGCGAGCGGCTCCAGGCGCAGCAGGGGCGCACCCGCCTCCACCTGGTTGCCCACCGAGACGGCGCACTCCTTCAACCGCGCCTTGAACGGCGCCCGCAGCACCGTCTCCATCTTCATGGCTTCCAGCACCAGTACCGGTGCGCCCGCCTCGACCTCGGCGCCGACCTCCAGCGGCGTGGCGACGACGAGCGCCGGCATCGGGGAGCGCAGGACGCCGCCCTCGTCACGGCTGACCCGGTGCGTCACACCGTCCACCTCGACCAGGTGGGTCGGCCCGTGGGTGCCGGTGAGCAGGCGGTACCGGATGCCGTTGACGACGATCTGACCGGTGTGCCGGTCGAAGCGGTCCAGCTCGACGTCGGCGGTGCGCACGGCGGTGCCCGCCTCGATGCCGACCCGGAACCGGTGCGCACCGATCCGCGCGACGCGCGTGCGGTAGCTGACGCCACGCAGTTTGAGGTCCAACGGCCGGCCGCTGGCGTGCTGCACCTGCGGCCGTCCACCGGACGCCGTCGACAGCAGACGCTGCCGTTCTACGCGCTCCTCCTCCTCGTACGACTCGATGGCGGCTGCCGCCAGCGCGACCGCGGAGTGGCGGTGCGTGACCAGCCGGCCCTCACCGCGGACGCGGTCGATCCAGCCGGTGTCCGCGCTGGCGTCGATCACCTCGGGCTGGTCGAGCAGGTCGAGCACGAAGCTCTTGTTCGTCGCGCCGCCCTCGATGATCACCGTGGTTTTCGCCATCGCCCGACGCAGCTTGCCGAGCGCCTCGTCGCGGTCGCGGCCGTACGCGATGATCTTCGCGATCATCGAGTCGAAGTCGGCCGGGATGGTGTCGCCCTCGCTGACGCCGGTGTCCACCCGGATGCCCGGGCCGCTGGGCAGGTCCAGCCGCGCGATGCGGCCGGGCGACGGCGCGAAGTCACGGTCGGGATCCTCGGCGTTCAGCCGCGCCTCGATGGCGTGCCCGCGCTCGGCCGGCGGCGTGCCGTCGAGGCGCCCACCGGAGGCGACGTGCAGTTGCGCCTTGACCAGGTCGAACCCGGTGGTCAACTCGGTGATCGGGTGCTCGACCTGGAGGCGGGTGTTGACCTCGAGGAACGCGAACAGTCGATCGCCGGGGTGGTACAGGAACTCGACGGTCGCCGCGCCCCGGTAACCGACCGCGATGGCCAGTCGCTCGGCCGACGACTTGAGCTCGGCCGCCTGTGCCGCGTCGAGCACGGGCGAGGCCGACTCCTCGATGACCTTCTGGTTGCGTCGCTGCACCGAGCAGTCGCGGACACCGAGCGCCCATGCCGTGCCCTGCCCATCGGCGATCACTTGGACCTCGACGTGCCGGGCTCCGGTGACCAGGCGCTCCAGGAACACGATGCCGCTGCCGAACGCCCGCGCCGCTTCCTGGCTGGTGCGCTCGTACGCGTCGTCGAGTTCGGCCTCGTTGCGGATCACGCGGATGCCGCGTCCACCGCCGCCCGCGGTCGCCTTCAGCATCAGCGGGTAGCCGACCTGGGCCGCCGAGGCGCGTGCGGCGTCCAGGGTCTCGACGGCTCCACGGCTCCACGGCGCGACCGGCACACCGACCTTCTCCGCGATCAGCTTCGAGCCGATCTTGTCGCCGAGTTGGCGCATCGCGTCCGCGCTCGGCCCGACGAACGTGACGCCGATCTTCTCGCACAGCTCCGCGAAGGCCGGATCCTCGGCGACGAAACCCCAGCCGACCCAGGCGGCGTCGGCCCCGGTCTCGATCAGCGCGCGTTCGAGCACCGCCAGGTCGAGGTATGGGCGGGCGGATGCCGGACCGAGATCGTAGGCGATGTCCGCTTCGCGGACGAAGGTGGCGGTACGGTCGACGTCGGTGTAAAGAGCAACGGTTTCGAGCCGTCTGCCGGTTTCCGCAGCCAGCTCGTGGACCGCGTGGATGAGCCGCATGGCGGCTTCACCTCGGTTGACGATGGCGACACGGTTGAACACCCGACTGACCCCTTAGCTAGACCTCGAACCGGGTGCCGCGAGACGACGGCTCCCAGTAGTGATCACCCTTCCGGCTGGCGGCGGCCAGCGCTATGGCGCAACCACCGAACCCACCGTCGCTCAGTTGTAGGAAGTGCACAAAAGTTTTTGGCGCCCCGGGCCGGCGCCCGCAGTTGATCAAGGCGGTGTGCTGGGTTCACGTCGCCCGCCTCCGCTGTTCACCCTCGCCTGATCGGCTGGTCGAGACGATCATCGCCGGTCCGGTCAAGCGCCGGTCCGGCTCGACCATCCCGGCGTAGGCCAGGAAAACGCACCAAGAGAGGAGCGCAGTGCGGCCCTTCAACCTCGTGCGCCCGAGTCTGGCCCTGCTGCTCGCCGCAGGGCTGAGCGCGCTCGTGACGCCCGCCGGCGCGGCCCCCGCCTCGGCGGCAACCGTATCCGGCACGCCGATCACCGTCACCTCGACCGAGCAACTCGCCCCGGGCGTCACGTACGAGTCGTTCCAGGTCACCACGCCCCGGGGCGTCACCGTCGGCTACCTGCTCACGGCCGACCTGAAGAAGAACAAGGTCTCCCTGGACCTGCTGCACCCCGACGCGGTCGCGCAACGCAAGGTCATCTCATCGATGGCCAACGACCAGGGCGCCATCGCCGGCGTGAACGGCGACTTCTTCAACAACAGCGAGACCCACGCCGGCGTCACGCCCACCTACTCGTCGTCCGGTCCGGAGATCGCCGACGGCGAGGGGTTGAAGTTCGCGGTCCCGACCGCGCAGCGCTTCGGTCCCGGTCTCGCCCCCGGCACCTCGACCCGGGACGTGTTCGGCGTGGGCGTCAACGGCAAGGCGCGCGTCGACACCCTGAGCCTGAACGGCGAGGTGCGTAGCACCAAGGGCACGATCGCCCTCAGCGGGCTCAACCAGTACGCGCTGCCGGTCGGCGGGGTCGGCCTGTTCACCTCCGAGTGGCGTGCCGCCTCCCGAATCCGGTCGACCTGTGGCACCGACACCAGCCGCAGCGACCCGTGCAGCGCCCACACCTACGAGGTGACCGTACGTCGTGGCGTGGTGACCGCCGTGGGCTCGACGCCCGGCGCGGGCGCGATCCCGGCCGACACCCAGGTGCTGGTCGGCCGCGAGGGTGGCGCGGACACGCTCGACGACCTCGCCGTCGGCGACCACGTGCAGGTGCGGGAGAAGCTCGACTCCACCGGCGAACCGAAGCTGACGTTCGCGGTCGGCGGCGCGCCGATCCTGCGCGACGGTGCGCCGCTGGCCGGCCTGGACACCAAGACCGCCGCGGTCCGCAGCTCGGCCGGTGTCAGCCCGGACGGCCGGACGGTCTACCTCGTCGTCCTGGCCGGGCGTGCCCCGGCCAGCGCCGGCTTCACGATCGCCGAGCTCGCCGATCTGATGCGCTCGCTCGGCGCCCACGACGCGGTGAACCTGGACGGCGGCGGTTCGAGCACGATCGCCGTCCGCGAGCCGGGCCAGGCCGCGGCCACCGCCCGCAACAGCCCGTCCGACGGTACGGAGCGTCTGGTCGCCAACGGCATCGGGATCTTCGTGGGCAAGCACTAATCGTTGCCCCTCGAGTTCGCCCGCCCGATGCTCGATTCGCCACGGCCTGGCGTGCGGGCGGTCAGCCCGCGAACCTGACAGCGCCAGCGGAGCCCCCGATCAATCGATCTTGATAAGTGAAGCTGTCGTACGGGTGTTCTAGTGTTTGGTCATGGTCGAGGAGTTGGCGCAGGCGGACGACGTGGTCGCCGCCTGCGTCGACGACGCCACCTGGCCCCTCACCGACGGTGAGCTGGTCGCGGCGCTCGACGCCGCGCACCGCCTGGAGCGACGCCTCGCCGCCGTCACGCTCGCCCTGGTCCGTGAGATCGACGGTCGCGGCACCGCCCACGCGCGGGGCGCTTCCAGCACCGCGGTGTGGCTGCGCGAGCGACTTCACCTCACCGTCCCCGCCGCCCGCCGCCTCGTCGACCTCGCCGCCGCCCTGGACACCGCCAACCCCGGGATACGCGCCGCGCTGGCCCACGGGGACATCACCGTCGAACAGGCCCGGGTCATCGCCGACACCGTCGCCACCGTGCACACCGCGGCCGGTGCGCAGGCAGCCGACAAGGCCGTCGGCGTTCTGGTCGACTGGGCTGGCCAGTTCGACCCCACCCTGCTGCGCACACTCGGCACCCGCATCCTCGAGCACGTCGCCCCCGACATCGCCGACGCCGCTGCCCGAGCCGCCCTCGAAGCCGACGCCTGCCGCGCCGCCCGCGACCGCCACCTCACCCTCTCCACACTGACCGACGGCCGCCTGCGCCTCACCGGCGTCCTCGACAGCGAAACCGCCGGCCTGCTTCGCGCCGCGATCGACCCACTGACCGCACCGTCTGGCCCCGACGACCACCGCGCCCCCGGGCAACGCCGCCACGACGCCCTCGCCGAACTCTGCCGCCTCACCCTGCGCACCAGCGACCTACCCGAGCACGGCGGCGACCCCGCGCAACTCGTCGTCACCACCAGCTTCGACGCCCTCGCGGGGCACCTCGGTGCCGGCACCCTCGACACCGGCCTCCAGCTCACGCCCGAGACGATCCGCCGGCTCGCCTGCGACGCGGCGATCCTCCCGGCCGTCCTCGACAGCACCGGTCAACCGCTCGACCTGGGCCGACAACGGCGACTCGTCACCGGCGCGCTGCGCCGCGCCCTCGTCCTGCGCGACCGCGGCTGCGCCTTCCCCGGCTGCGACCGCCCACCCCGGTGGTGCGACGCCCACCACATCCACCACTGGGCCGACGGCGGCGCCACCAACCTCACCAACGCCGTCCTGCTCTGCGGCCACCACCACCGACACCTGCACCACAGCAACTGGGCCGTGCAACTCGGCGGCGACGGTCACCCCGAATTCATTCCACCCGCCTGGCTCGACCCCAACCAGATCCCCCGCCGCAACCACTACCACCGACGCGAGTGAACACCGGCACCCACACATATGCCGAAACGGAATCCGCCGCGTTGGAAGCCAGATCCGCCTACTTCCCCGGGCAACGATCTAGTCCTACATCGCCAGATCACGCCGTGCCGTCCCGAGGCCCCGGCCAGCCCTTCCGCGCCCAGACACCGGTCCGCCCCGACCGTGACCAGGCCTGGCCCCCCACCGTGACGAGGCCTGGCCCGCTTCCCACCGGTACCGCCGGACGGGGCGCATTCGCGTCCTGCCCGGAGCGGGTGATCCGCCCTCGCCCGAAACTGTCACCCTCGGTCGGACAATGAGGTCGACCGAAGGGATCCGATGACCGTTCTCGACACCCGGGCGCTCAACCGCGCGACGCTCGCCCGGCAGTTGCTGCTCGACCGCAGCGACCTGCCGGCGCTCGACGCCGTCGCCCACCTCGGTGGCCTCCAGGCGCAGGAGCCGCAGGAGCCGTTCGTCGGGCTGTGGTCGCGGCTGCGCGCGTTCGACCCGACGGTTCTCTCCACCCTGCTGATCGAGCGACACGTGGTGCGTACCCACCTCATGCGTCGCACGGTCCACCTGGTCGTCGCCGACGACGCCGTGGCCTGGCGTCCCCGGCACGACGCCATGCTGCGCCAGCGCGTGCTCGGGGTCTACCGTGCCGAGCTCGACGGGGTGGACCTCGACGAACTCGCCGCTGCCGCGCGGGCGTTGGTGGCCGACGGCGAGCCCCGCTCGATGCCCGAGATCGGGCGTGCGCTCGGCGAGCGCTGGCCGACGGCGGGGATGCGGGCACTGGGTGAGATGGCGATCGCGCTGCTTCCGATGACACAACTGCCGCCGCGCGGGGTGTGGCGGTCGAAGGCGGGCGCGCGCCACGTCCTGCTCTCCGCGTGGCTCGGCCGGGAGATCGCGCCGCCGGCGGCGGAGGGCACCGATCCGGTCGGCCAACTGCTCGTACGCCGCTATCTGGCCGCGTTCGGCCCGGCGGCCACGGCCGACCTGCGGGCCTGGTGCGGCCTCGCCGGGCTGCCGGCGACGGTTGCCGCGATGCGGGACGAGCTGGTGACCTTCCGCGACGACCGTGGCCGCAAGCTGATCGACCTTCCCGACGCGCCGCGCCCCGACCCGGAGACAGCCGCCCCGGTACGGTTCCTGCCGGCGTTCGACAACGCGATCCTCGGCTACGACGACCGCAGCCGCATCATCGACGACGCCCACCGTGGCCTCTCGGTAGCCGGCGAACGTGTGGTGCTCGTCGACGGACGGGTCGCGGCGACCTGGACCGTCGATTCGGGCACGGTGACCGTCAGTCCACTACGCGGCCTTTCCCGAGCGGATCGGGTCGCGGTGACCGAGCAGGGACAGGCGCTGGCGTCCTTCCTCTCCGACGACGGGAGCGACCGGGTGCGGGTCGGTTCGTCTCCCCGGTGACGGGCCAGGACGGCCCGACCCCGGGGAGACGAGAAGATCAGTCGACGGTCGGTGGCACCGTCCTCGCCGCCTCGGCGAGGGCCGCCGCCGCGCCGGCGTACGGGTTGTAGCTGTAGGTGCGAGCCTGGCCAGCCGGCACCGTGAAGTACGCGGCCGACAGTTTCGCCGGGTCGCTGGCGATCTCGCCACGCGCGGGGGCGTCGTTGCCGTCGTCCCAGCCCCAGGGCGCGTTTGCCGAGTTGGTCGAACAGCTCCAGGTGCCGACGCCGCAGTCGCCGGACGTGTCACCGGCGAACGTGCCCAGGCTGGCGAACAGGCTCGCGTTGGACCGCTGCGCCCACAGGCCGCCGGCGGCGAAGATGTCGATCAGCCGATAGCGCACGTCGCGGTCGTTGCTGCTGCTCGGCGTCTCGGCGACGGTCGACGGGTAGTAGACCAGGCCGTCGCCGTTGATGTCGTACTGCGGGTGCGCCTTGAGTCCGTGGCCCTGCGCCTCCTGCGCCGTCACCGGGTGCTGGAACGTGTCGTGCGGCGACGCCTGGAACCGCAGGGTGCCGTCGATGCTCTCCCCGCCGTTGGTCCAGGTGCTGCCGGTCGGCGTGTAGGAGAAGAAGTCACTGTGCGCGACCGTGACGGCCGAGCGGAGAACGCCGTACGTGGAACCGTCGCGCTCGATCGCGAACAGCGCGCCCTCACCGTCGTTCTCGTGCTCGGTCTCGAAGAACGGATGGTCGGTCCAGTCGCGGGGGTGGAAGAAGAAGTACGTGATGTACCAGTGGGTGCTCGTCTCCACGACGGAGTAGTACACGTGCGCGGCATGTGCGGTGCCGGCCTGGCCAGCCCGGTCCCAGTTGTTGCGTCCGGCCAGGTCGCCGTCGAAGTCGACAGAGGTCAGGTAGTCCGACTGGCCACTCAGGGCGTGGCTGCCGGTGGCATCGACGTCCTGGTAGTGGATGGGCGCCCAGCGGAGGGCCAACTCGGCTCGGCTGACGGCGGCGACGGCGGGGGTCGGTGCGGCCAGCGCGGCAGCGGCCAGCGCTGCCGCAGCGCCGGCCGCGATCAGTGCCCGCACCACCCGGGGTCGCCGGGTTGTGCTGCTTGCGTCGAGCATGGTGTGCTCCCGTGTCCGAAGGAATAGACCGCAATGGATCATTCGGGGTTCGGGCACCCGGCGGGTGTCCCTACGGCGACGAGAAAGCGGACGATGCTCGACGAGATCGGGATCGGGTTGTATCGATGCTCGCCGACTGCCATGCTGGGGTTCGGTCGTGCTCGGGAGCCGGCGCGCACCGCATCTTCTCCGGCCCGCAGGGCGCACGAGGTGGCTGGGTCACCCGTGCCGGGCAGCCCTCGTCGGCGGTCGGACACCCGAGCGCGGCACCGGCCACCACCTCGGTCCTCGGTGCCTGCTAGACCACGGAGGCACCGATGCTTCGCACGTTCCTCGCCGTCACGACCATGGCGCTGGCCGCCTGGGCCGGGACCGCCGTCGCGGAGGCGGCACCAGAACCGACACCGTCGGCCACGTCGGCACCCACGGCGGCGCCCACGCCCACTCCGATAGCCACGCCCACGCCCACTGCGGCACCCACGCCCACGCCGATACCCACTCCCACGTTCGCCTGCCCGCCGGCCCTGCCGATCGGCGCCGGCGTCACCGCTGTCACCACCACGAGCGTGACCATCTCGTACTCGATCTTCTTCCGCCCGCCCTGCGGCTACGACCCGCCGCTGACCCTCAGCCTCTTCGCCAGCCGCGAGGACGCCCAGCAGTGGAGGGCGCCGGTGGCGACGGCCGTCTCCGGGCCGGAGCGGACCGGCGCGGTGACAGTCGACGGGCTGACGCCCAACACCGAGTACTGGTACCGGTTCACCGCCCCCGACGGCAAGCGGGATCCGTTCATCTTCGGATCGGCCCGGACCGCGGCGCTGACCTCGTGCCGTGCGACGGCCTCGATCGACGCCCGGTGGGGCAGCGGTTTCGTCGTCACGGCCACCGTGCAGAACATCGGAAGCCAGCCGCTGGACCGGTGGCGCGTCTCCTGGCGGTGGTCCGGAGACGAGCGGGTCGAGAACGTCTGGGGTGGGGTGCTGGAGACAGTCGGCGTCGACCAGACGGTCCGCAACGCCACGTACAACGGGACGCTGGCGCCGGGTGGTGTGGCGAGGTTCGGCCTGCTCGTGTCGACAAGCGCCGTGCCCGACGGGTTGACGCTGACGTGTAACGGGTGAGCGACGTCCGTCCCGCTGTCGCGGTCACCACGGCGGCGGCGGGACGGACGTCAGGTCGGTCAGGGCTTGCGTGCCACCGCGCCGTAGGCGTCGATCCCGACAGCGTCGGAATCTTCCGGTCGCCAGAGGGGGATCGGCACCAGGCCGGGCTCCACCATCGTCAGCCCGTCGAAGCAAGTGGCGAGATCTTCCGGGCTGCGCAGGATGTACGGGACCCCGCCGCTCTGCGCCAGCCGCTCCGCGCCGGAGACCACCGCCGGGCTGGTGTTCGTGCCGTCCCAGAGCACCAGGTGCGACCCGGAGGGCATCGCGTCCATCGTCCGGCCGACGATGGAACGCACCACGTCCAGGTCCGGCTCGTAGCCGAGCACACCCATGTACATGACGGCGATGGGCTTGTCGAAGTCGAGCGTCTGCGCCGCCTCGGCGAGGATCTTCTCCGGGTCGTGGTAGTCGGCCGGGACGTAGGTGGTGACACCCTCCGAGGTCGTGCTGGCCAGCAGTGCCCGAGCGTGCACCAGCACCATCGGGTCGTTGTCGACGTAGACGATCCGCGACTCGGGCGCGACGCTCTGCGCGACCGCGTGCGTGTTCTGCATGGTGGGCAGGCCGGTACCGATGTCCAGGAACTGCCGGATGCCCGCCTCGGCCGCGAGGTGACGCACGGTCCGCACCAGGAACACGCGCGACTGCTGCGCCATGAGGACGATCTCCGGGTAGACCTCGGCGACCGCGTCGCCGGCCGCCCGGTCGGACTGGAAGTTGTCCTTGCCGCCCATCCAGTAGTTCCAGATCCGAGCCGCGTGCGGCACGTCGGGCTGGAGTTTCGCGGCGAGTTCGGCATCCGGACCGGCCATGCCAGGCTCCTATCGAGGGGTCGTCGGCGGGAGATCACCACTGCGGTGCGCAGCGGGATCGTACTCCGCTGCCGTCCACTGTCGACGCTGGACGGGGTGAGCCGCGGTGCCTCACTCGATCCGGGGTCTTGAATTCCTACTTCATTGGTAGGAAACTCGATGGCATGCCGCTGCTTCGGTTGTTCACCTCCCGCCGGGTCGTCGACCTGATGCGGGTCGCCGCGCAGCTCTGTCCCGGCGCGCCCATTCCGGCCTGACCGGCTGCCCAGCCCTCGCCGGCCCCTTTTCTCGTTCGCGGCGCACTGTCGCGCCCGGCACCCCGCATCCCGCCCGCGTGGCGGTGCATCTCGTCGAGGAGGACCCTGCCATGAGCATCGACGGCGTATCAGCGACGACCTTGGACCCCCGGCTCGACTTCGAGGCGGCCTGGCGGGAGTGGCATCGACTCCACGAGGAGGCTCGGGCCGACCCCCACGGCTTCCTTGCCGTCACCGATCTGCACTGGCTGACCCCGGGGCCGCAGCGGTTCCCCGACGTGCCGGGGGAGTGGCACACCGGCGAGGAGGGACCCGTGGTGGCTCTCGGTGCGGGCGAGCGACTCGTCGTCGACGGCCGCCAGGTTCAGGATCGGCATGAGTTCGGGCCGATCGCCGAGCGTGGCGGCATCACCGTGGGCCTCGAGGGTGGGGTGCTGGAGGTGGCCCGCCGGGGTGGGCGCGACATCCTCCGTCCCCGGCGCCCGGATCACCCTCTCCGTGTCGCCTACCGGGGCACCGCCACCTATCCGCCCGATCACCGGTGGGTCCTGAGCGGGCGCTTCGTACCCTTTGACAGCCCTCGGCCCACCACTGTCGGCGCGGCAGTGGAGGGGCTCACGCACGTCTACGACGCTCCCGGTCAGATCGAGTTCGCCGTCGACGGGGTGCCGCTGCGCCTGACCGCGTTCAACGGCGCCGCCCCCGGGAGCCTGTCGGTGCTGTTCACCGACGCCACCTCCGGCGTCACGACCTATCCGGCCAACCGGTCCCTGGCCGTCGCCGCACCCGACGAGCAGGGTCTGGTGACGCTCGACTTCAACCGGGCCACCAACCTGCCGTGCGCGTACACCGACTTCGCGACCTGCCCGCTGCCCCCGGCGGAGAACCGGCTGCCGATCGCGGTCGAGGCCGGCGAGAAGACCCCGTACGAGCGGCTGGCTGTCGATTCGGCCGACCGTTCGTAGCCCCTGCGCACCCACCCCTGCGGGAGGATCGTCATGACCCAGTCCACCGACGCCCCGATCGACGCCGACAGCGACGCGCTGCGGACCTTGCTGCGTCACCAGGCCAGTACCGTCACGGTGGTCACCGCTCCCGGCTCGCCCGCGGTCGGCTTCACCGCCACGTCGTTCACCTCGGTGTCGCTGGCGCCGCCGATCGTCTCGTTCTGCCTGAACCTCGGGTCGTCGAGCTGGCCCGCGGTGGCCCGTGCCCGGCACGTGGCCGTGCATCTGCTCGCCCACCACCAGCAACAACTGGCCCGGACCTTCGCGACGAGCGGCATCGACCGGTTCGCCGCACCCACCCGCTGGCGGACCGGTCCGGAGGAGGTGCCGATCCTGGACGACACCCTGGCCTGGTTGCTCTGCCGGGTCGTCGACCGGGTGACCGTCGGGGATCACGCCGTCGTGCTGGCCGAACCGGAGGTGCTTCGGCACACCGACGTCGGCTCGCCGCTGCTCTACCACCGGGGGCGCTACGCCGGTCTCGCCGGCGACCAGCCCGGACTGTCCCGCCGTCCAGCCGCCTGACCGGGTGCCCGCCCGCCCCAACCGTACGCAGGAGGATGCCGTGCAAGCGATCGTCGCCGCTCCGGACACCCACGCCGGGTTCCGAGTGACGGGCGTGCCCGATCCCACTCCGGGACCGGGGCAGCTTCTCGTCGAGGTGCGACACGTCGGCGTCAACGCCGGCGAGATCCGTCACCTCGACGTCTGGCCGGCCGGCGCCGTGCTCGGGCATGACGCCGCGGGTCACGTGGTGCGCGGCGCCATCGACGGGTCCGGCCCCCGCGAGGGTGACCGGGTGGTCGCCTTCGGGCCGGGGGCCTGGGCCCGCCTGGCGGTGTTCGACGTGGACAGTGTGGCGGTGGTGTCCGCCGCCGTCGACCTGGCCGAGCTGGCCGTGCTGCCCACCGTCGGCCTCACCGCCCTGCGCACCCTGCGGACGTCGGGGCCGCTTCTCGGCCGTCGGGTGCTGATCACGGGTGCGTCCGGGGGAGTGGGCCGGGTCGCCGTCCAACTCGCCAGGCTCGGTGGCGCGTACGTGGTCGCGGTGGTCGGCTCGCCGGCTCGCGGCGCGGGGCTGACGGACCTCGGCGCCGACGAGGTAGTGGTTGGTCTCGACGCGATCACCGACCCGGTCGACGTGGTGCTGGAGACGGTCGGTGGCGCCCACCTGGTGGCCGCCTGGGGCCTGCTGGCCCCGGGTGGGGTGCTGCACAGCATCGGCTGGGCCTCCGGCGAGTCGGCCGTCCTTCCGGTGAACTCCACCTTCACGCCGGGTGCGGCACGGACCCTGCGGTCCTTCGGCGACGCCACCGCCCCGGGGTCGGATCTCGGTCTGCTCGCGGACCTGGTGGCGCGTGGAGCTCTGCGCGCGCCGATCGGTTGGCGTGGCTCGTGGCAGCGCCTCGACGAGGCGGCCGATGCGCTGCGAGAGCGCCGGGTGGCCGGGAAGGTCCTGCTCGACCTGGACTGAGCCGAGGTGGTTCCGCTGATTCTCCGATCAGGCAATCCCTGCAAACCCTATAGTCTTAGTAGGGTATACGTCAACGGATCGACGTCCACCCGTGCGATAGCCGACATCCGGCGACGGATTCGTTGACACCAGCACTGCCCTGAAGGTGGACTCAACTCATGTCCAGCGAGCTGCGGCTGACGATCCGCGGCCACATCGACTTCGGTCGCGTGTGGTCGAGTTCCTGTCTGGCCTGACCCGGCACCCTCGCCCGTGACCCGGCCCGCCACACCGGCCCGCCGGGGTCTGGCGCACCGCCGCGCCACCACCGCACCGACACCGCCACCGGCCCACGCCCACGCGTCGGGTCCGTTGTCGGCACCCCGCTTCCGCCTGCCTGGACAGGAGATCTCCGCATGCCCGCGTACCGTCTGCGTACCCTGGCCGCCGCCGCGCTCGCCGCACTGCTCGTCGTCGTCGCCGGCTGCTCCACGGCCACCACCCCGGCCGCCGAGGCGGCCGGCCAGCCCCGCTCCGGCGGCACCCTCACCTGGGCCGTGGAGACCGAGCCGGTCACCCTCAACCCGCACCAGTACGCCCAGGCCAAGGCCCGCCTGCTGGTCTGGAACACCTTCGAGTCGCTCCTCACCTACGACCAGCAGGGCAAACTCGTGCCCTGGCTGGCCACCGGCTGGACGGTCACGCCGGACGGGCTGTCCTACACCCTGACGCTGCGCGACCGGGTCACCTTCTCCGACGGCACGCCCTTCGACTCGGCGGCCGTCAAAGCCAACTTCGACAAACTCCGGGAGCCCGGGTACGCCCCGGGCGTCGCCGCCGTCCAACTACGCAACCTCAAGGCCGTCGAGAGCGTCGACCCACGCACCGTACGGCTCGTCCTCAGCGCGCCGGACGTGCTCATCCTCGACTTCCTCGCCTCCCCGCAGGGCGCGCAGGTCTCCCCGACGTCGCTGCGGCAGGCGAAGAACCTCAAGGCCGGTGGCACCGACGTGGTCGGCACCGGGCCGTTCGTGCTGGACCGCTACGTCCCCGGTCAGGAGCTGCGCTATCGGCGCAACGCCGGCTACGACTGGGCACCGCCCACCGCGACGCACACCGGGCCGGCCTACCTCGACGGGATCACCTACCGCTTCCTCAAGGAGTCGGCGGTACGCGTCGGCGCCCTCACGTCCAACCAGGTGCAGATCATCGAGGGGGTGCCGGCCACCGACCAGCCGCTGGTCACCGGCAACCGGACACTGCGCCTGAACCGCGAACTCAACTCCGGGTCCGCCTACTCCTACTACTTCAACACCTCCCACGCGCCCTTCGACGACCTGCGGGTCCGGCAGGCGTTCCGGGAGGCCGTCGACGTGAACACCGTGTTGACGTCGGTCTACCGCGACACCGTCACCCGCGCCTGGAGCGTGATCAGCCCGTCCAGCCCGCTGTACGACAAGCGCCTCGAAGGCGGCTACAGCGGCGACACCGCCAAGGCGAACACCCTGCTCGACCAGGCCGGCTGGACGGCCCGAGACGCCGACGGCTACCGGGTGAAGGCCGGCAAACGGCTCACCGTACGGCTCGTGCAGTCCGCACCCTTCGTCCGGGACCGCCGTGACGTCCTGGCCCAGGCCGTCCAGGCCGCCGTCAAGCAGAGCGCCGGCATCGACCTCAAGGTGTCGCTTGTCGACCAGGGCACCGCCACGGACTCGTTCCAGCGCAACGAGTACGAGGTCTTCGACAACTCGCGGGCCGACACCGACGCCGGTGCCGCACTCAACCTGCTGCTGCACTCGAAGGGCGGCATCAACCGCACCCAGGTCAACGACCCGCGCATCGACCAACTCCTGGAGACCGGTCAGGCCACCGCCGACCCGACGAAGCGCGCCGGCATCTACGCCGACGTGCAACAGCAGGTCGTCGCCGAGCAGGCCCTGGCGCTGCCGCTGTACGCCCCGGCCGACCAGATCGCCGCCAGCACCGGCGTCGGCGGGGTGCGCTTCGAGCCCACCGCCGGGGTTCCCGCCAGCGCCTACGACCTGTGGATCGGCAAGTGACATGAGCCGCCCACCCGTACGTGCCGTGGCCCGCCGGCTCGGTGCCGGCCTGGTCGTCCTCTGGGTCGCGGCCACCGCCGCCTACCTGGCGCTGCTGGCCGCCCCCGGCGACACCGTGGACAACATCGTCGGCGACGGCGCCGACACCCCGCAGATCCGCGCCCAGATCATCACCGAGTGGGGCCTGCAGCGCCCGCCCGTCGTGCAGTACCTCGACTACCTCCGGCGGCTCGGCGGCGGCGACCTCGGTCGCTCGTACCTGTTGCAGCGCCCCGTCGCCGAGGTGATCGGCGAACAACTCGCCCCCACCCTCACCCTCGCGGTCTCCGCCGCCGGGCTCGGGGTGCTGCTCGCCCTGCTCATCGCGGTGGCCACCGCCGGGGACCGGCGACCGTGGCTGCGTCGGGTCAGTTCCGGCACCGAACTGCTGCTGGTGTCCACCCCGCCGTTCCTGATCGGGCTCCTGCTGCTCAGTGTGCTGTCGTTCCGGTTCGGGCTCTTCCCGGTCTCCGGTGATCGGGGGATCGCCGCGTTGGTGCTGCCCGCCGTCACCCTCGCGCTGCCCATCGCCGGGCTGCTGGCGCAGGTGCTGCGCGACGGCATCGACAGGGCTCTCGACGAGCCGTTCGTGCTCACCGCCCGGTCCCGGGGCGTACGGGAACGCACGGTGCTGCTGCGCCACGCGTTGCGGCACGCGCTCCTGCCGGCCGTGACCCTGGCCGGTTGGCTCTTCGGCATCCTGCTCGGCGGTGCCGTGATCGTCGAACAGGTCTTCGGTCGGCCCGGTCTCGGCCAGGTCACCCTCAGCGCGGTCACCAGCGGGGACATGCCTGTGGTGCTGGCCGTCGTCACCCTCTCGGCCGCCGTCTACGTGGTGGTCAACACCGCCGCCGACCTGGCCTACCTGCTGGTCGACCCGCGACTGCGAAGGAGTTGACCGATGACCGTCACCCTGGGCCCACCGCTCACCGACGCCTTGGCGCAGGCAGTCGCCGATCCGGCCGAACCGGCCGTACGCCGACGGCCCCGGCTGCGACCCGGCCTGCTCGTCGCCGGGGCGTACCTGATCCTGCTGGTGGTCGCCGCGGCCTGGCCGGCGGCGCTCGCCCCCGGCGACCCGCTCGCCGCCGACCCGCTCGGCGTGCTCAGCCCGCCCGACGCGGCGCACTGGCTCGGCACCGACCACCTCGGCCGCGACGTCTGGGCGCGGGTGGTGCACGGCGCCGGCCACTCGCTCACCATCGGTGTCGCCGCCACCGCGCTCGCCGTTACCGGCGGGGTGCTGCTCGGCCTGCTCGCCGGTCTCACGCACCGGGCCGCCGACGAGGCGCTCAGCCGCACGTTCGACGCGTTGTCGGCATTCCCCATGCTGCTGCTGGCCCTGCTGTTCATCGCCATCGCCGGCCCCGGCACCGCCAGCCTGATCGTCGCCATCGGCATCGCCACCCTGCCGCACCACGCCCGCGTGGTCCGTGGTCAGACACTTGTCGTCCGCCGCGCAGGCTTCGTCGAACAGGCCGTCACCTTCGGTCAGTCCCGGTCCCGGCTGGTGCTGCGGCACGTGCTGCCCAACGTGGTCGGTCCGGTGCCGGTGCTCGCGGTGATCGGGCTCGGCGAGGCGATCCTGGCCGCCGCCGGGCTCAGCTTCCTCGGCATGGGCCCACAGCCGCCGTCGCCGGAGTGGGGCGCGATGCTCTCCGAGGGCCGCAACTACCTCCAGGTGGCCTGGTGGATCACCATCCTGCCCGGCCTTGCGGTCACCGCAACCGTGGTGTCGCTGACCGTCGTCGGCCGGCACTGGCAGGCACGCTTCGACGGGCGGCGGCGCTGATGGCCCCCCTGGTCACGGTCGAGGACCTGCACGTCGACTTCGACACCCCGACCGGCCCGGTGGCCGCGGTGCGGGGGATCAGCTTCACCGTCGAGCGCGGCGAGTGTGTGGCAGTCGTCGGGGAGTCCGGCTCCGGCAAGAGCGTCACCGCTCGTACCCTGGTCGGGCTCGCCGGGCCGGGCGCGCGCGTCCGCGCCGCTCGGCTGGAACTGGCCGACCAGGACGTGCGGGGCCATCGACCGCGGGACTGGCGGCGGGTCCGTGGCCGGCTCGCCGGGCTGGTCCTGCAGGACGCGCTGGTCTCCCTCGACCCACTGCGGACGGTGGGTGCCGAGATCGGCGAGGTGCTCGCCACCCACGAGATCGTCGGCCGCCGGGAACGGGCCGGCCGGGTCACCCATCTGCTCGACGAGGTGCACCTTCCGGAGCCGGAGCGCCGCGCCCGGCAGTACCCGCACCAGCTCTCCGGAGGGCTGCGCCAGCGAGCCCTGATCGCCTCGGCGATCGCTGGGGAACCAGCCCTGCTGATCGCCGACGAGCCGACCACCGCGCTGGACGTCACCGTGCAGGCGCAGATCCTGCGGCTGCTCGCCGAGCGACGCGCCGCCGGGGTGAGCCTGCTGCTGATCAGCCACGATCTTGCGGTCGTCGCCCAGATCGCCGACCGGGTCCTGGTGCTGCGCGACGGTCGGATCGTCGAGCAGGGTCCCACCGGCACGCTGCTGCGGGCACCCACGCATCCGTACACCCGGCAGTTGCTGGACACGGTGCCCTCGGCGACGTCGCGGGGACGCCGGCTCGGGGTGCCCCGGTCCGGGGCCGCACGGGCCGCGCTGCCCGCCCGTGCCGAGGTCCGCGCTGACGACACCGTGCTCGACGCGGCCGGGCTGACCAAGACGTACGGCGAGCAGACGGTCGTGCGGGACGTCTCCTTCACCATCGCCCGGGGCGAGACCCTCGGCCTGGTGGGGGAGTCCGGCTCCGGCAAGAGCACCGTCGCTCGGATCGTCGCCGGCCTGCTCGACGCCGACGCGGGCGCCGTCACGTTCGAGGGCACCGCGTGGGCCGGCGTACGGGAGCGGACCCGCCGCCCACTGCGGCGCCGGTTGCAGATGATCTCCCAGGACCCGCTGAGTTCCTTCGACCCCCGCTACACCGTCGGGCGGGTCGTCGCGGAGAACCTCGGCAACGACGTCAGCCGCGCGGACCGGCGCGACCGCGTCGTCGACCTGCTGCGCCGGGTCGGTCTCGGCGCGGACCTGGTCGACAGGCATCCCCGGCAACTCTCCGGCGGCCAACGGCAGCGGGTCGCCATCGCCCGCGCGATCGCTCCCCGACCCAGCTTGATCGTCTGCGACGAGCCGGTCTCCGCCCTCGACGTCTCCGTGCAGGCCCAGGTCCTCGACCTGCTGGCCGACCTGCGGGCCACCGACGGCACCGCCCTGCTGTTCATCTCCCACGACCTGGGTGTGGTGCACCACCTCAGCGACCGGGTGCTGGTCCTGCACGACGGCGCGGTGGTCGAGCAGGGCCCGGTCGGCGACGTCTTCAGCTACCCCCGACACGACTACACCCGGTCCCTGCTGGACGCGCTGCCCACGCTGGTCACCGCCGGCCGACCGTAGGAGGAACACCATGACCGACCAGAGCCTGCACCTGGCCGTGGCGCTCGACGGTCTCGGCTGGCACCCCGCCGCATGGCGGCTCTCGCGCGCCGACGCGACCGCGCCGCTGACCGCCCGCTACTGGAACGCCCTCGCCGGCGAGGCCGAACACGGCGCACTGGACCTGCTCACCATCGAGGACAGCCTCGACCTCCAGACGTCCCGGCCGGACGGCCCCGACGACCGCACCGACCAGCTCCGGGGACGGCTCGACGCGGTGCAGATCGCCGCCCGGCTCGCCCCGCTGACCCGGCACATCGGGCTGATCCCGACCACCAGCACCACCCACAGCGAGCCGTTCCACCTCTCCACGGCGATAGCCACGCTCGACCACGTCAGCGGCGGTCGGGCCGGTTGGCGGCCCCGCGTCTCCGCCCGCAGGGCCGAGGCCGGGCACTTCGGCCGCCGCGACGTCCCGCCGCTGGACCCGGCCCGGCTCGACGAACCGGAGGCGGTCCGGTTCGTCGACGACCTCCTCGCCGAGGCCGGCGACGCGGTGGAGGTGGTCCGCCGGCTCTGGGACAGCTGGCAGGACGACGCCGTGATCCGGGATGTGCCGACCGGCCGTTTCGTCGACCGGGAGCGGCTGCACTACATCGATTTCACCGGCCGGTGGTTCTCGGTCCGGGGTCCCTCCATCGTGCCCCGCTCACCGCAGGGGCAACCGGTCGTCGCCGCGCTGGCCCACTCGGCGGTGACGTACGCGTTCGCCGCCCGCCACGCCGACGTCGTCTTCGTCACCCCGACCGATGCCGGGCACGCCGCGGCGATCGTGGCGGAGGTACGGGCGGCCGAGGCGACCGTCGGCCGGACCGACGGGCGACTGCGCGTCCTCGCCGACGTGGTCGTCCTGCTCGACGAGTCGTCGACATCGGCCCGACGCCGTAGCGCCCGTCTCGACGAGCTGAACGGCGAGGCGTTCACGTCCGACGCGGCCATTTTCGCCGGCACCCCGGGGCAGTTGGCCGAACTGCTCACCGAGTGGCACCGCGCCGGCGTGGACGGTTTCCGGCTGCGACCGGCCGTGATTCCCGACGACCTGACCGCGATCACCCGGGCGGTGGTGCCCGCGCTGCGGGATCGCGGTCTGTTCCGCGTCGACTATCCGGCCGGGACGCTGCGTGACCTGCTCGGCCTGCCCCGACCGGCCAGCCGGTACGCCGCCACGGCGACCGCCTGAGCACTGGAGACCCGTCATGCCCAAGCAGATCATCCTGGCCGCGCACTTTCCCGGCGTGAACAACACCACCGTGTGGAGCGACCCGGCGTCCGGCAGCCAGATCGACTTCTCCTCCTTCGTCCACCTGGCCCGTACCGCGGAACGGGGCAAGTTCGACTTCCTCTTCCTCGCCGAGGGGCTGCGCCTGCGCGAGCAGCGGGGCCGCGTCCACGACCTGGACGTCGTCGGTCGTCCGGACACCCTGACCGTGCTCGCCGCCCTCGCGGCGGTCACCACGCACCTGGGTCTCGCCGGCACGCTCAACGCCACCTTCCGCGAGCCGTACGAGCTGGCCCGGCAGTTGGCCAGCCTCGACCACCTCTCCGGCGGGCGAGCGGCCTGGAACGTCGTCACCACCTCCGACGCGTTCACCGGGGAGAACTTCCGCCGGGGCGGCTACCTGGACCGCTCGCTGCGTTACGAGCGGGCCGCCGAGTTCGTGCGTACGGCGCGCGAGTTGTGGGAGTCGTGGCCGGCGGACGCGATCGTGGGCGACCGCGACGCCGGCCGGTACCTCACCGAGGCCGCCCCCGGCGGGTTCGCCCACCACGGCGACCAGTTCGACATCGCGGGGCACTTCACGGTGCCCCGCAGCCCGCAGGTGCACCCGGTGATCCTGCAGGCCGGCGACTCTCCGGACGGGCGCGAGTTCGCGGCGTCCAGCGCCGACGCGATCTTCTCCCGACACGGCACCCTGGAGGACGGCCAGGACTTCTACCGGGACGTGAAGTCCCGGCTGGCCCGGTACGACCGCCAACCCGACGACCTGCTTGTCATCCCCGGTGTCACCTTCGTGCTCGGCGACACCGACGCCGAGGCGCAGGAACGCGCCCACCACATCCGCCGCCAGCAGGTCAGCCCGCAGACCGCCATCCTGTTGTTGGAACAACTGTGGAACCGGGACCTGTCCGGGTACGACCCGGAGGGTCCACTGCCCGCCGAGGACCCGGACGTCTCCGGTGACGCGATCAGCCGGGGTCGCGCCGGCATGTATCCCGATCCGGTCGACACCGCGCGGCGGTGGCGGGCGCTGGCCGAGGAGAAGGGGCTCGGCATCCGCGACCTGATCATCGAGGTGACCGGCCGGCAGTCGTTCGTCGGCACGGCACGGCAGGTCGCCGACAGGATGAACCACTTCGTGCAGTCGGACGCCGCCGACGGCTTCATCCTGGTGCCGCACCTGACCCCCGGCGGGCTCGACGAGTTCGTCGACCAGGTCGTGCCGCTGTTGCAGGAGCGCGGCGTCTTCCGCGGCGAGTACACCGGCACCACCCTGCGCGACCACCTCGGCCTCGGCCCCGCCCGCCCGGTCGGTGCGGTGTGACCCCGCCGGCCCTCGTGTGTCAGCGACGGTGGAACGATCCGGACGCCGTCGCGCTGCGCGCGGCCATGACGGCGGAGATGCGCCAGCGGTACGCGGACCGCCTCGCCGACCCGATCCATCTGCCGGACGCGCAGGTGATCGCCCCGACCTCGGTCGCCTGGACCGGTGTGGCCTACACCGCCGACGCCACAGCGGTCGGGCACGCCGCGCTGCGCTGGCGCGGCGCCGACCTGGAGCTCAAACGGATGTACGTGCTGCCCGCCCATCGGGGGCGCGGCGTCGCTCAGGCACTTCTCGACGCGCTCCGGGAGGCCGCCGGTCGGCTCGGCGCGGCGCGGATCGTGCTCCAGACCGGTGACCGCCAACCCGACGCGGTACGCCGCTACGAGGTGGCCGGCTACCGGCCGATCCCGGTGTTCGCCCCGTACGACGTGTTGCCGTACTCCCGCTGCTTCGCCCTGGTGCTGCGCCCGACCCTGACCCTGCCCACGAAAGTGACGGTCCCGGCGTGAAGTTCCTGCTGATAACGCTCATCACCCACCTGCCCGACCCGGTCACCGGCCAGCGCAGGAGCACCACCGACCGGTTCCGGGACGTGGTCGACACGGCAGTCCTCGCCGAGGAACTCGGCTTCGACGGGTACGGCGTCGGTGAACGCCACGAGCGCCCGTTCATCTCGTCGTCGCCGCCCGTGGTGCTGAGCCACATCGCGGCCCGCACCTCCACCATCCGTCTGTTCACCGCGGTCACCACGCTCAGCCTGCTCGACCCGGTCCGCGCCTACGAGGACTACGCCACCCTGGACCACCTCAGCAACGGCCGACTCGAACTGATCATCGGCAAGGGAAACGGCGCGGCGCAGGCGCAACTGTTCCACGTCACCGCCGAGGACCAGTGGGACCGCAACCGGGAGGGCTACGAGCTGTTCCGCCGGCTCTGGCGAGAGGACAAGGTCACCTGGTCCGGGACGTACCGGCCGTCGCTCACCGACGCCGAGACCTGGCCGCGCCCTCTGCAACAGCCCATCCGGATCTGGCACGGCAGCGCCACCAGCAGGGACTCGGTCGACCTCGCCGCCCGCTACGGCGACCCGATCTTCTCCGCCAACGTCACCAACCCCATCGAGCCGTACGCCGAGCTCATCCGCCACTACCGGGAACGGTGGGTCCACTACGGGCACGACCCGGCCGACGCCCTCGTCGGTGCCGGCACCGCCGGCTTCTACGTGGCCCGCACCTCGCAGGAGGCCATCGAGCGGTACCGCCCGATCTTCGACGCCCGGCTGGCCGCGTTCCGGCGGCTCGGCATCCCGCCGGTCTTCGACACCCTGGAGGACGCCATCGCGCGCAGCTCGATCCTGGTCGGCAGCCCGCAGCAGGTGGTGGACAAGGTGCTGCGCTACCACGAGCAGTTCGGCCACGAGGTCATCCACCTCCAGGCCGACCACGACGGGCTGACCGACAAGCAGCACCGGGAGAGCCTGGAACTCTTCCAGGCCGAGGTGGCCCCGGTGCTGCGCCGGGAGATCCCCAGCCGCCCCTTCGCACCGCCGGCGACCGCCGCCGCGGCGGCCTGACCAGAAACGGGGACCACCATGCCGTCCACGCCACTGTCAATCCTCGACCTCTCCCCGGTGCCCGCCGGCGGCACTGTCACCGACGCCCTCCGCAACACCGTCGACCTGGCCCGCCGCGCCGAGCAGTCCGGTTACCACAGGTACTGGCTTGCCGAACACCACCTCGCCGCAGGTGTCGCCAGCTCCGCGCCGGCCGTGCTGATCGGGCAGGTCGCCGCCGCCACCAGCGTGCTCCGCGTCGGCTCCGGTGCCGTCCAGGTCGGGCACCGGACCGCCCTGTCGGTGGTCGAGGAGTTCGGCACCCTCGCCGCCCTGTACCCCGGCCGCATCGACCTCGGGCTGGGCCGCTCCGGTCAGCGGCGCATCGAGGCCGCCCGGGAGAGCGCCGCGCCCGCACCGCCGCCGGTGGCGGCCCGGCTGGTCGACGGGCTGCTCATTCCGCCACCGTTCTCCTACGCCAGCGTGCTCGCCTCACCACGCTTCGCTCTGAGCACCGCCCTGCTGCACCAGCCGGGCGCACAGCCGCCACCCTTCGCGGAGCAGGTGGCCGACGTGCTGGCCCTGCTGCGCGGCGACTACCGCGACGCGGACGGGCTGGACGCGCACGCCGTACCGGGGGAGGGCAGCGACCTTCAGGTGTGGCTGCTGGGCAGCAGCGGCGGGGAGAGCGCCCAGCTCGCGGGTGCGCTGGGCCTGCCCTTCGCCGCCAACTACCACGTCAGCCCCTCGTCGATCCTCGACGCGGTCGCCGCCTACCGGGCCGCGTTCCAACCCTCTGCCACGCTCGCCGAGCCGTACGTGGTGGTCTCCGCCGACGTGGTCGTGGCCGAGACCGACGACGCGGCCCGCCGGCTGGCCGCACCGTACGGGCCGTGGGTGCGCAGCATCCGCAGCGGCGAGGGCGCGATGCCGTTCCCGAGCCCGGAGCAGGCCGCCGCGCTGCCGTGGACCGACGACGACCGCGATCTCGTCGCCGACCGGGTGGACACCCAGTTCGTCGGATCACCCCAGGGGGTCGCCGAGCGGCTGCGGACCCTGCGGGACGTCACCGCCGCCGACGAGCTGCTCGTCACCACGATCACCCACGCCCACGCCGACCGGGTCAGCTCCTACGAGCTGCTCGCCAAGGAATGGATCAACTGAAGCGGCGTGCCTCTCAGTGACGGACCACACCGTTCTGGTAGGCCCACACGACCGTCTGCAACCGGTCCCGTGCGCCGATCTTGCCCATGGCACGCCCGAGGTGCGACTTCACCGTGCTGGTCTCGATGAAGAGCCGGTCGGCGATCTCGACATTGGACAGCCCCTGCGCGAGCAACTCCACGATCTCGGTCTCCCGTGCGGTCAGCTGGTGGGCCGCCGCGGCGTCCGAGCGGGGCGCGGGGGTACGCCTGGCGAACTCCGAGATCACCCGGCGGGTGACGGCCTGGTCGACGAGGCCGTACCCGTCGGCGAGGCGACGGACCGCCTCGATCAGGTCCTCCGGCTCGCAGTCCTTGAGGATGAACCCGCTGGCGCCGGCCTCCAGCGCGCCGAAGACGTACTCGTCGAGGTCGAAGGTCGTCACCACCAGCACCGCCGGTGGCGTTGCCGTGGCGACGATCTCTCGGGTCGCGGTGAGCCCGTCGCCGTGCGGCATCCGGACGTCCATGCAGATCACGTCCGGTTGCAGCCGACGGGCCAGCTCGACGGCGGCCGTACCGCTGGACGCCTCCGCCACGACCCCGATGTCGCCGGCCTCCTCGAGGATGACGCGGAAGCCGGCGCGGACGACCGCCTGGTCGTCGACGAGCATCACTCTGATCATGCCGGGGCCTCTCCGTTGGGCTGCGACGCGACGGGATCGTTCGTGGGTAGCGTCGCGGTGACCGACCAACCACCGGCCGCGGTCGCGCCGGCCGCGAACGTCGCTCCGATCAGCTGCGCGCGCTCGCGCATCCCGACCAGGCCGACACCGCCGGTCCGCGCCGCCGGCACGGCACGCCGGGCGGCGGGTTCGTTCACCACCTCCAGGGACACCGAGCGGGGCAGGAAGCGGAGCACCACCCGCGCCGCCGCGCCCGGGGCGTGCTGACGGGCGTTGCTGAGCGACTCCTGCGCGATCCGGTAGAGCGCGACGTCGGCGATCGGCGCCACCTCGCGTTGCTGCCCCTCGCGGACGAGCTCTACCGGACCGGCGAGGGTGCCGACGGTGCGGACCAGGTCGTCGAGCATGCCCAGGCCCGGCACCGGTGCGCCACCGTCGCCACCCTCGTGCCCCGGGCGTCCGCGCAGCACACCGACGACCAGTCGCAGGTTGTCCAGGGTCTCCTTGCCCTGGCTCCGGATCCAGGCCACCCCGGCCTTCGCGGCGGCCGGGTCCCGGTCGATCAACCGCTCGACCGCCGCCGCCTGGACGACCATGCCGGAGAGGTGGTGCGCCGCCACGTCGTGCAGCTCCCGGGCCATCCGGGCGCGTTCCGCGCCGATCGCCCCCTGGATCTTCGTGTGCTGTTCCCGGATCGTCTCCTCCGCTCGCAGTTGGACCAGCTCGACGTAGCGGCGGGACGTGGCCACGTACCTGCCGACGAAGGCCGCGCTGAGGTAGGTCAGAGCGCTCGCGGAGACGTACGCGACGGCCGTCAGGAGATTGGGGGTCACCACGACGGCCGCCCCGACCGACTCCACCACCACGGCCGCGCCGACGGCCAGCAGCGCCTGCCGAGACGGCAGCACCGACCCGATGGTGTACGCCACGACGAACGGAGCGACACCCCGGACGGTCGCCTCGGGCAGGGAGGCGCCGATGACCGGCAGTTGAAGGCCGACGACGAGCGCGAGGCAGAGCAGTGGGCGGACCCGACGCAGGCACAGCAGCATCGCCTGGACGCAGCACAGGGCGATGAGCAGCCACGCCCGCGCCGGGTCGAAGGACACCCCGTCCTCCGGTGCCACGAACCACACGAGCACTGTCAGCAGGACGAACGTCGTTACGGTCAGCGCCACCGCGAGCAGGCAGTCCCGGGGGAACACCCCCGTCACGCCGAGTCGGGTGAGTCGTCCGTCGAGCCATCTCGTCAGTCGCGGTGAGCCGGGTTCGGTGTCGGTGTGGTCCCTCATGCGGTGCGCATCCTTGCTCCGGATCGTCCCGGGTCGGGCGGGTCAGTAGGAGATGCTAGGCGCGAGCAGCCGGAACTCCACGGCGAACCAGCCCGCACCGGCGAGGGCGAGCAGGAGCAGGGCGCTGCCGGCGATCCTCCGCCAGCCGACGTGGCGTCGGACGTCGTCGACCAGCCGGACGGCGGCGGGCAGCACACCGAGCAGGCCGACCAGTTGCAGCACCTGCACGACGCGCAGCACCCCACCGGGGACGTCCCGCAGGCTCATGATGCTGCTGAGGGCCAGCACCCAACCGGCGAAGGCGAGGAGCGTGCCGGCGACGGCGACGCGGCTCAGGATCCGCGCGGTGCGCCCGGTCCGCTCGCGTGGGGTGCGGCCGAGCCGACGGCGGACGTACGCGCCGATCGGCCAGGACAGGACGGTGAGCAGCAGCACGACTGTCGACCCGACGAGCACGGGGAGGGCCAGTGCGGAGCCGCGTGCGGGCTCGACCGGCAGCAGCGCGAACGCGGAGTCGAAACTGATCGCCTCGACCCGGTCGTCGGTCGCCCGCATGGCAAGCGTGCGCTGTCCGCCGACCTCACGCCAGACCCAGGGCGCGACCTCCTCGTAGAGGGCCGGCGAGTCGGACAGTGGACCCGGCTCGAACAGCAGTCGGCCGCCGTCGGCGACACTGACCGTGGTACGACCGACCAGGCCGATCGTCGTCAGGAAGTTGCTGCGTATCGCTCGCGAGGACTCGTACGTGCCGGCTGCCAGCGCGGCGTGCCTGGCCACGGTCGCCGAATCGACGCCGGCGGTCGGCTGTCCGTCGCGGGCCGGAAAGTAGCGGTCGGCGAATCCGTTCACGACCGACTGACGAAGGTCGTGGCTGGCGAGGGCGCCGGAGCCGTTGCTGTTGAGCGAGACGAAGATGCCCGCGCGGTCGTCGGGGTAGATCTGCAGGTGGGTGTGGAAGTACGTGGTGTCGCCGCCATGGCCGAGGATCCGGTGGCCGTTGCGGCTCTCGTCGAAGAAGCCGAGCGTCATCCGGGGTCCGTCGGCAAGTGTGCCGAGCGACGTCGCGTCGAGCGCGGGCCGCTGCATCAGTTCGCGGGTCGGCTTGTCGAGCAGGGGTCCGAAACCGACAGGCTCGCCGAGTTGGGCGAGCATGAACCGCGCCATGTCGGTCGCCGGGGCGCTCAACGCGCCGGCCGGGGGAGTGCCGACGATCTCGAAGGGTCCGGCGGGTGCGGCGGAGGTGTCGTACCCCTTGGACATCCGGTCGCGCAGTGCCGCCGGAAGGGGCTGTTCGAAGCTCGACGACGGCATGCCCGCCCGGTCCAGGATGTTGCGCTGGACGTACTCCTCGAAGCGTGTCCCACTGACGCGTTGGACGATGTAGCCCGCGAGCGAGTTGCCGTAGTTCGAGTACGCCGGGACGGTCCCCGGCTCGTAGATCTGGTCCGGCGGGTCGGTCACCAGGGCCTTACGCAGATCGACGTCGCCACCCTCGGTGCCGATGAGACCGGCGATGCGCTCCTCGAAACCGGCGGTGTGCGTCAGCAGGTGCCGCAGGGTGACGGCCCGCTCGTAGTGGCGCGGCAGGTCGAAGTCGAGGTACGTCTCGACGTCGGCGTCGAGGTCGAGTTTGCCGCTCTGCACGAGTTGCAGGACGGCGGTGGCGGTGGCGAGTTTCGACACCGAACCCATCCGGAAGAGATGCCGGTCCGGGTCGACCGGCACGGCCCCGGTGCCACCGTTCCCGGTGTCGGCGTGGCCGTACCCCCGGGTGGTGATGATCTTGCCGTCGTCCACGACGGCAACGGTGGCCCCGGCGATGCCGGTGCGGTCGAGGGCCGCCGGCAGCAGACCGTCGAGCCAGGCGTTGGCGTCGGTGTCGGTCAGGGTGGAGGCCGCCCCGCTCGCGGCAGCCGGTGCCGCCGGAGCGTCGACGGGTGGCGCGGGAGCGCTCTGCCCCGCGCCACAGCCCGCGGCGCTCACGGCGATGACGACAGCGGTCGCCACCACCGCGCCGAGGCGGACGAGCGGCCGTGCGATTCGGGCCGAGCGGGACGGGGAAGAGGAGAGAGAACGCATCGTCGGTTACTGCCTTTCCAGGCGAACGGGTGTCCGGAACAGGTCCGTACGGCGTCACCCGACGCCCTGGGACAAGCCTGTTCGCGCGATCGCACCCAGCCATCTGGCGCAGGACGGCAATGCGCCTACGACCTGAGGAGGAGGGGCATGTGCACCGACGGTGGGAAGCGGAGCGTCCACCGCCGCCCCGGTCGCGTGAACCACTTCCCGTACGGGTGCATCAAACCCAGTGACAGACCCGATAGAGGAAAGGACCGTCCATGCGCGGCAGACTGCTGATCGGTGTGGTGCTCACCCTTACGTTCGTCGTCGGTTGCACGTCACCGTTCGACCGGGTCGGCGGCGACGCGGCGCCCGCCGGCTCCCCGTCCGCCAGCACGAGCCCGCCGGCACCGAGCGATCCGGCCTCGGCCACCCCCAGCCCGACTGCTCCGGCCAGCCCCACCCCGGCCACCCGCACCACCGGGCCGGCCAAGCCGCTGAGCGAGATCAGGCGGACCGACTGGCCCAACGCGGTCATCGACAACCTGAAATTCTGCGGTGGGTCCGACGACAAGGTCACGTTCCGCAACGGATCCAACGGCGCCGCCGTGCCGTGCAAGATCCTGCCGGGCGGCGCGAGTCCGGTGTACGCCGAGTTCATCGTCGAGGAGCCCGCGATCGCGCCGTCGACCGAGGACGCCCTCATCCTCGTCGAACTGGGCAATCCCGGCTCCCGACGGGCACAGGCCCTGGTGCCCGTCCAGCTCTCCGACACCGGCGGAAAGCGGTCCGCGTGGCCGTACATTGTGGGCGACAGCGACGGGCCCGACGAGATCGAGACGTTCATCTCGTACCGGGTGGTGGGCCAGAACGTGCAGGCCACCGTCCGCAAGCTCGACGGCAGCACCGAGAAGCGGGAGTGGCGCAAGGCCGACGGCAGCGGAAGATGGGAACGGACTACCGTTGGGTGACCAGCGACGGGTCCACCCGCAACGTGCCGAGGATCTCGTCGGTACGGTCCGCGCCGTCGCTCTGCTTCACCTGGACGTACACGCCGACGATGCCGTCGGCCGCGACCAGGGTGACCTCGCTGAAGGACGTCTGCGCGCCCCCGCAGCGCGCCCAGTGCCCGACGTTCCCGCTGAGGGCACCGACGGTGATCGCCCGATCGGCGGCACGCGTGCATCCGCTGTGATCCGGCAGTGTCGGCCTCCTGGCTCCCGCGAGAGCAGGGCTCAGCCCGACGAAGACCCCCGGTGTCGCGCTGTCGACGTCGGACCAGTCGGTGAGGTCCGCTCCGACGAGCAGGCCCGGACCACGTTCGCCGGCGAGGCCGATCACGGCCGGGTCCCAGCCGGCGTCCCGCAGTTGCCGCGCCCAGCCGTCCGGGACGGCCACCGAGAGCGCGCCGGTCGCGTCGGCCACCCGGGTCCAGCCAAGTGCGGCGGTGGGAACGGTGGCGGATCCGGCCATGACCAGCGTCGCGGCCACGGTGCCGGCGGCGGTGAGGCTCCGACGGGTACGCCGCAGCCACGGGCGAGCCGGAACCCGTCGCGCGGCGAGCAGACCCTCCAGCGCGTCGGCGTACGTCGCTGCGGTTGGCCAGCGGCGGCCCGGGTCGCGGTGCAGAGCCCGACGGACGACGCGCTCGACCGCGGCGGGTACGCCCGAGGCCGCCTCCATCGCCTGCCCTGGAGGCTTCCCGGTCAGCATGTGCTGGGTCAGGGCGCCGATCGCGTAGACGTCGGCGCGCGCGTCCAGCCCGCCGCCCGCGACGAGCTGTTCCGGTGCCATGTATCCGGGCGTGCCGGCGGTCAGCGTGAACCCGGAGGCGTGCGCGAGCGCCTTGGCCAGCCCCAGGTCGGCGACGAGCACCCGCCCTCCGGCCGCAGGGCTGTCGAAGAGGATGTTGGAGGGCTTGAGGTCGCGGTGCAGCACACCGTTGTCGTGCAGGACGGCCACCGCCCTGGCGATGTCGGCGGCGACCCGCACCGCCTCGCCTACCGGCATCGGCCCGCCGACCAGCCGATCGGCGAGCGTGCCACCACCGGCGTACGTCATCACCAGGTACGGCCGACCGTCGGGCAGCTCGCCGATGTCCAACACGCGGACCAGGTGGTCGGAGTCGACCTGTCGCATGAACCGCGCCTCCTGGCGGAACCGCGCCCGGATGTCGGCCCGCTGCGACCAGTTCTCGGCCAGCACCTTCACGGCCACCGGGGCCTGCAACTCGTCGTCGTGCGCCAGCCACACGGTGGCGAACGCCCCGCTGCCGACGGGGCGTGCGACGCGGTACCGGCCGACCTGTGGCGGGATGGACACGGCCGTATTATCCGGCAACCGGAACTGCGGGTGTCACACACGAGCGGGGGGAGCGCCGGTGGTGGACGGGTCGTCGATCGAGGAACTGGCGCGCCGGGCGGCGACCGGCGACAGCGCGGCCCGGGACGCGTTGCTGGCGGCGATCGGTCCGCGGGTCCTTGAGCAGTGTGGGCGTTTCCTGCCCTGTCGGCAGGACGCCGAGGAGGCGGCCCAGGACGCGTTGGTGCAGGTGGCCAGGCACATCGAGCGATTCGAGGGCCGGTCGCTCTTCTCGACCTGGTTGCACGTCGTGGTCGCCAACTGTGCCCGCCAGACCTATCGGTCCCTGCGGCGACGGGCGGCCGAGCAGCCCAGCCCGCTGCTGCCCGTCGAGGTGGCCGACCCTCGTACGACGAGCGTCATCGCCGGGTCGCGCCTCGACCTGCTCGACGCGTTGGACCGGCTGGAGGCCCACCGGCCGGAGTTGGTGACGGCACTGGTGTTGCGGGACCTGTGCCAGTTGGACTACCAGGAGATCGCCGAGCAACTGGGCATCCCGGTCGGCACGCTGAAGTCCCGGATCCATCACGCCCGTCGGCACGTCCGCGAGTCGTTGCGGGGCGGGGAGTAGGGCGGCGGGCCTGCCGGACATCGTATCGATCTGGGGTTTTGTCGCTGATCGAGTGACATCGTTTGACATGCGACGTCGACCCATCTTTGATATTCGATGTTCATAGTTCGACTTGGTCGGGTGCCGGTCGTCCGGCACCGGATCGGTCCGGTCGACGCCCCGATCCTGGAGGACGGATGTCAGCTTTCGCGCGGCCCAACCCCCGTCACGCACGACGACGACGGCTACTGCCGGCGGCGATGGCAGCGGTGACGCTGCTGACGGTCGCCATCGGCGTACCGGCATCGGCCGCGCCGGCCTCTACGGTGGTCAGTGAGGCATCGGGCCGCTGCCTGGACGTCGTCGGCAACGTCCGCACGGCCGGCGCCGGCATCAACATCTACGACTGCAACGGTCAGGCCAACCAGTCCTGGACGTTCACCTCGGCCGGTGAGCTGCGGGTCTACGACGAGACGATGTGCCTGGACGTGGTCGGCCAGGACACCACCGCGCCGGCCACCCTGCAGATCAACTCCTGCACCGGCGGCGCCAACCAGCGCTGGCGGATCAACACCAACGGGACCATCGTCGGCGTCCAGTCCAGCCTGTGCCTGGACGTCAACGGCGGTGCCACCGCCAACAGCACCCTGGTGGGTCTCTGGACCTGCAACGGGCAGGCCAACCAGCGGTGGACGACGGCGCTGGGCAGCTCCGACACCCAGCCGCCCACGGCTCCCGGCAGCCCGCGGGTGAGCGGCCTGACGTGCAACTCGGTGACCTTCGCGTGGAACGCCTCGACGGACAACGTCGCGGTGGCCTTCTACGACGTCTACCACGACGGCCAGTTGATGAAGTCGGTGAGCGGCTCGACGCTGTCCACCAGCCTCACGGTGGTCGCGGGAGCGACCTGGGGCCTGTACGTCAACGCCCGGGACGCCGCCGGCAACGTGTCCCAGGCGAGCACCACCGTGTCGATCACGCCCCCGCAGTGTCAGGCCGACACGCAGGCGCCGACCGCGCCGCAGCAGCTCTCCGGCACCGCGTCGGGCACCACGGTGACCCTGCGCTGGACCGCGTCGACCGACAACGTCGGCGTCCGGGCGTACGACGTCTTCCGGGGTGGTGTGAAGGTCGGCATGGTCACCGGCACGCCGCCGGTGACCACCTTCACCGACAGCGGGCTGGCGGCGAACACCGCGTACCAGTACTACGTGGTGGCCCGGGATGCGCAGGACAACACCTCGTCGCGCAGCGCCACCACGACGGTGACCACCGGCGCGGGCTGTGGCAACCCGGTGTGCGGGGTGCGTCAGGTCACCACCGACACCGACGTCCCGTGGGGGCTCGTCACGTTGTCGGACGGCACCGTGCTCTACAACCGCCGCGACGCGCACGACATCATCCAGCTCAACCCCAGCACCGGGGCCAAGACCAATCTGGGCACGGTGCCGAACGTGCAGAGCACCGACGGCGAGGGTGGCCTGCTCGGGCTCGCCGTGTCGTCCAGCTTCGCCAGCGACCGCTGGTTGTACATCATGCACACCTCGCCCAGCGACAACCGGATCGTGCGGATCAAGTTCGAGAACGGCCGCCTCAACACCTCCAGCGAGCAGGTGCTGGTCAGTGGCATCCGGCGGAACAAGTACCACGACGGTGGCCGGCTGCGCTTCGGCCCGGACGGCAAGCTGTACGCCAGCACGGGCGACGCGCAGAACGGCAACTACGCGCAGGACCGGTCGGCCCTCGAAGGCAAGATCCTGCGTCTCAACCCCGACGGCACGGTCCCCTCGGACAACCCGTTCGGCAACTACGTCTGGAGCTACGGCCACCGCAACCCGCAGGGGTTGGCGTTCGACTCGCAGGGTCGGCTGTGGGAGCAGGAATTCGGCAACTCGATCATGGATGAGACCAACCTGATCACGAAGGGCGGCAACTACGGCTGGCCGGCGTGCGAGGGCACCAGCGGCACCTGCGGCACGGCCGGGTTCATCGCGCCCGCGCGTACCTATCCGACCGCGGAGGGGTCCTGCTCCGGGATCACGATCGTGCGGGACGCGCTCTACGTGGCCTGTGCGCGGGGTGCCCGGATGTATCGGGCGGTGATCAGCGGCAGCAGCCTGACGAACGTGCAGACGTACTTCAGCGGCACCTACGGCCGCCTGCGGACGGTGGAGCCGGCTCCCGACGGCGGTTTGTGGTTGACCACCACCAACACCGGTGACAAGGACAGCACCCCGAACAACAGCAACGAGAGGATCCTGCACGTCACGCTCGGCAACTGACAGCTGTGGGCCGGGCGGCTCAGCGCCTCGTCAGGATGACGAGCTGCTGGGTCGCCCGGGTCATCGCCACGTACCGGTCCACCGCGCCCTCGATGCCCGTGCCGAACGCGTCCGGATCGATCAGGACGACCAGGTCGAATTCGAGGCCCTTGGCCTGCTCCGGGCTCAGCGATCGGACGCGCGACGCCGGTGCGAACGCCGGGTCGCCGATCACACAGGCGGTCCCGTCGGTGTGCTCGGTGAGCCAGGCGTCGAGGATCGCGCCCAGCTCGGCCGTCGAGCCGTGTACGACGGGGAGCCCGTTGCCGCGGATGGAGGTCGGCACGTTGGCGTCCGGGAGCACGGCCCGGATGACCGGCTCGGCCTCCGCCATGACCTCCTCCGGGGTCCGGTAGTTGATGCTCAGTGAGGCCAGGGTGATCCGGTCCAGCCCGATCCGCTCCAGGCGTTCCTGCCACGACTCGGTGAACCCGTGTCGGGCCTGGGCGCGGTCCCCGACGATCGTGAAACTGCGCGACGGGCACCGGGCCAGCAGCATCTGCCACTCGGCGTCGGTCAACTCCTGGGCCTCGTCCACGACGATGTGCGCGAACGGGCCGGCCAGCAGGTCCGGGTCGGCGGTGAGCGATCCGGACTCGTCGGCCAGGGCGTCGCGCAGGTCGGGCTGGCGCAGCATCGTCAACAGACCCTCGCCGTCGTCGTAGGCGTCGGCCGCGAGGAGTTCGTCGACGACCCGGTCCCGGTGCTCGCGCTCCACGGCGGCGGCGGGGTCGTGCCGCTGCGAACGCCCCGACGCGACGCCGAGCCGCCGCCGGGCCGCGTCCAGCAGCGGCAGGTCGGACACGGTCCAGGCCCGGGGCTCGTCGCGCTGCAGCGTCCGGATCTCCTCCCGGCTGAGCCAGGGCGCGCACGTGCGCAGGTACGCGGGCACCGACCACAGGTCTCCCACCAGGTCGGCCGCGTCGAGCAACGGCCAGGCGCGGTTGAAGGCGGTGCGCAGCTCCCGGTTGCGCGACAGCGACCGGCGCAGCACGTCGTCCGGCTCGTCGCCGTCGTACCTGTCGACGAGGATCGTGAGCAACTCCGCCCAGATCTCGTCGCGTGCCTCGTTGTGTGGGGTGCCCGGCCCCGGTGCCTGGAACGCGTCGGCCCAGTCGTCGGCGCCCAGCCAGAGGTCGCCCTCGTCGGTGGTGACAGTCATCGGCTTGACCGGTGGGTCCTCGTAGAACCGGACCGCCGCGTCGATCGCCCCGACCAGGTCCGCCGACGACTTCAGCCGGGCCACGTCCGGGTCGGGTTCGACGGTCGCCGCCCCGCCCTCGTCGACGAGGTCCCGCAGGGTGCAGGTCTGCACGTCCTCCTCGCCGAGGCTGGGTAGGACATCGGCGACGTAGGCAAGGTAGGGCTGGTGTGGCCCGACGAAGAGCACTCCGCCCCGGCGTTGACCCAGGCGAGGGTCGGAGTAGAGCAGGTAGGCGGTGCGGTGCAGCGCGACGACCGTCTTCCCGGTGCCCGGACCGCCGTCCACGACGAGAGTGCCGGCCGATCCCGCCCGGATGATGGCGTCCTGGTCGGCCTGGATGGTGCTGAGCACGTCCCGCATCCGGGCGGAGCGGGCAGTGCCCAGGCTGGCGATGAACGCGGACTGGTCGTCGAGCGCGACGGCGTGCCCCACGAACCCGTCCGGGGTGAACACCTCGTCCCAGTAGTCGCTGATCCGGCCGCGAGTCCAGCGGTAACGGCGACGGCTGGCCAGACCCATCGGGTTCGCGTGGGTGGCGCCGAAGAACGGCTCGGCGGCCGGAGAGCGCCAGTCGAGCAGCAGCCGCCGACCGGTGCTGTCGGTGAGGCCACGCCGCCCGACGTACACGGGTTCGGGGTCGTCCGCGCCGACCACGTGGCCGAGGCACAGGTCCAGGCCGTAGCGACTCAGCGCACGCAGGCGGCCGGTCAGCCGGCGGATCTCCTCGTCCCGGTCCATGGCCTGCCGGCCCTTGCCGCCGGGCGCCAGGCGCTCGGCGGCAAGGCGCTCGGACAGCTCGGTGTTCAGCTGGTCGAGGCTCTGCGCCATCGTCGCGAAATGCTGCTCGTCCAGGGCGATGAGCCTCGGGTCGGCCTTGGGGGAGAGGTGCGCGGGGAGATCGAACACGGAGGTAGGCAGGGAATTCAAATGATGACTTCCATTTCGGCAGATTCTGGCCTCGGCCGACGATTTTGCGGCACGACCCGGGTCTTGCCGCAAGCCCCCCAGTGCGCTATAAGTTAGAGGTGGCGGGGAGCAGGTGCCCCCGTTTCCCGAGTTCAGGGCGTGTCCACGACCTCGCGGCCGAGGGGCCAGAGCGCCGCCGGCACGAGCTTGAAGTTGGCGATGCCGAACGGGATTCCGATGATCGTCACGCAGAGGGCGACGCCCGCGACGATGTGGGACAGCGCGAGCCACCAGCCCGCCAGCACCAGCCAGAGGATGTTCGCCAACCCGGAGGCCACGCCCGCGCCGGGCTTCGGCACCAGGGTGCGGCCGAAGGGCCACAGCGAGTAGACGGCGAGGCGGAGCGACGCGACCCCGAACGGGATCGTCACGACCAGGACGAAGCAGATCAGTGCGGCGACGCCGTATCCGACCGCCAGCACGATGCCACCGCCGAAGATGAGCCACAGCACATTCAGTACGAAACGAATCACCACTCCAGCATGAGCGACGCTCGCCACCCGCCCGCGCTCGGCGACCACCCGCGTTCGGCGACCACCACGAGAATGAACGCCATGGACGCGAAGACGTACGCGACGGTCGCCGACGTGTGCCGGCGGCTCGCGGGCCGGCTCCCCGACGATGTCCTCGGGACCGTGCGGGAGCACTACGCCGCGGGTGAGTTCGACCTGGCCGACGCCACCCTCCTGCTCAGCCTGGCGCTCCACGGCGTCGGGATCACCAGCGCGGAACGGGCACTACTGCGCGCCCTCGTCGGTGAGCCCGACGGCTCCGACCTGGCCGACGTGCCGGCCGTCACGGAGGTGCCGCCACTGTCGTACCGGTTCAGCGCCGACGGTCCGCCGGACGCGCCCGATCCAGCCCCGGCCGACACCCTCCTGTCCGTCGACGCGCCCCGCCGCCACGGGCGCAGCCTGCACCGCGCCTGGCGGACGCCACTGGACGGCGCGCCGGACGCGGCGGCGTGGACGTACGTGCTGCTGGTGGCCGAGGGCGCGGACGAGCCGTCGACGTACTCGGGCGTGCTGTCGACGCTCTGGGTCGCGCTGGGGCAGAGGTGGCCGGTGGAGGTCGTCGCCGCGGACTCGCCGCGAACGCCGTACCAGGAGGCCGCGCTGGCCGCCGCTCAACCGATCTGGCGCGCCTGACGACGAAGCCCCGACCGAGGGTTGGCTCGGTGGAAAACCTGAGACGGAAATCGGGGGCCGGGCGAGGATCTTCCCGGAGCCGGCCGCGACGCCGAGGATCAGATGATGGTCGGCATGAAACGCGCTGAGCTGTATGTCCTCGCCGGACCGATCGGAATCGCCGCCTACGGCCTGGTCCGCCTCTGGGCGAAGTCCGATGGTGTGTACGGCCCGGGGTTCGACTGGCAGGCCGCGCATCTGGTCGCGCTCGCCGGCATGGTGTGCTTCGTCCCGGGGGTGCTCGCGCTGTCTCGCCTCCTGCCCCGCAGCCCCTGGCGAACCGGGGTGGTGACCGTCACGATGGTGGGACTCGCCGCGACGATGGTGCAGTTCGGCGCCGACATCGTGGAGGGTCTCCTGGCGGCCGACCGGGCGGAGATGTCGGCGCTCGGCGCGGACTTCAAGGCCATCCCCGGCGTCGAGGTGGCCTTCTACGACGTCGTACCCCAGTTCTTCTTCCTCGGCCTGGTCGTCCTCGCGGGCATGCTCGCCGCGAAACGGCGGCTGCCGTGGTGGAGCGTGCCGCTGCTGATCGTCGGCATCGTCCTGCCGGTGGTCACTCTCGACCTGCTACCCGTCGCCGGCCTGGCCATGCTGGTGGCGCTCGCCCCAGCGTTGCCGGCCCTGCGCCAGCAGGGCGAGCGTGCCGAGCCGCCCCTGGCCGTGCGCTGATCTGCGCTGGTCCCCGCCGTTAATGGCTGACGGGGACCAGCGTGGCTGCGACAGCGACGGTTTACCGCACCGCATCCCGTCGTGCCGGTGAGGACGATTCGGATAGTACGTGATCCGACAGCAACTTTCGAGCGGGCCATATAGCGTCTGAGCTGGGCAAACGTTCCGAATGAACCGATCGGGACGCCCTCTTTCGATGCCACTGCCGGGCATTCTCCCTATCTCGCAAGGAAGGCCCGTCCATGCATCGCATGATCCATCGAGGACTGCTCCTGACCGGCACGGCCGTCGTCATCGGAATGCTGACGACCTCGGCGGGCGCGGCAGCCCGGCCCGACAGCGTCTCGTCGAGGTCTACCTCATCCGCCGGTCCGGCATCGTTGAACGCCGGCTCCTGCACCATTCTCTGGGACCTGCTCAACGCAGGTGGCCGTAATGGCCGGGTGGCGGTTGGTCTGACCGAGGACCAGCAGCTCCTGAAGTTCGCCGCCAACCGACCGGGGTTGGCCTGCGTGATCGGCACGGTGGACCTGCCCGGCGCCGAGAACCTCGTGGGCATCGACTACCGGGTCCAGGACGGCCGGCTCTACGGCGTCGGCAACAGCGGCGGCATCTTCACGCTGTCCACCAGCGATGCCGCTGCCACGAAGGTCAGCCAGCTGACCATCCCCCTCAGCGGGTCGTTCTTCGGCGTCGACTTCAACCCGGCCGCCGATCGCCTGCGCATCATCAGCGACGTGGGCCAGAATCTGCGGCACAACGTCAACGTCGGCGGCGGCACCCTCGCCGACGGCACCCTCACCTACCCGCCTGCGGTCACCGCGGCCCCCGGGCTGACCGCGGCGGCCTACACGAACGTCGACCTCGATCCGAGCACCGCGACCACGTTGTTCGACATCGACACCAACCTCGACCAGGTCGCGCTGCAGTCCCCGGCAAACGCTGGCCAACTCGTCGCCACCGGCAGCCTGGGCGTGGCCGCCAACCCGCGGGCCGGCTTCGACATCCACAGCACCCTGCGCAGCGGACGAGCGGTGAGCAACAACGCCTACGCCGTCCTCAACGGTGGCTTCCCCAGCCAGGTGTACCAGATCGACCTGCTCAGCGGCACCGCTCAGCTGACCGGTGCGTTCGCCGTGAAATACCTGGTCATCGATCTCGCGCTGCACCTCAACCAGCAGTAGCCCCGATGTCTGACAGGGGTGGCCCACCTTCGGGTGGGTCACCCCTGGCCGTGTTCTGGCAGGCGCGCGCCGGTCAACCCGGCAGCCCGGTGCAGGCGACCCCGTCGATGGTGCACGCCTCGGGGGCGGCACCGGTGGGTGCGCCGTTGACCCGGAACGTCACCCGGACCGACGAGCTGCCGGGCACCGCAGCGGCGCTGCCGTCCGGCACGAACGTCCACACCGCGCCGTCGCGGCTGGCCTGCGCGCCCTCGACCGCGCTGACCCGCAGCGACTCCCGGGGCAGGGTGAGCACCAACGTCCACTGTGGTGCCGGAACCGGCCCCGGGTTGGTGATGGTCACGGCCGCGCCATAACTGAGCAGTGCGGTGTCCTCGACGGCGAAGTCGGCGATCAGGGGGGCCGGCGTGGGTACGGCGGTCGAACCCGTCGGCGCGGGGCTGGTCGTGGCCCCGACGGTCGGCGGAGGGACCACGGTGACCGAGGCGGCGGGCGGGGAAGCGGCCACCGCCGGGCTGGTCGCTGCCGGTTGTGCCCGCGCTCGGGGAGTGCCGCCCGGCGTCGTGCCCACCGGATCCACCGACAGTGGCGGGTCGAGAGTCACCGGCGCCATCTTCTCCGGCGTGCGGAGCACTCCGGCGACGAGAACCGCCGTCACCCCGAGCACCCCGAGCACCGCGACCGCGGCAACCCAGGTGACCCGCGAGGCGTCGTCGCGACCGCTGAGCACCCGCCGGGCAGTCGTGGCGAGGGCCACGATCCGGTCCAGCAGGATGATCGCCACGGTACGGCGTGGCTGGGGTGGTGTCACCGGCACTGCCTGTCTTCCCTTCAGTTCGTCGCCGGATGCCCGCCCGCGATCCGTCGCGGATGGCCCCTGCCCTGTCACAGGGTGCGGAGCCCGACGAGGATCGCCTCAAGCAGATCCGTGGTCGGCAGCTCCGACAGCACCGGCGGGTCGTGCGTCTCGATCAGTCCGGCCGCGAGCAGGTCGCCGAGCAGCACCCGCACGGTCCCGAGCGGGAGGTCCAACTCGGCGCCGACCTCGGCAACCGACACCGGATGGTGGCACAGCTCGACGATCCGCGCCTGTTCGGGAAAGAGCGGGGTGGGAGGCGCGGCCGCCCGCCGGGCGACGACGAGCGAGATCAGGTCGAACTGACCGCCCACGGGCGAGGTACGCCCGCCGGTCATCGTGTAGGGCCGGGCGACCGGGCCAGCGTCGTCGTCGTACCACGCCTCGTCAGCGGTGCCGTTGGTGCGCACACGTGTCCCCGATCGTCGCGGAGGAGGCCGGACCCAGTGTGATCGGCAGGTGCTGCTCGGCCTGCCCCACGAAGAGCGCCACCTCGTACGCCATGTCGCCGACCTTGACGTCGTCACCGGAGATCCGCACGGTGAGGATGGTCCCGTTCGCGATGGTGGCGACGAAGAGGAAGGCGCGCGCCATCTGCACCACGACCTGACGCAGACCGCCCGCCTCGCAGGTCCGGGTGGCGGCCAGCCCCAACGCGATCAGGCCGGCGACGACGCCGGAGATCTGCTCGGCGAGCTTCGTCTCCACCTGCCGGGAACCGCCGAGGAGCAACCCGTCCGGGGACAGCACGACGGCGAACTCCGCGCCGTGCACTCGGTCGACCAGGCGGTCCAGGGCGCCGGTCAGGCCGTCGTCGGTGACCACTGCGGAGGTCATGGGTCTCTCCTCGCTGTTCTGGCGACCGGCATCTCGACCGTGTCGAGGCCGGCCCTGCCGTGTTCGGGGTCGGGTGGCCCGGTCTGACGGACCCGCGTCGGCAGCGCGCCGTCGCCGCTCGGGTCGGTGCCGTGGTGCGCGGGCGGGTACGGGGCGGGTGGCGGCGAGGTGGAGGGTCTCCGGCCGGTGTCGGGCGCCGGGACCAGGTGGGCCGGCAGGAGCACGACCGCCGCCGTCCCGCCGCGCCGGCTGGGACGCAGCGAGACGTGGGCGCCACATCGGTGGGCCAGCACGGCGACGGTGTACAGACCGGTGGGACCCGGTGGTGGATCCGCGGGCGGGCTGGCGAGCAGGTGGTTCGCGTCGGCCAGCGCGGCGGCGTCCAGGCCGGGCCCGTCGTCGACGACCAGGATGGCGCACCCCGGTGTCCGTTGCTCGCCGCCGACCCGGACGGTGGTGTCCGCCGGCGAGAAGGAGAGGGCGTTCTCGATCAACTCCGCCAGCAGGTGGACGACATCGGTGACGGCCGGGCCGGCGAGCGACCACGGCCAGTACGGCGCGATCAGGACCCGCTGGTAGTCCGGCACCTCGGCGACGGCACCGCGTACGACGTCGAGCATCGGCACCGCGCGCCGCCAGCGGCGGGCGGGCCGCGCGCCGGCGAGGGCGATCAGCTTCTCCACGTTGCGCCGGACGCGGGTGGTCAGGTGGTCGAGCTGGAACAGCTCGCTGCTCTCCTCGGCGGGTCGCTCCCGGCGTTGCATCCCGTCCAGCAGGTCGAGCTGATCGCGCAGCAGGACCTGGTTGCGGCGGGTGACCCGCAGGAACAGCTCCCGGTCGGGACCGTCGGGCGCCGCCACCACGTCCGGTGTCGGGACCGGCGCGTCGACGATCGGCCGGGTCAGCTGGTCGGTCAGCCGTCGGACGGTGCTCGCCCAGCTCACCAGGAGCACGACCACGACGATGAGGCCCAGCCCCACCACGGCGCCGGTCCGGGCGACGAGCACGGCGGCACCCGGCGTGGCCCGTTCGACACTGCTGCGGGCGGTGCTCGTCACCAGGGTCTGCAGCGCGCCGAGGGCGGGATCCGCGGCGGCCCGCCAGTCCGCCAGGGTGGTCCCGGCCAGGGCGTTTGCGGTGTCCGTCCGCACCAGCCTGTCCTCCAGGGCGAGCAGCCCCGCGAACGCGGGGCCGCCCGCGATCCGCCGGTGCTCCGCCGGGCCGTCGGCCGGCAGCCCGGCCGCCGCCTCGGTACGCGCGAACCGCTGGTTGTCGACGAGTTCGGTCAGCCGGCGGCGGTCGTCCAGGCCGAGCCGTTGGGCGGTGAGGGCCGCGCTGACCAGGGTGTCCTCCCGCGCGAGCAACTCCCGGGCGCGGGCCAGCGCGATCACCGCGCGGCTGTCGGCGGCCAACGTGCTCTCGTTCGCGCCCCACTCCGGGCCGTACACCCGGAAGGCGACGTCGACGACCTGGTCGTACCCGTCGACCGCCTCGGCCTGGTCGAGTTGCCCGGCGTCCACCTGGGACCTGATCGTGCTCAGGCCGTCGAGCCGGCGGACGAGTTCGTCGGCCCGGTCGCGCACCTCGCCGGCGCTGAGCAGCCGAATGTCGCGGCCCGCGCGGAACCTGCGGAGCTCGGCGGCGGCCCGGTCGGTGACCTCACGCGCCCCGCCCAGTGGGGTCGCCGCCGGCCCGGCTCCGGCGAGCGCCTCGGCGCTGGCCCGACGTTCGACCTGAAGGCTCAGGATCAGGCGGTCGATGGGCTGGCCCAGGGTGTCCGCCAGGGCCCGCACCCGCACCAGGTCGAGGGCGTCCTGGCTGGTCAGATAGGCCGCGTACGACCAGAGTGTGACCAGGACGGCGGCCAGTACGACGAGCCTCGTCCGGATCAGCCGGACCTCGCTGGGCGTCACGTCCCGCACCGCTCGGTGCGGCGGCGTCCCCGGCGGGGGCACTCCATCAGGTCGTCCGCTGCGGCCACGGCTGCCCGGCCGTGTCGCTGGCCCGGTCGGCGACGACGGTGCGCAGCAGTGCCAGCAACTCGGTGCGGTTGGCGCAGTTCAGTCGGTTGCGCATCCGCGCCACGTGGTGTTCCACGGTCTTCGCCGAGATGAAGAGCCGGTCGCCGATCTCGCGGTAGGTCAACCCGGCCAGCACCAGCTCGGCCACCTCGTACTCACGGTCGCTGAGCCCCTGCTGGGCGGGGCCGGTGACCCGCGTGGCGCTCTCGGTGGTGCTCGTCGGTGCCAGCTCGCCGTGGCCGCCGGGTGGTCGCCCCTGGAGTGCCCGCGCACACTCCAGCAGGGTGGTCATCGCCCGCCGGTCCGCGGTTCGGATGGCGGCCTGGCCGGCGAGGCGAGCAGCGTCCCAGCGCAGTCCGGTGTCGTGCAGCGCCCGGGCGGCGGCCTCCACGCGGGTCGGGTCGACGACCCCCCGCAGCACCTCCACCCAGCACTCCGCGGCGGCGGCGACCACTGCGGCGTACCGGCTGTGGTCGGCCGCGGCCAGCAGGGCCGCGACGTGTTCGTCGGCGACGTCCGGCGCCCCGGTGAGGATCGCGGCGTGCAGACCGCTCCAGCGCAGCGGAACACTCCACAGTGGTGGGTCGTCGAGCCGGCCGAGCAACGTGCGCGCCTCCCGCAGGTACGGTTCGAGTCGGGCCAGGTCACCGAGGCGCGCGCCGGCGATGGCCAGCTCACCCAGCGGCAGGAGCGTGAACAGGTCGACGGGGTGGCGGACCACCGCTTCCAGCGCCTGTCCCCAGCCACGCTTGAGTGCTCCGATGTCGCTGGTGCGGCGGTCGACGCCCATCCGGATCGCGGCGGCGAACAGCGCGTCGCGGGACTCCAACTGCCGCCCGTCGAGCGTCACCGCGGCGAGCTGCTCGCTCGCGGCGCGTGTCTCGCCCCGGACCATCAGGATCCACGCCTGCAACAGCCGGTGGCGGCGAGCCATCAGCGGACCACCGACACCGGCGCCCAGGGCGCGGCGCAGCACCTGCTCGGCGATCTCCAGCTCACCACAGTGCACGGCCGTCAGCGCGGCGAGCGCCGCCGGGCTGTCCGGGAGGAGTGCCGCCCGCCCGTCCGGTTCCAGCAGCGCGGCGGCCTGCACGAGCGCGGAGAGCGCGGCGGTCGGCGGGCCGCTCACGCTCTCGCGTACGCCGTCGGCCATCAGCCGGGCGGCGCTGGCGTGCAGGGTCGGCGGTTCGCCCAGCGGGTCACCCGCCGGTGCCGCGGCGGCGGGGTCCGGGTCTCCGCTGGCGAGCCCGCCGACGACGGCGAAGGCCAGCGCCGAGGCGGTGCCCGACCACCGGTACAGCTCCACGCTGCGGCCGACGTGGCCACGGTGCGCCAGGGCGGTCGCCGCCACCACGGCCGCCTCGGACCGATCGTGGGGTGCGGCGGTGGCCAGCAGCCGGTCCGCCAACCGCAGGGCGTCGTCGAGGTTGCCGGCGAGCGCGGCGGCGAGCGCCTGCTGCGCGCTGGCCGGTTGCCCGGCCGCGGTGGCGGCGGCGAACAGCTCGGCGGCGAACGCCGGCTCGTCGGCCAGGGCCTCGCCCGCCGCGGCGGCCAGGGTCGAGGCCGGGCAGTCGCCGAGCGCGCCGACCGCGAGCAGGGAACGGACCAGCGGCAGCACCGCGCCGCCCCGGGCGAGCTGCACCTCGGTGAGCCGGCGCCAGACCGCGGTGCGGTCGGTGGTGGGGCTGAGCGTCGTGACCGCACGCCGGACGATCGGCGCGAGCCGGCCGTCGGCGCCGAGCAGCCCGGCCGCCCGCGTGGTGGCGATCAGTTCGTCCACTGCGGCCGGGTCCACGCCCAGGAGCGCGGCGAGCATGTTCGCCGGCAGCGACCCGCCGGCCGCGACGGCGAGCAGCAGCCGACGTACGGCGGCGGGCTGCACGTCCAGGTCCGGCCCGAACTCCGCGACGACGGACCGGGGTGGGTTGACCACCGTGCCGGTCCGGGTCTCCGCGCCGGCCAGGCCGCGGGCCAGCCGTTCGACGTCCCGGGGTACGCCGGAGGTCTGCGTGTGGACGAAGTCGACGAGTTCGTCGCGGCGGCCCAGCTCCGGCGTGGCGGTGAGGTAGCTGGCGGTCTGCTCCCGGGTGAACGGGGTGAGGAGCACGGCCTGCCCGTCCCGCCGTAGCGAGTCGACAAGCTCGCTGAGCGCCGCCGACCGGGGCCACGGGCGATGGGCGACCACCAGGCGGTGCCGGCGGGCGCCGAGCAGGCGCAGGAGCACCTCGATCCGTGCGTCGTCGAGCAGGTGTGCGTCGTCGACGAGCACCAGCGTGCCGGGTTCGACCGGCTCGTCGGGCGCCGGGGTGGCCGTGCGTACGGTGATCCCGGCCCGCTGGTGGACCCGCGCCAGCTCGGCGAGGAGCGCGGTCTTGCCGTGCCCGCCGGGACCGGCGATGCCGACGGCCAGTGGACCGGTCGGGTCCTGGGCGACGGTGTCCAGCAGGGCCTGTGGCCCTCGGTCCAGCGTCAGCCCTGGTACGGCGATGTCATTCATGATCATTGGGGTCATCCTTCGCGTCCCCGGCCGCGGGCCAGCGCCAGGCGGGACGGTTTCGGCAGGTCCAGTGGGAGGACCCGGACCGGGGGCCGCGGTGGCGGATCGCCCGGAACGGTGTCGTGGTGCGGGCGGCGCGGCGCCGGGACGGTGGCCCGCCCGGTGCCGCGCCCGGCGTCGCGGGCCGGTGCCGGCTGGCGAGGGCGCGGCGACACCACCTGGGCGGCGGCCAGTGCCGCCCCGGCGGCGGCGGTCAGTTGCGAGTCCGGTTCGACCTCGACGGGCACCGGGAGGGCCGCGCTGATCAGCTCGACGACGAGCGGCACGAGGGTCGAGCCGCCCGCCAGCAGGACGCCGTCGAGCTGCGCCGACGTCAGGTCGGCGCTGCGCACGGCCCGCAGCAGCAGGTCGACGGTGGTCTGCACCATCGGGCGGATCATGTGCTCGAACTGCGCCCGGGTCACCGGTATCCGTGCCGGGCCGCTCGGCAGGGTCACCACCACGTCGGCCGTCAGGTCGACGGTCAGCGCCCGCTTGGCCCGGTCACACTCCGCGCGCAGCCCGCGCAGCGCGGTCTGGGTGCCGCGGCGTGCGGTGCTGGCCAGCTCCCGGGCCAGCATCGTACGGGTGTGTCCGGCCAGCGCCTCGTCGAAGTCGACGCCGCCAACCGAGTCGAGCCCCTGCGGCGTGCCGAATGTCTCGTAGGTGCCGCGCGGGGTGCGACGCACCAGCGCGGCCTCGAAGCTGTTGCCCCCCAGGGCGTAGACGGCGGCGGTGGTGCCCGCGAACCCACGGGCCGCGTGGCTCTCGGCCACCGTGACCGTGCGCGGCAGCAACGTCACGTGCCGCAGGCCGAAGTGCGACAGTGCGCGGTGCAGCACCTCCCGCCGGTACGGACGCCACCCGGCCGGGTGGCTGAGCACGACCGCCTCGGCGGGGCCGCCCTCCAGGGCGTGCACCCGCTCCACCACCCAGGCCGCGAGTTCCGCGGTCAGCGTCTGCGGTGTGCACGCCTCCCCGCCCAGCAGCAGGGGCACGTCATCACCGATCCGGTGGACGAAGTCCCGGGTGGTGCGGCTGCCGTCGTCGGTCTCGGGCTCGCCGACGTGCAGCGAGCCGTCCTCCGCCAGGCACAGCACCGACGGTACGAGAGGGGACCCGACGTGCAGCGGAACGGGCTCGGGACGCGTCCAGGACGCACCGGTACGCCGTGCGACCGCGGCGGCCGTGTTGGTGCTCCCGATGTCTATCCCCAGGACGTACGGCATCGTCTCTTCTCCCCCCGTGAGTTGGCCGGCCGGTGGCGATGGTGTCGGTGCTGCCGACGACCCACCCCCGGCGAACCCCGCGGGCTCCTACGTTCGTACCAGAGATCCGCCCCTGGTCGGGACCCTAATCTCGCCGGGACGGTTTCCCCCTGTCCCCCTAACGTACGAGGTCGCGGAGCCCCTAGTTCAACCGGGCCGGATGCGGGTTGAGCCCCGATGCCCGGGACCGGGCCCCGGCAATAGCGTCACTGTCGACGTACGACACCCGCCGCCGCCACTTCCGAGGAGACCCGGCACATGGACTCGCACCAGACCCTCCACGACTTCGTGCTCGACCTGCTGACGAACCCCGACGCACGGTCGGCATTCGACCTCGACCCCGAGGGCGCGCTGCGGGGCGCGGGGCTCACCGACATCACCGCGGCGGATGTGCAGGACGTCGTGCCGCTGGTCGTCGACTACGCGCCGGGGGCGGGTCTCGCGCCGTTGGCCTCGCCGGTCGGGCAGCTCGGGCTGGACCCGCTGTTCACCGACAGCACCGATGTGGTGGGTCAGTTGCAGAGCGTGGCGCAGCAGATCAGCGTCACGAGTTCGCCCACCGGCGTGGACGTCAAGGCCGGCGTGCTCGGTGCGATCGCGGTCGACTCGTCGACGGCCGCCGCCGGGGTGACCGTGCTGCCGGGGATCGGCCTGGGCGTCGGCCCGGCCGGCCTGGACACCGACTTCGCCGGTGTCTCCGACGTGGCGTACACCCTCGACGCCGACGTGGTGCAGCCGGTGGACGCGATCGCGGACCCGGTGCTGGGTGACGTCACCGGCACCGTCGGCGACGCGAGCGGCCTGCTCGACGGCACCGACCCGAATCTGATCGGCGGCGACCTGACCGGCGGCGTCCTCTCCGGCGCCCACGGTCAGGTCGGCGGGGTCGTCAGCTCCCTGGGTGTCGACGACACCCTCGGTGGGCTCGGCCTCGGGCACGGCGACGGTGTCGTCGGCGGCGTGGTCCCGCCGCTCGACGTGCCGTCGGCGGTGGGCGGCGTGACGCACCAGGTGGACAGCCTCCTCCCCGGTGTCACCGACACGGTCGGTGACGTGACCGGCGGGGTCACCGATGGTGTGCTCGGCGGCGACTCACACGCCTCGTCCGATCACGGGCTGCTGGGTATCACCGGCGGCCTGCTCTGACCCGGATCTCCGGGCGGAGCGGAGGGCCGGATCGTATCGGGCGGTCCGGCCCTCTCCGCTTCCATGTCCGCTGCCTCTTGATAATTGAGCTGAAATCAGCACACTTGGTGCGGTGATGGCCGGGATCTGGTTGGACGTGCTGGACGACATCGCCCGCACGTGCAGTGCACACGGTCGTGGTGACCTGCTCCAGACGGTCCGGCAGAAGCGTGCCCAACTGCTGGATCCGACGCTGCGCGTCCTGGTCATCGGCGAGCCGAACCAGGGCAAGAGCCAACTCATCAACGCGATCATCAACGCGCCGGCCTGTCCGGTCGGCGACGGCCGCACCACGGTCCTACCGACAGTGGTGCAGCATGCCGAGGCCCCGACCGTCGCGGTCGCCCAGGCGCCGCCACCCGCCCGGGGCGGCGCCGCCGTCGCGGTGGCCGTCGAGCGGACCCCGGTGGCACTGAACCAGGTCGCGGAGAGCGTGGCCGGCCTGATCGGACGCCGGCCGGGTGGCGGCCCGGCGTACGTCGAGATCGGAGTGCCCCGCGCCCTGCTCGGCGCCGGGTTGGTGCTCGTGGACACTCCCGGCGCCGACGAGGTCTCCGGTATCGGCGGCGCGACCTCGGTCGCCGCACCCGCTCGAGCGGACACCGTGCTGCTGGTCTCCGACTCCACCCGGGACCTGTCGGTCGCCGAGCTGAACATGCTGCTGCACGTCATGCGTGCACACCCCAACGTGGTCGTGGTGCAGAGCAAGACCGATCTGGTGGCGGACTGGCGTGCGGTGGCCGAACGCAACCGGCAGCACCTGGCCGAGGCGGGCATCCCGGCGACGCTGATCCCGGTCTCGGCGACGTTGCGACTGCGCGCCGCCGGGAACGACGACCGGGGTCTCAACGCCGAGTCCGGCTTTCCCGTGCTGATCGCCAGACTTCAGCGGGACCTGGCCGGCAAGGCCGACCGGCTGGCCCGGTCGTCGGTGCAGACGGTGGCCCGGACGGTGGTGGAGCAGTTGGCCGCCCCGCTGCGCGCCGAGTTGGCGACCCAGGAGGCCGAGGAGCAGTCCGGGCCGATCTCCCGCCTGCACGCGGCGCAGCGTGAGGTCGACGAGTTGCGCCGGTGTTCCACCCGGTGGCAGAACACCCTCAGCGACGAGATCGGCGACCTGCTGTCCGACATCGAGTACGACCTGCGCGACCGGACCCGGGAGATCCTGCGTACGGTCGACGAGGCCTTCGACACGGCCGATCCGCTGGTCGCCTGGGACACCTTCCAGGACTGGCTGGAGCGGAGCCTGGTGGAGGCCGCGGAGGCGAACCACGAGTGGCTGATCCAGCGCTGTGACTGGATCGCCCGGCGGGTGGCCGCCAACTTCAACAGGTACGGCTACGACGTGCTGCCGCCCTGGTCGATGACCATGCCGGAGGACATCGGGCAGCGGCTGCCCGAGTTGCAGATGCCGACGATCGACCGGTTCACCCCGAGCCAGAAGCTGTTCACCGGCATGAAGGGCTCGTACGGCGGCATGCTGATGTTTGGTCTGGCGACCACCCTGGCCGGCATGCCGATGATCAACCCGGTCTCGGTCGGCATCGGGGCGCTGTTCGGCGGCAAGAGCATCCGCGACGAGAGCAAGCAGTTGCTCCGTCGCCGTCAGGCGACCGTCAAGACGGCCATCCAGCGACACGTCGACGACTTCTTCGTCCGGATGATCCGGGACTGCCGGGACACCGCCCGGCAGGTGCAGCGGATGCTGCGGGACCACTTCACGGGGCTGACCGAGGAGCTTCAGGAGGCGATCGTCCAGTCGTTCCGCAGCGCCAAGCAGGAGGCCGACACGGATGCGTCGCTGCGCGAGCAGCGGCAGCGTGAGATCCGGCTGAAGATGACCCGGTTGGCCGCGCTCTACGAACAGGCTCAGCAGTTGACCGGCACCCGGGCCGCCCCGCTGCTGTTGGAGCCGCAGGCATGACCGTGGGTCTGCGCCTGGACGAGGCGGCCTGGGAGTTGTTGCACCAGGCCATCGACCTCTACCGGGACCATCCGCGGGCCGTCGGGCAGCTGCGGCACCAGGTCGCCCGGTTGGAGCAACCGCTGCGGATCGCGGTCGCCGGCCCCTGGCGTTCCGGCAAGTCGACGGTGCTCAACGCCCTGATGGGGGAGGAGGTCGCGCCGGTCGAGCGGGCGGACGGGGCGTTCACCTGGTACGAGGATGGCGCCGAGCCGCACGCGACCGCGTATCCGGCCGGTCAGCCTCCGCAGGAGTTGACGGTGGTCAAGTCGGCGACCGGCCTGCGGGTGGATCTCGGCTGGGGCGCGGGCGACGTGCGCGACATCGTGGTGCGGTGGCCGACGCGGGCGCTGCGGCAGGTCACGCTCATCGACACACCCGCGGTCACCAGCACCGTCGAGCAGGATCGGGCGCCGGTGTGGGAGCGGGTGTTACGGGACTCGGACGCGGTGTTGTATCTGACCCGCGACGCCCGCGACAGTGATCTGCGGGTGCTGGAGTCGGGCTGGGACAGCGTGGTGGGGCAGGTCGCGCCGGTCAACGTCATCATGGTGTTGTCCCGCGCGGACGAGATCGGCGGAGGTCGGATCGACGGCCTGCTCACCGCCCGGCAGCTCGCTCGTCGGCACCACCGCGATCCACGGGTGAGCGCGCTCAGCGTGAACGTGGTGGCGTGCAGTGGGATGCTCGGCCTGGCGGGCCGGATGCTCGGCGAGTCGGACTTCGCCGCGCTCGCCGCCATCGCCCAGGTGCCCCGGGTCGAGCTGGACGCCCATCTGATCTCCGCCGATCGGTTCCTCCACGGCGAGCTGCCGGTACGGCTGGAAACGGCGGCGCGTGCCGCGTTGCTGGACCGGTTCGGGCTCTTCGGCGTCCGGTTGGCGACCACCCTGGTGCGCAGTGGGTTCGACAGCCGGGTGAAGCTCTCGGCGGAACTCATTCGGCGCAGTGGCCTCACCGAGCTGCGTGAGTCGGTGACCCGCTGTTTCATCGACCGCGGCGACGCCCTCAAGGCCCGGTCCGCGCTGGCCGCGGTCGAGACGCTGCTGCGGGCCGAGCCGACCCCGGGTTCCACGGAGTTGGCCGGCGCGGTCGAGCGGATCCTCGCCGGTGCGCACGAGTTTCGGGAGCTACGCCTGCTGGTGGCGCTGCGCAACGCCCGGCTCGGCTTCGACGCGGAGTTGACCGCCGAGGCGCAGCGGCTCGTCGGGGGTGACGGGGTGGGCCTCGCGGCCCGACTGGGGGTCGAGCACGAGGCGACCGTGCAGCGGCTCTGGGAGGTTGCCACCGACGCGCAGTGGCGGTGGCGGGACCGGGCGGAGGACCCCCTGCTCCCGTTGGCGCAGCGGCGCGGCGCCCAGGTCGTCGTCCGCAGTTGCGAGGGGATGATCGCCGAGTTGGTGGCGGGCGGTCGCTGAGCGGACGGTGTCCGCCGTCGATCGCACCCCGAAAACCGTTATTCGATCTTGCTCGCCACGGTCGTCCCTGACCTGCGGAGATAACGCTCTCACGGATGGTGGAAGAGACTTGACGCGGCCGTGATCCGGACGCAACGATGCATTCACATTCCTCGTTTCACTGCCAGGCGTGATCGGCGCACGCCGTCCTCGTACCACGAAAGGACAATCGTGCGCAGATCCCTGAGATCGTGGCTCGGCGTCGCCCTGAGCGCGATCCTCGTGGCCGGCGGCATCGTCGCCGCGCCACCCACGGCCAGCGCCGCACCGTTCACCGTGCTGGTCTTCAGCAAAACTGCCGGGTTCCGGCACGGATCCATCACTCCGGGCATCACCGCCATCCAGCAACTCGGCGCCGCCAACGGCTTCACCGTCGAGGCCACCGAGGACGCCGCCCAGTTCACCGACGCCAACCTGGACCGGTTCGCCGCGGTGATCTGGCTGTCCACCACCGGCGACGTGCTCAACGCCGCCCAACAGGCCGCGTTCGAGCGCTACATCACCGGCGGCGGCGGCTACGTCGGCGTGCACGCCGCCTCCGACACCGAGTACGACTGGCCCTGGTACGGCGGGCTGGTCGGGGCGTACTTCGCCTCGCACCCGGCCGAGCAGAACGTCACCGTCAAGGTCGCCGACCAGGTGCACCCGTCCACCGCGACCCTGCCGCAGCGGTGGAACCGGTTCGACGAGCTGTACAACTACCGCACCAACCCGCGGGGCACCGCGCACGTGCTGGCCACCCTGGACGAGAGCACCTACACCGGCGGGAGCATGGGCGCCGACCACCCGATCTCCTGGTGCCAGAACTACTCCGGCGGCCGAGCCTGGTACACGGGCCTGGGCCACACCGACGCGTCGTACACCGAGGCGAGCTTCCGTCAGCACCTGCTCGGCGGCATCCAGACCGCCGCCGGCGCGCTCGACGCGGACTGCGGCCCCACCGTCACCAGCAGCTTCCAGCAGGTGGAGCTGGCCAAGGGCGCGGCCGAGACCGGTGAACCCATGAGCCTGACCGTCCTGCCGGACCGGGGCGTGCTGCACACCTCCCGCAACGGCGTGATCCGGCACACCGACGCCGCCGGCAACACCAAGATCGCGGCCACCCTGCCGGTCTACACCGGCGACGAGGAGGGCCTGCAGGGCATCAAGGCCGATCCGAACTTCGCCACCAACCGCTGGGTGTACGCGTACTACGCCCCACCGCTGAACACTCCCGGCGGCGGCCCCCCGGCCACCGGCACCCCGGCGGACTTCGCCCCCTGGGACGGCGTCAACCGGCTGGCCCGGTTCACCGTGAACGCGGACAACACCATCAACCTGGCCAGCGAGACGCTGATCCTGAACGTGCCGACCAGTCGGGGCATGTGCTGCCACGTCGGCGGCGACATGGACTTCGACGCGGCCGGCAACCTCTACCTGTCCACCGGGGACGACACCAACCCGTTCGACTCGGCCGGGTTCACCCCGATCGACGAGCGGGCCGGGCGCAACCCCGCCTCCGACGCGCAGCGCACCTCGGCGAACAGCAACGACCTGCGCGGCAAGGTGCTCCGGATCAAGCCGAGCGCGGCCGGCGGGTACACCATCCCGGCCGGCAACATGTTCGCCCCGGGCACCGCGCGAACCCGCCCGGAGGTCTACGCGATGGGCTTCCGCAACCCGTTCCGGATGAGCGTGGACAAGGCCACCGGCATCGTCTACCTCGGCGACTACGGTCCGGACGCGGGCACCGCCGACCCGAACCGGGGACCGGCGGGCAACGTCGAGTTCGCCCGCATCGACCGGCCCGGCTTCTACGGCTGGCCGTACTGCACCGCCCGCAACGACGCCTACAACGACTACACCTTCCCGTCCGGGCCGTCCGGGGCGAAGTTCAACTGCGCCGGTGGGCCGGTGAACAACTCGCCCAACAACACCGGCATCACCCAGCTGCCGCCGGCCATCCCGGCCTGGTTGCCGTACGGCGGCTCCGGCTCGCCACCGGAGTTCACCGGCGGTGGCCTGTCGCCGATGGGCGGCCCGGTCTACCGGTACGACCCGAACAACACCTCGCCGGTGGCGTTCCCCGAGTACTACGACGGGACCTACTTCGCCGGTGAGTTCGGTCGTCGCTGGATCAAGAACATCAAGCTCGACGCGTCCGGCCAACCACTGAAGATCAACCCGTTCCCGTGGACCGGCACACAGGTCATGGACATGGAGTTCGGCCCGGACGGCGCGCTCTACGTGCTCGACTACGGCACCGGCTGGTTCAACGGCGACGCCAACTCGGCGCTCTACCGCATCGAGTACGCCCGCGAGGGCAGAGCGCCGGTCGCCAAGGTGTCGGCCACCCCGACCAGCGGCAGCGCGCCGCTGACCGTGGCCTTCTCCTCGGCCGGCACCCTCGACCCGGACGGTGACCCGTTCACCTACGCCTGGGACTTCGACAACAACGGCACCACCGACTCGACGGCCGCGAACCCGAGCTTCACGTACACCACGAACGGGACCCGCAGCCCGACGCTGACGGTCCGGGACACCACCGGCAAGACGGCCACCGCGAGCGTGGTCGTCACGGTCGGCAACAGCGCGCCGGTGGTCACCGTGAACACCCCGTTGAACGGGCAGACGTTCTCCTTCGGCGACGCCGTGCCGTTCAGCGTCACGGTCACCGACGCCCAGGACGGTGCGGTCAACTGCGCCCGGGTCAAGGTGAACTACGTCCTCGGCCACGACTCGCACGGCCACCAACTCGGCAGCGCGCAGGGCTGCACCGGGGTCATCCAGACCACCGCCGACGGTGAGCACGACACCGCGGCGAACATCTTCGGCATCATCGACGCCGAGTACACCGACCTGGGCGGGGGCGGCCAACCGCCGTTGACCACGCACACCCAGGCGGTGCTGCAACCCCGGGTGCGGCAGGCCGAGCACTTCGGTGACTCGTCCGGCGTCCAGATCGTCGCCGGGGCGGCCGGGCACGGCGGAGCGGCGGTCGGCTACATCGACAACAACGACTGGATCTCGTTCCGTCCGTACAACCTGAGCGGCGTGCAGTCGTTCAGCGCCCGGGTCGGCGCCCCGGCCGGCGGCGGTGGCACCCTCGAACTGCGGGTCGACTCGCCCACCGGTCCGTTGGTCGGCTCGGCCACCGTGGTCCCCACCGGCGGGTACGCCACCTTCGCCACGGTCACCGGCGGGGTCACCGCACCGACCGGCACCCGGACCCTGTTCCTGGTCTTCAAGGGCACCGGCCCGTACTTCGACATCGACGAGTTCACCCTCTCCACGAGCCCCGGTGGACCAGGACCCGACCCGGACCCGGATCCCGAGCCGGGTGCCAACCTGGCCCGGGGCAAGCCGGCGCGGGCGTCCAGCTTCGAGGGCGCGTTCACCGCGGCCAACGCGTTCGACGGCGCGGCTGGCACCCGGTGGGGCAGCGCGTTCGGTGACCCACAGTGGATCGACGTGGACCTGGGTGCCTCGTACGCCATCAACCGGGTCAAGCTGACCTGGGAGGCGGCGTACGGCAGCGGGTACCAGATCCAGACCTCACCGGACGGGGTCACCTTCACCACGATCCGCACGGTGACCGGCGGCGACGGCGGCGTGGACGACCTGACCGGGCTCACCGGCTCCGGCCGGTACGTCCGGCTGCTCGGCACCACCCGGGGCACCGCCTGGGGTTACTCGCTGTTCGAATTCGAGGTGTACGGCGGCACCGGCAGCCCGACCGGCGGGAACCTGCTGCTGAACAAGCCCACGTCGACGTCCAGCAACGAGGGGGCCGACGTGTCCGGCGCCCAGGCGGTCGACGGCAGCCTCACCACCCGTTGGTCGAGCACGTTCTCCGATCCGCAGTGGATCCGCGTCGACCTCGGCAGCCCCACCGCGATCGGCCGGGTCAAGCTGAGCTGGGAGGCGGCGTACAGCAGCGCGTACCAGATCCAGACCTCGAACGACGGCACCACCTGGACCACCGCGAAGACGGTGACCGGGGCCGACGGTGGCGTGGACGAGCACGCCGGGCTCGGCGCCAACGGTCGCTACCTGCGGATCAACGGCACCGCCCGGGGCACCGGATACGGCCATTCGCTCTGGGAGGTGGAGGCGTACACGAGCTGAACCACCACCGCTGACCGGGCCGGCACGGACGTACCGTGCCGGCCCCGTCGTCTCCGACCGGTTTGATCGTTACCGGTCGCGTCGGGACCGGCAGTGTCGGGACTCGCGAAGGAGCGCGGCGCGGCTAGTCGTCGGCGACGGCCACCGGCTCCGAGCCGATGCAGCGCACCTTCAACTCGTACTCGCGGGTCGACCCCGCGAAGGTGACCTCGACGTCGTCGTCCGGGCCCCGGTCCACGTCCCGGACCCGGTAGCCCTGCGCCGGCGCCCAGGAGACGAGGCGTACGCCGCCGGCGCCGCACTCGGCCACGGCCGTGCCGCCCTCGGTGGCGAACCCCCGACGGACCCCGGGGCTGGCGCTGGGTGCGGCGCCCGTCGTGCCCGGAGCGGCCGAGCCGGTGCCCGTCGCGCCGCTGGGCACGGGCTCCGGCGAGGCGAGCGCCCGTTCGATCTCCGCCTCGCTGCGCACCCCGCCCGGGGTGCCGGTGATGCTCTCCCCGACCAATCGGATCGCACCCAACCCGATCAGGGTGGCCACGGCGACCGTGGCCACCCACCCGGCGGCGACGAGAAGCGAACGACGGCCCATTCCCTGACTATCCCCGATCCGTCCTTGTCGTTGGCACATCCCGACGCTAAGGCGTGGTTAACGTGGGCCTCGCCGCCGGTGGTAGCGGTTAACCTGCCAGCTGTGGCCCGCCTGCTGCTCATCGAGGACGACCTGACGATCCGTACGCCGCTGATCCGGGCGTTGCGGGAACGCGGCCACGCGGTGGCCGCCGCCTCGACCGCGATGGCCGGCCTGCGGGACGCCCTGGAGGATCGGCCCGACCTCGTCGTGCTCGACCTGGGCCTGCCCGACCTGGACGGCCGCGAGCTGCTGCGGATGCTGCGCGCGGTCAGCTCGGTGCCGGTCATCGTGGCCACCGCCCGCGACGACGAGGCCGAGATCGTCCGGGTGCTCGACGCGGGCGCCGACGACTACGTGGTCAAGCCGTTCACCGCCGCGCAGCTCGACGCCCGCGTCCGGGCGGTGCTGCGGCGGGGCCCGGCGGGCACGGACGGGCAGGACCCGTCGCTCGTCGTGGGTGGACTGCGCGTCGATCCCCGGTCCCGACAGGTCACCCTGGACGGGACGGCGGTGGAGTTGACGCCGCGCGAGTTCGACCTGCTGCACCACCTGGCCGGCCGCCCCGGCCAGGTGGTCACCAAACGTGAACTGCTCACCGAGGTCTGGCAGATCCCGTACGGCGGCGCCGACAAGACCGTCGACGTGCACCTGTCCTGGCTGCGCCGCAAGCTGGGGGAGAACGCCCAACAGCCGCGCTACCTGCACACCGTGCGCGGGGTCGGGGTGCGTCTCGAGGCACCGGCGGCACAGCCGTGAGGGCCCGGCTCGCCCTGCTGGTCGCCGCCGTCAGCGTGCTCACCCTGATCGCGTTCCTGGTGCCGTTGGCGCTGCTGGTCCGCACCGTCGCGGAGGACCGGGCCACAGTTGCGGCCACCGCCGACGCGCAGAGTCTGGTGCCGGTGGTCGGCACCGCCGACGCGACGACGATCCGACTCACCGTCGAGCAACTCGCCGCCGAATCCGGACGACCGGTGAGCGTCTTCCTGCCGGACGGTTCGGTGCTCGGCGCGCAGACCCCCCGTACGCCGGCGGTGGCCCTGGCCGCGCGCGGGCAGAGCCTCACCGGGGAGTCGGCGGCCGGCCGGGAGGTGGTCATCGCCGTGCAGGGGCGGACGGACGGGACCGGGGTGATCCGGATCGTGGTGCCGCGACACGAGCTGACCGCCGGGGTCACCCGGGCCTGGTTGGTGCTGGCCCTGCTCGGTGTGCTGCTGGTGCTGATCGGCCTGTTGGTCGCCGACCGGCTGGCCCGTAACCTGGTCCGCCCGATCGGCGACCTGTCCGCCGTGTCGCACCGGTTGGCCAACGCCGAGCTGGACGCCCGGGTCACCCCGGCCGGACCGGCCGAGCTGCGCGAGGTGGCCGGTGCGCTCAACCATCTCGCCGCCCGGATCCAGGTGCTCCTGGTGCAGGAGCGCGAGCAGGTCGCCGACCTGTCGCACCGGCTGCGTACCCCGTTGACGGCGTTGCGCCTGGAGGCGGAGTCGTTGCGCGACCCGGACGACGCCGCCCGGATCACCACCGCGGCCGACGGGCTCGAACGCGCGGTCACCGGGCTGATCCGGCAGGCCCGGTGGCGTCACTCGCCGACGGCGCAGCCGGCCACCTCGGACGCGGCGGCGATCGTCGCCGACCGGGTGGCGTTCTGGTCGGTGCTGGCCGAGGACACCGGCCGGGCCGTCACCCTCGACCTGGTTCCCGGCCCGCTGCCCGTGGGGGTGCCCGCCGACGACCTGGCGGCGGCCGTGGACGCCCTGCTCGGGAACGTCTTCGCGCACACCCCCGACGGGACGCCGTTCGCCGTCCACCTCACCCGCGACGCGGGGGAGGTGGTCCTCACCGTGGCGGACGCCGGCCCCGGCCTGCCGGTCGGGGCGGTGCGGCGGGGCGCCAGCGCGGCCGGGTCGACAGGTCTCGGCCTGGACATCGCCCGGCGCGCCGCGCAGGCCGGCGGCGGCAGCCTGGAGTTGCGGGCCGGCCCGACTGGCGGGGCGCGGGTGCTGCTGCGGCTGCGGCCACCGACGACCCGGCGGGAGGGTTAGGCGCGGTGCCGTGGGGTAGCTGCCAGCTATGGCGCGGTATACGAAACCCGAGCTCAGAGAGCAGATCAAGGAAGAGGTCAAGGCCTCCGACAAGGGTGGCAGGCCGGGGCAGTGGTCGGCGCGCAAGTCACAGCTGGTGACTCAGGAGTACAAGAAGCGCGGCGGGGGATTCCTGGGCGAAAAGGACGAGCGGCAGAAGTCGCTCCAGCGCTGGGGCAACGAGAAGTGGCAGACGAAAGAGGGCGACACCCGCGCGCGCAAGGGCGACACGACGAGCCGTTACCTGCCCAAGAAGGCCTGGGACGAGATGTCGGACAGCCAGAAGCGGGCGACCGACACGAAGAAGCGTGCCGCCTCCCGATCCGGCAAGCAGTACGTCGCCAACACCGGGCCGGCGAAACGGGCGCGTCGAGACGCCACCACGGCCGGCCGGATGTCGGAGATGTCGGTCGCCGAGGCCGCCAAGCTGGTCCGTGGCCTCGACACGCGGCAGCTCAGGACCGCGTTGCGCAACGAGCACGCCGGCAAGGACCGGAAGACGCTCGTCCAGCGGCTCGAAGCGGAACTCAACAGGCGCGGCTAGCCGCGCTGGCACGGCTGGTGCCGCACCGCGCAGGTCAGGGTGCCTGACCCGCGGCCTCGAAGCCCGCCGAGGTGATCCGGTCGTCGTCTCGCCGGCGCAGGATCTGCACCTCGGTGCTGGCCTCGGTGTCGGTCAACGGCAGCACTGCCACCGAGGCGGGCACCACGGCGGAGATGCTCGCCGGCGCGATCGTCACCCCGAGGCCGGCCGCGACCAGGTGCGCCACAGTGGCCCAACTGGTGGCGTCCTGGACGATGCGCGGGGTGTAGCCGGCTTCCAGGCACGGCCGGAGATTGCGCTGGTAGGCCCGCTCGCCGGCCACCCGTGGGAAGAAGACGAACGGGTCGTCGCGCAGCATCACGGCGTTGATCGCGAGGCTTCCCGCGTGCGGGTGGTCGGGCGGCAGGACGGCGACGAACGACTCGGTGGCGAACGTGGTGCCGACCAGGTCGTCGTGGTCGTCCGCGTCCCGAACCACGCCGAGATCGACCTCGCCGTTTAACAACCGGTCGACGATGTGCGCCGTGTACGCCTCGTGCAGCCGTAGGTGGACGGCCGGATGGCGTTCGCGGAAACGACGGATCGGCCCGGCCAGCCCGAGCGGGATCGCCGAACTGACGAAGCCGATGTCGAAGCGCCCCTGCTCCCCGCGCCCGATGCGCCCCGCCTCGTGCACGTCGTCGGCCACGGCGGCCAGCACCCGCCGGCACCGGCCCAGATACGCCTCGCCCGCGGGCGTCAGTGCCACCGATCGGGAGGTGCGAACGAACAGCGGCGTACCGATCATCGCCTCGAGCTGGCGGATCTGCTGCGACAGTGGCGGCTGGGCCATCCGCAGCCGCACCGCGGCCCGGCCGAAGTGCAGCTCCTCGGCGACCGCGACGAAGTAGCGCAGGTGGCGCAACTCGGGTTCCATACGTCAAGAATACGAATGACCCCGAACAAGATATTGGACGTTCGAATAGCGGTGGCCGGAGAATCGAACCATGAACCCGAGCACGCTCACCGTCACGTCCATGACGACCGTTGCGGAGGCCGAGGCCTTCCGGACGCTGAACGAGGAATGGATCTCCCACTTCTTCACCATCGAGGAGTCGGACCGCAAGACGCTCGGCGACCCGTTCGCCGCCATCGTCGACCCGGGCGGCGACGTGCTGATCGTCCGTGCCGGCGGGGAGATCGTCGGCTGTGTCGCCCTGGTCCGCAACTCCGACGACGTCTTCGAACTGTCGAAGATGACGGTGGTCCCGGCGGCGCGCGGCAAGGGCCTCGGCCGCCAGCTCATCGGGGCGGCGATCGAGCGTGCCCGCCAGCTCGGCGCGACCACCCTGTTCCTGGGCAGCAGCACCAAGCTCGCGAACGCCGTACACCTCTACGAGACTGCCGGCTTCCAGCACGTCAGTCCGGAACAGATCCCGCTGCCGCCGTACGCCCGCGCCGACGTCTTCATGCGAATGGCGCTCTGATCACTTCCGGTCGAGGCGCACCCTTGGGGCTGGGTGCGCGGCCGACGCCAGCGCCGGCTTAACCCGGCCTTAGCGTTCGGACAGCGCGGTGCTATCCCAGTTCAGCCGATCCTCAGAGTCGACAACCCAGGAGTTGACATCCGAGGAAAGGTGGACACCACGATGAAGCGCACCAACCTGCTTCTGGCGACGGTCGGCGGGTCGGCGGTGCTGGCGGTGGCCGGGGTCGCGCTCGGCGTCAACGCCGTGAGCGACACGCGGGCCGGCGGCACGGCACTCGCCGCGGCCACCGTCGCCCCAACGGCCACGGACGCGCCGGAGGCCGGCGCGACCACCGCCGCGCCGGGGACCAGCGGTACGCCGTCGGCGGGCGCCTCGTCGGGTACGCCGAGCGGTACGCCGACCACCGGCACCGCGCCGGCGGGCAGCGCGGTCGACGAGAAGCGCGCCGGTGAGATCGCACTCGCCAAGGCCGGTGGCGGTCAGATCGTCGAGGTCGAATCCGAGCAGGAGAACGGCCGGCCGGTGTGGAGCGTCGAGATCGTCGCTGGCGAGACCGAGCACGAGGTGGACGTCGACCGGGACAACGGCTCGGTGGTGAAGGCCGAGCAGGAGCCGGTCGACAACGACGACAACGACGACAACGACGACAACGACGACAACGACGACGACGACGCCGATGACGACGACGACGCCGACGCCGACGACGCCGACGACGACAACGACTGACCGTCCGCTGCCGCCGCCCGGCACGGGGATCCCCCGGGGCGGGCGGCGGCTCGCGTCGTGGCGCAGGTCGCCCGGTGCGGCGGCCTCAGATGGCGACGCGTTGCTCCTGGACCGTCGGCTGGGCCTGGTCGAACTGGGTGCGGTACAACTCCTGATACCGGCCGCCGGCGGCGAGTAGTTCGCCGTGTCGCCCACGCTCGACGATTCGGCCGTCTTCGACGACGAGGATCTGGTCTGCCGCCCGAATGGTGGAGAGCCGGTGCGCGATGACCACACTCGTCCGGCCGGTCAAAGCTTCGGCGAGGGCCTCCTGAACCGCGGCCTCGGAGGTCGAGTCGAGGTGCGCGGTGGCCTCGTCGAGGATGACCACGCGCGGACGGGCCAGCAGCAGGCGCGCGATGGTGAGCCGTTGCCGTTCCCCGCCCGACAGCCGGTACCCGCGTTCACCGACGACCGTGTCGAGCCCATCGGGAAGGGAGCGGATCAGGTCGTCGAGGCGGGCACGCCGGAGCACCTCCCACATCTCGGCCTCCGTGGCGTCCGGCCGAGCGAACGCCAGGTTGGCGCGGATGCTCTCGTGGAAGAGGTGCCCGTCCTGGGTGACGACGCCCAGCGCCGTCCGGATCGACTCGGCCGACAGGTCGCGTACGTCGACGTCGGCGAGCCGCACCGCGCCGTCCTCGACGTCGTACAGGCGGGGGACGAGCTGCGCGATCGTCGACTTGCCCGCCCCGGAGGAGCCGACGAGGGCGACCATCTGCCCCGCCTCGGCGCGGAACGACACCCCGTGCAGCACCTCATCGCCGCCGCGGGCGTCGAGCTTCACCACATCTTCGAGAGACGCGAGCGACACCTTGTCCGCTGACGGGTAGCCGAACCGTACCCCGTCGAACTCCACCGCGACCGGCCCGTCGGGGAGCGGCCGGGCATCGGGCCGGTCGAGGATCAGCGGCTTGATGTCGAGGATCTCGAACACCCGCTCGAAGCTCACCAGCGCGCTCATCACCTCCACCCGGGCGCTGGCCAGCGAGGTCAGCGGCGCGTAGAGACGCGACAGCAGCAGCGCGAGGGCGACCACGGTCCCGGCGTCCAGGCTGCCCCGCAGGGCGTAGAGACCGCCCAGCCCGTAGACCAGGGCCAGCGCCAGCGAGCCGACGACGGTGAGCGCGGTGATGAAGACCCACTGGAGCATGGCGGTGCGGATGCCGATGTCCCGCACCCGACGCGCCCGCGCAGCGAACTCCGCCGACTCCTCGGCCGGCCGCCCGTACAGCTTGACCAGTGTCGCGCCGGGTGCCGAGAAGCGTTCCGTCATCCGCGTGCTCATGGCCGCGTTGTGCTCGGCCGCCTCACGCTGCAACTGGGCGAGCTTCGAACCCATCCGGCGCGCCGGGAGGACGAAGATGGGCAGCAGCACGAGCGCCAGCACCGTGATCTGCCACGAGAAGCTGAGCATCACCGCCAGCGTCAGTGCCAGGGTTACCGCGTTGCCGACCACCCCCGACAGGGTGTCGCTGAAGGCCCGCTGCGCGCCGATCACGTCGTTGTTCAGGCGGCTGACCAGCGCACCGGTGCGCGTCCGGGTGAAGAACGCCACCGGCATGCGCTGCACGTGGTCGAAGACGGCCGTGCGCAGCTGGACGATGAGTCCCTCACCGATGCTGGCGGACAGGAACCGCGTCACCAGGCCCAGGCCGGCTTCGGCCAGGGCGATCACGGCGATCAGCACCGCCAACCGGATCACGACGGCGCTGTCGGCGCCGTCCACGATGGCCTCCACGACCCGTCCGGCGAGGACCGGTGCCGCCACCGTGAGGACCGCCGTCACCACGCTCAACAGCAGGAACCTGACGATCAGGGACCGGTGGGGACGCGCGAACTCCACGATGCGCTTCAGGGTGACACGGGACAGTGGTCGTTCTTCCTGCGCGTTCATCGCGTGGTGCAGAGACGTCCACGCGGCAAATTCCATGCTCATGCCTTACCTCCGATAACGGAGGTTAGGACCTCACCTGAGATTGAGGTCAAGTCACCGCGCCGAGCGTTCCACCTCGACCCGCGACCGGAGGTGCCGTGACCGGAGATTGCTAGGCGTCGCGGCGCAGCGTGAACCAGAAGGTCGGCACCGAGTTGGTGCCCGGTGTGACGTCGAGGAGGTCCCAGCCGCGGAACCTGGCGCGGAGCTCGTCGGCTGTGACGCCTGCCGCCCACGACGTGACCTCGGGCATCGGACTGCCGAGCGGCTCGGGGCCGTACCCGAACATCAGCAGGCGTGCCCCGGGAGCGGCGCGGTGCGTGAGCCCGGCGGCGTAGGCGTCGCGGCGGTGCAGCGGGACTCCGCAGTAGCAGCTCAGGTCGAAGAACAGGTCGAAGGGGCCCGGCACGTCAAGCTCGTCGAGGCGGGTGGCGTCTCCGTGCAGCAGCCGTACCGCCACTCCCGCCGCCGCAGCCTTCTCCCTGGCTTGGTCGACGGCGCGGTCGATCAGGTCGACGGCCGCCACCTCCCAGCCGTGCCGTGCGAGGTAGGTGGCGTTGGTCCCGGTGCCGCAACCAAGTTCGAGGGCGCGGCCGGGCGGCAGCGCCCCCGGCCCCTCTACCAGGTCGACCAGCTCGGGCGGCGTCACGCCGGTGTCCCACGGCGGCTTGCCGGTGCGGTAGTAGCGCTCCAGTGCGCGGTGGACGGACTCCTCCTCCGTGTCCCGCTGCGTGGAGTCCAGGTCCGGCCCTGGCTTCTGGATGGCGTGGGGCTGGCTCATCGTGTCCTCCAAAATAGAGTCCAACTCTAACGTTGTGCTCTAAAAATAGACCCGGAATATGAGCGAGGTCAAGCAGCCGGACAAGCGCGCGCTCATGTCTCACCCGACACCGGCATCGTCCGGTCGAGGGTGGCTGCGTCGTCGCCCGAGACGTGGCCCAGCGGCGGCGTGGGGGAGCGAGCGGACCGCGTCAGGCGTCGGGCTGCGGCTGGCCGGCGACGCCCTCGACGCCGGAGCGGGGCTCGAGAACCACCACCGCGGTTTCGGAGGGGCGCAGTGCCGCGAGGGCGTCCAGGTTGGTGTCGATGTCGCGCCAACGGGTCCACAGGCGGACCCGCTCGTCCCCGGCCGCGGCGCGTCCAAGGACCAGCCGCCGCCCGTCAACCAGGTCCACCGTCGCCTCCGGATGGGTTCGCAGGTTGAGCCACCAGGCGGGCTCACCCTCACCCCAGCCGTTCATCGCCAACGTGAACAGGTTGGGTCCATCCTCCAGGTACGCGACGATGACACCGCGTTGCTGACCGGTGCGGCGACCGGTCGTGGTCAGCCGCAGGGTGCCCCACCGGTCCGGGCGGGGTCGCCAGAGCCCGACTCGGCCGCGAAACACCCGATAGAGCCCCCGGTGCACGGACCAGGCCGTCCGGATGAACCAGCGCGGCGGCAGCCTCGGCTTCTTTGCGCGATCCTCGATCGACACGACGGCCTCCACACCTGCTCGGCGATGGTACGAACAGAATGCCAGCTGCGCTCCCGGCGCGGAATGGTGCGCGTGGTGATCGTTGGACGCCAGGTCACGACGTGTTCGGTACCGTTGCCGAGCAGTGTGTGTGGACACTGTCGAGATCCTGGTTGAGTGGTGGGAGTGGGTGGGGGCTGTGTGGGCGGTAGGTAAGGTCATCCGGTTCGACGAGGCACGTGGTTACGGCTTCATCGCGCCGGCGAAGGGTGGCGAGGACATTTTCGTCCACGCCAACGACTTCGGCGAGCAGCGGCACCTGGTGCATCCCGGCATGCGTGTCGAGTACGAGGTGGAGGCCGGCGACCGTGGTCTGAAGGTGGCGGCCCTGCGGATCGTCGAGCCGGTCGCGGGCGCCCGCCCGGAACGGGTGCCGGACGTCGTGCCGACGCGGACCGGGCAGACCGGCGAGGATGACGGGATGTGCGACGTCCTGTCGCCGCGCGAGTTCACCTACGAGGTGACGGAGTTGCTGATCGAGCGGGTGCCGACGCTGACCGCGGCCCAGATCTCCGCGATCCGGCAGCCGCTGGTCGACCACGCCAGATCGCACGGCTGGGTCGAGAGCTGAGCCGCTGGCCCGATCGGGCGCTCGCCATCCGCGGGTCAGGACTTACGCGTCTGGACATCTCTGCGCAGGTATGCCTCGGCCAGCTGGCGTAGGCGGGTCCGGTCGAAGCTGCGCCCGTGGCCGGGATGGACGACGGACACGTCGAGATCGGCGAGAAACTCCATGCTGCGCCGATAGGCGGACACATCGGAGTTCGGCAGGTCGTCGATCAGCGCGCCCTCGTAGACGATGTCGCCGGAGTACAAGGTCCCGGTGCGCTCCTCCAGCAGGGCGATGCTGCCCGGGGTGTGGCCGGGAAGGTGCAGCACGGTGAGTGTTCGCCCGCCCAGGTCGACGTGGTCACCGTCGTCGAGCAAGCGGTGCAAAGTCATGGGTGGGATGCGGTAGCTGGCCGGGTCGTAGTCGGGATCGGGCAGGACGTCGATCATCAACTCCGGGACGGGTTCGCCCGCCGCGTCGATCCCGAGCTTGTCGAAGAGTTCCGCGCCGTACAGGCTCGCCGGCACGCCCGCCGTCAGGAGTTCCGCCTCGGCGGGGTGCGCGGCCCGGTCCGCGAACTCGGCCGCCCCACCGACATGATCCAGGTGCGCGTGGGTGAGCAGGACCATCGGATCGCGCTCGAACATCGCCGGGATCGCCTCCCGGAGGGCGACGACCCCGAGCCCGGCATCGATCACCAGATCACGATCGTTGCCGCGCAACCACCAGAAGTTCGCCGACAGGAGCTCGTTGACGTGCGGCTCCGAGAGCCGGATGACGCCGCTACCCGCCTCACCTCGGGTGTACCAGTCGACCATGTCGACGATTGTGCCAGCGATGGGTGTGCGTTTCGATCGGTCACAGCCCGGCGTGCGTGGTCAGGCTCTGCCGCAGGTGCAGTTTCGGCCTGGACCCGACGACCGAACCGACCACCTCACCCCGACGGAACACCAGCAGAGTCGGCAGGGACATGACCCGGTAGCGCCGGGTGGCCTGCGGGTTGTCGTCGGAGTTGAGCTTGGCGATGACCATTCGCTCGCCGAACTCCCCGGCCAGCTCGACGAGGCTCTTCTCGATCATCTTGCAGGGTGGGCACCACTCGGCCCAGAAGTCGACGACGACAGGCCGATCGCTGGCGAGCACCAGTTCGGCGAACGTGTCGTCGGTGACGGTGGTCAGGGAGCCGATTGTCGTCTCCTGGGGCATGTTTCCTCCCGGTGCGCGATGGCGTGGTTGAGCTGGGTGTGCAACTGCTGACGGACCGCTGCGAGCCGACCGAGGTAGTCGTCGACCTCGGCGAGCTTGCGTCGCAGCACCAGCACGGAATCGGGGCAGACGTCGCCCGATGCGTTTCCCGCCCGCAGGCAGGCGACGAACGGACGGACGTCGTCGAGGCCGAAGCCGACGTCGAGCAGCGCGCGGATCTCCTGGACCACCCGCAGCTCCGCCTCGTCGTAGACCCGGTAGCCGTTGGCCGAGCGCTGTGGGCGTACCAACCCGTGGGCCTCGTAGTAGCGCAACGTCCGGGTGCTCGTGCCGGCCCGTTCCGCCAGCTCGCCGATCAGCATCAGACCTCCTCGACCAGCCCGTCGCGACCAGGCTAAACCTTGTCGTCAGCGTCAAGGCAAGGTCGAGCCCGGGGACGGCTCAGGGCGCCGCGAGGCGGCGCCCTGAGCGTCTGCGCGTGCCGGAGGGCCTAGCCGATGCGGAACTGTTCGCCGTAGACGGCGAACGCCAACGGCGTGTTCAGGTTGAAGTTGCCGTTGTTGAGGAACACCCGCTGGGCCGTGTCGACGCGGGACGTGTCCGAGTGGGCTTCCTCCTTCTTCATCTCGATGACCCGCTCGTCGAGGAAGGCGTTGAGCCAGGTCCGCTCGTCGCCGCCCTGCGCCGGGGGCTTCGCGCGGGCGAGGGCGCGGCTGCGGATCTGGCGCATGCCCTCGTACCCGTGCATGACCGCCGCGTCGTAGTAGGCGAACTGACCGAGCGCCCGGACCTGGTCGTTCTTGCCGTCGCGTACCGAAGGGTTGAAGTAGACCCGGTCCCGCTCGGCCTCTTGGGCCGCCCGGAACACCGAGTCGTTGGCCGCCGTCCGCCAGTCGCGGGGGAAGTTGGGGTCGAGGCCGGCGTGCGACGCGGTGCCGTTGACTGCGCGCAGCGCCGGCAGGTAGCCGGCCAGCACGTTGCCCGGCTTGGTGTTCGTGTACGCCTGCACCAGTTCGAGCATGTCGCCGGTCCCGGAGCAGAATCCGATGATGCCGGCGGTGTAGCCGCGACCGTCGCCGATGTCCTCGATGTAGGAGAACTGCGCGCGCCAGTCGAGCGACGAGTTCTCCGCGGCCGAGACGAGCTGCATGGCGACGTCCTTCTTCGCCGGGTCGTCGAGGTTGGTGCCGGCCGGGACGGTAGCGGTCGGCGTGGGGGTGGGTGTGCCCCCGCCGGGCAGCGTCCACCGCTGGTTGCTGGTGCCCCCGCAGGTCCAGATCTGCAACCGGGCGCCGTTCGCGGTGCTCCGGTCGGTCACGTCGAGGCACTTGCCCGAGGCGGTGTTGACCAGGGCGCCGTTGCTGGCCGTCCACTTCTGCGCACCGGTGTTGTTGCAGTCGTACAGCTGGATCTTGGCGCCGTTGGCGGTCGACGCGGCGGTGACGTCCAGGCACTTGCCGAGCGCGCGGATCGAGGTGTCGGTGTTGCCGACGGTCCACGTCTGGGCCGCGCTGCCGTTGCAGTCGTAGAGCTGGACCGCGGTGCCGTTCGCCGGATTGGCCCCGGCGACGTCGATGCACTTGCCGCCGAGGCCGGTGATCGGGCCGGCGGTCGCGGCGCTGGCCGACGGCAGGCCGTAGCCGACCGCCGCGACGCCGGTCAGCAGGGTGCCCACGACGTAGGCGGCTGTTCTCTTGCGCACCATGGTGTTCCTCGGGGAAGGGGCGGCATGCCGCCGGCCGGTCGATGCCCGGCGCGGCGATCGGCCCCGGCGGGCACCACGAGAATCTGGAAACTGTATTAACAGATATCAGTACGTCGGGTCGCCGTCAATCGACGAGCGCAGGCCGTGACGACGCATGTTCATCTCGTTGTCGGCGGGCGTTGTGCGCCCGGCCGGCTACCGGGGTGCTCGGCCCCCGGACCACCCAGTTAGATGGCCTGAGCAGTGCCGCGTCCCGGGCGAGACGACCCGGGACGGCACCGACACGCAAGGAGCGCTCCATGGCAGTCCACCTCCGCCGTACCCGGTCTCTGTGGGTCACGGCCGCCGCCGTCCTCGCCGTGGCGGCGGTGTCCGCCTGCGGCAGCGCGGACGCCGGCGACCCGGTCGGTGCGCCCAGCGTCGCCGCGCCGACCGGGGCCGCGCCGACCGAGGCCACGCCCACCGGCGTCGCGGCCCCGACGGTCAAGGGCAAGCTGCGCGGGTACGGCACGGTGCGGCAGCTCAGTGAGGCCGCGGACCTGGTGGTCCGGGGTGCGGTCGAGGCGGACGGGTTCCGGGTGGACGAGGTGCTGCGCGCGGCGAGCGGATCGTCCGTGGGGGCCGGGACGCGGATCACGCTCGCCAGCCTGGATCGCGGCGTGGCCGACATGGCCCAGATGTCCACGCTCACGGCGGGTCAGGTCGTGGTGCTCTACCTCGCCAGGGACCCGGCGGCCCCGACGTTCCGGACGCTGAGCGGCGACTTCGGGGTGTTCGACGTGGCCGGGGCCGGCGACGACGCGGTCGCGGTGTCCCGCTCGCAGGCCATGGCCGTCAGCGGTCTGGTCGCCGAGGACCCGGCGGCGTCCGGCCACGGCTTCCGCACCACCCTCGGCCAGCTTCGTACCGTCGCCGGCCAGGTGAAGTAGGACGACGGACACGGACGGCACCCCGGGGGGTGCCGTCCGCGCGGTCAGTGCTCGCGGTAGGTGGCCAGGTCGAAGTCGGCGTACACGCCGTCGCCGCCGAGATCCTGTACCCACAGGCCGACGAACGCCCCGGTGAAGCCCCACGCGGCCGGCTCGCCGTCGATGATCAGTGCGGCGTGCTCGTCGGACAGGATCGTCGCGTCCAGGTCGACCGGGAGCCGCCGCCAGCCGGCGCCGAGGTCGTACTCGAAGCCCACCACCGGCCCGTCGAACACCGCCCGCAGACCGACCCGGGTGACCCCGCTGGCGTCGACGGTCAGCTCGGGGTACGGGGTGCGTCGCCCGTTGTCGGAGCTGAGCAGCTCCAGCACCGTCCGCCCGTCGTCGGCCCGGGTCAGGTAGAGGTGGTGCCAGTTCAGCGTGTTGTAGTAGGCGGTGATGCCGGCGAGCTGACGGTGGTCGACCGGGTCGAACTCCACCACCGTCTCCAGGGAGCAGTGCGTCGCCTCGACGCGTCGCGCGACCAGGCTGGGGGCCTGTCGACCGACCGGTGACTGCCCGCCGTGCACGCGCAGGTGCGACGGGCGCGACCGTAGGTCGATCCAGTCGTCGGTGGCCGGCCGGCGCAGCGTCGACCAGCACAAACCCAGCTCGGAGGCGTCGAAGTGGTCGGTGTCGGGTTCCGCGGGCCACGGGTGCGCGGGCAGGTCCGGCGCGACGACCTCGTCCGCGGGCACCCCGCCGGGGATCCGGGGCCAGCCATCCGCCGGCCACTCGACCCGCTGGATCGCGGTCTCCCGGCCCAGCACGCAACTGCCCAGCGGTGAGTAGGGGCGACCCACCAGGTGGGCCAGATACCACTCGCCGCCCTGGGTGCGCACCAGACTGCCGTGACCGGCCTTCTGCAACCGCAGGTCGGGCCGGCCCACCGAGCTGAGCAGCGGGCCGTCCGGGTCCACCTCGTACGGCCCGAACAACTCCCGGGATCGCGCCACGGTGACCTGGTGCTCCCAGCTGGTGCCGCCCTCGGCGGTGATCAGCCAGTACCAACCGTCGTGGCGGTAGAGGTGCGGGCCCTCGGTGACCCCGACCGGGGTGCCGGTGAACAGGATGCGGGGTCGGCCGACCAGGCGGCGCGCGGCCCGGTCGTACTGCTGGATCTCGATGCCGCCGAAGCGGTCCCGGCCGGGTCGCCAGTCCGCGCTCATGCTCAGCAGCCAGGTGGTGCCGTCGTCGTCGTGGAACAGGGCGGCGTCGAAACCTCGCCCGTGCAGCTTCACCGGATCCGACCAGGGGCCGGCGATGTCCTCGGCGGTGACCAGGAAGTTCTGTGGGTCCCAGTAGCCGCTGGCGAAGCTGGCCACGTCGCTGTAGACGAGGTGGAACTGACCGTCGTGGTACGTCAGGTCGGGCGCCCACACGCCGTTGGAGTCACCGCAGCCGCGCAGGTCGAGCAGGCGGCGGTCGGTGATGATCCCACCCAGCGTGCGCCAGTTCACGAGATCACGCGAATGGTGCACACGCACGCCCGGATACCACTCGAAGGTCGAGGTGGCCAGGTAGTAGTCATCGTCGACGCGAAGGATCGACGGGTCCGGATGGAATCCGGCGAGGACAGGGTTGCGGATCGACCGGGCAGCGGTCACCACGTTAGCGATGTCGGTCGACACGAGGGCTCCTCTGGACGACTGTCTGGAACTTCCGGAAACTTGCGGTCCCGGATCACTGGAAGTCCTGCCTACGCTAGCCGGTCTTTTCGCAATAGGACAGAGGTCTTGACCGCTGGGGCCACAGCTCGTAGCGTGCCGGCCATCGACCGGTAATACCGGCGAAGCAATGAAAGTTCCGGAGATCCATAAGTCCCACCCCGCCGGCTCGGCCGGCGTCCGAGCACCCTGTGAGTCCCCGAAGGGATGGATCATGACTACGCACCTCTCCCGCCGAACGCTGCTCGGCCTCGCCGGTGCCGGCGCCGGCGCCTACCTGCTGAGCGCCTGTAGCGGTGACGACAAGTCCAGCGACCCGAACGCGCCGCAGACCATCAACTGGTGGCACATCCAGAACACCGACCCGTTGCTGCCCGTCTGGGCGGCGATCGCGAACGAGTACAAGACGGCACACACCAACGTCACCTTCGACATCCAGCCCCTGGAGAACGAGGCGTTCAAGGCCAAGCTCACCACCGTCACCCAGGCCGGCGACCCGCCGGACCTCTTCCAGTCCTGGGGCGGCGGCGTGCTCAAGCAGCAGGTCGACGCGGGGCTGGTCAAGGACCTCACCGACGACGTGAAGCCGTGGATCGGCGGGTTGCTGCCCGCCGCCATGGAGCCGTACACGATCGACGGCAAGATCTACGGCGTTCCGTTCGACATCGGCATGGTCGGTTTCTGGTACAACAAGGACCTCTTCACCCGTGCCGGAATCACCGCCGCCCCCACCACCTGGACGGGTGTGCTCGACGCGGTCCGCAAGCTGAAGGCCGCGGGCATCACCCCGATCGCCCTGGCGGGCAAGGACAAGTGGCCGGCCCACTTCTACTGGTCCTACCTCGCGATGCGAATCGGCGGCAAGGACGCGCTGCAGAAGGCCGTCACGGACAAGAACTTCGACAGTCCCGACCTCGTCGCCGCCGGCGACCGGCTCAAGGAGCTCGTCGACCTGCAGCCGTTCCAGAAGGGGTTCCTCGGCGCCTCGTACAGCTCACCCGACGGGCAGGCCGCCACCATGGGCAACGGTGGCGCCGCCATGGAGCTCATGGGGCAGTGGGCGCCGGCGACGCAGGCGACGAGTTCCACCAGCAAGAAGGGCATCGGCGACAAGCTCGGCTTCTTCCCGTTCCCCGCCGTCGACGGCGGAAAGGGCGCAGCCACCGAGGTGTTCGGCGGCGGCAACGGCTTCGCCGTCGGCAAGAACGCGCCCGGGGCCACCGTCGACTTCCTGAAGTTCCTGCTCAGCGCCGACAACCAGCGCACGGCCACGAAGACCGGCGCGGTGCTACCGACCGTGAAGGAAGCCGCGTCGGCCATCACCGACCCCAACGCCAAGACCGTCGCGGACACTCTCGCCAGCTACACCGGCTTCCAGCTCTACCTCGACCAGGCGTACGCGCCGGCGCTCGGTTCGCAGATCAACGACAGCGTGGCCGAGCTCATCGCCGGCAACAAGTCGCCCGCGCAGGTCGTCAAGGACATCACGCAGGTGGCGAAGACCGTCTGACCGTGCTCTCCCACCCATCCGTAGCCGGCCGCAAAACCCCAGTGGAGTAGGCATGACCACGCCATCGACCGTGTCGGACACCAGGCGCGGCGACACGGCGACGGACCCGCCGGCACCGGGGCCGGGCACCGCGCGTCAGCGCGGCCGCCAGCCCCGGCCGGGCCGCGGCGGCGTCCTCGCCATCTTCCTCACACCAGCCCTGGTGCTGTTCCTGCTGCTGGTCATCGCCCCGATCCTGGTGGCCGGCTACGGCAGCCTCTACAAGTGGAACGGCTTCGGGCTGCCGGAGAACTTCATCGGGCTGGACAACTACACACGCGCTTTCCAGGACCCGACCTTCCGGGGCGACCTGTGGCGCGGGTTCGTGCTGGTGCTGCTGTCGCTGGCCGTTCAACTGCCCGCCGCGCTGGCCCTGGCCATGTTGCTCAACCAGCCCCTGCGGGGCCGCGCCGTCTACCGGCTGATCTTCTTCGCCCCGTACGTGCTGTCCGAGGTCACCACGGCCGTCCTGTTCACCCTGGTGTTCTCACCCAACCGGGGCCTGGGCGAGGCGCTCTCCGGGTGGCTGAGCGCCGATGCCGGCGCCGTCTTCGCCGACCCGGACACCGTGCTGTTCGCCGTCTTCCTGGTGGTGTCCTGGAAGTACTTCGGCCTCTACATGATGCTGTTCCTGGCGGCCCGACAGGGCATCCCCAAGGAGCTCTCGGAGGCCGCGGTCACCGACGGCGCCACCGCCTGGCAGGCGTTCCGACACGTCACCCTGCCCCTGCTCGGCCCGACGATCCGGATCAGCGTGTTCCTGTCCGTCATCGGCACCATCCAACTGTTCGACATGGTCTGGGTGCTCACCGGCGGTGGCCCGATCCACTCCTCGGAGACCATGGCCGTGACGATGTACGAGTACGGTTTCCGCCGCTTCGAAGTCGGCTACGCCAGCGCGATCAGCATCATCATGTTCCTGCTGAGCCTCGTCTTCGCCCTGTTCTACCAGCGAACGGTCCTGCGTCGGGACACCGCGGGCGCGATCACCAACCAGGGAGGCCAGCGATGACCGCCAGGATCAGTCGCGCCCAGCGGACCCGCAGCCTCGTGCTGCACCTGATCTGCGTGGCCGTCGGCGCGCTGATCGTCGTACCGGTCTGGTTCGGGGTGCTCGGCGGCTTCAAGGACAACGGTCAACTGTCCACCAACCCGCTGGGCTGGCCCGACCCCTGGGTGGGCAACTACGTCGACATCCTCGCCAACGGGTTGTTCTGGCGACAGCTCGGCAACAGTGTGCTGATCGCCGTCAGCAGCACCGTCATCGTCGTCGGCGCGGCGGCGATGGCCGCGTTCGTCTTCGCGCGCTACGCGTTCCGGGGCCGCGAGTTCCTGGTGACCCTCTTCGCGATCGGCCTGATGTTCCCGTTCGCGGTGGCCATCCTGCCGCTGTTCATCCTGCTGCGCGGCATGGGCCTGCTGGACAACCCGCTCGGCGTCATCCTGCCCCAGGCCGCCTTCGGGCTGCCGATCACCATCATCATCCTGCGCCAGTTCTTCCGCACCATCCCGGCCGAGGTGGAGGAGGCAGCTGTCCTGGACGGGTGCAGTTCCTTCGGGTTCTTCTGGCGGGTTCTGCTGCCGATGGCCCGTCCCGCCCTGGCCACCGTCTCGGTGCTGGCGATCGTGACCAGCTGGAACAACTTCATGTTGCCGCTCGTCGTCTTCAGCGACCAGAGCTGGTGGACGCTCCCCGTCGGGGTCCAGGCCTTCCAGGGCCAGTACGCCGACGACACCGCACGGGTGCTCGCGTACGTCGTGCTGTCCATGATCCCGGCCCTGGGCTTCTACGCCGTGGCCGAACGGCAGCTCATCGGGGGCCTGACCGGCAGCGTCAAGGGGTGACACCGCAGCACCGCGAGCAGACCTGAAGCCTCTCGGCAGACGAAGGAGCGACCGTGGGCGCGGAGAACGGCCGAAACGTCACCATCGCGATGATCGCGCGGTTGGCCGGTGTCTCGGTGCCCACGGTCTCCCGGGTCATCAACGGGCGATCCGATGTCGCCCCGGACACCCGGGAACGCGTCGAGGCGTTGCTCAACCGGCACGGGTACCGTCGCCGGTCGCCGGCCCGGCGCACCGACGCCGCCCTCATCGACCTGGTCTTCAACGACCTGGACAGCCCGTGGGCCGTGGAGATCATTCGTGGGGTGGAGGACGTCGGCCAGAGCAGCGGCGTCGGCACCGTCGTGTCGGCCATCCACTGGCGCATCTCCTCGGCCAAGCAGTGGCTCGACAACATGCGTACGCGCTCCACCGAGGGCATCATCTTCGTGACCTCGATGGTGAACCCACCGTTGCAGGCCGAGCTGCGCCGCCTGCACCTGCCGGTGGTCATCATCGACCCGGCCGGTGTCGACCCGCAGGAGTCGCCCACCATCGGCGCCACCAACTGGGCCGGCAGCCTGAGCGCCAACCAGTACCTGATCAGCCTCGGCCACCGCCGCATCGGCTTCATCGCCGGCCCACCGCACCTGATGTGCAGCCGGGCCCGGATGGACGGCTACCGGGCCGCGCTCGGCGCCGCCGACATCCCCGTCGACGACGCCCTCATCCGCCCCGGCAACTTCTACCACGAGGGCGGGTTCAGCGCCGGCACCCAGTTGTTGGCCCTGCCCGACCCGCCCACCGCGATCTTCGCCTCCAGTGACCAGATGGCGCTCGGCGTCTACGAGGCGGTGCGCAAACGCGGGTTGCGGGTGCCCGACGACGTGAGCGTGGTGGGCTTCGACGACCTGCCCGAGGTCCGGTGGTGTTCCCCGCCGCTGACCACGGTGCGCCAACCGCTGGCCGAGATGGGCATGCTGGCCGCACGGACCGTGCTGCGCCTCGCCGCCGGTGAGAGGACCGAGAGCCCTCGGGTCGAGCTGGCCACCGAGCTCGTCGTCCGCGACAGTGCCGCACCACCCCGGTGACGTCAGCGCCCGGCGTCCGGCCCGTGATCAGGCCTCGCGGAGGGCGTCGTCGACGCGGTCCCGGGGGCATGATTACCGGATGCGTGCTGACTCACTCCGTCGCAGCCCGGAGACGGGGTGAACAGTGGATCTCGGCCCTGATTCGCGCGACGTCCAGGTGCTCGGTGTCGGCATCGACAGGTACGAGGGTGGGAGCGACTGGAGTCTGGTCGGGCCGGTCGACGACGCCATCCGGTTCGCACGCCGGTTCGTCGCCTGGGGGGTGCCGCCGGAGCAGGTGACCCTGCTGTTGGCCCCCGAACCCGATCCGAGCGCCGTCCCGCCGGGAGTCGTCGTGCGAGCCGCCGATCGCGCGACCGTACGGGACGTGCTGCTCCGGGAGTTGCCGACCCGCCCCCAGTCCACCCTCTACGTGGTGTGGGGAGGCCACGGCTATGTCGACACCGGCCGGCACCGGCGGCTCTACTACGCCGACGCCACCGCCACCGACGCCGGCTCACTCGACCTGGATTCCATGCTCGCCACGTTCGCCTCGGACCTCGTGCGGTCGTTCGACCGGCAGTTGTGGATCGTCGACGCGTGCCAGTCGCACGACCGCCCGCACGCGCTGCGCACACCCGGCAACGAGACCTTTCCCGCCGGCGAACCCGCCGCCGGTCGGACACAGGACGTGCTGTTCGCCGCCGGTGTCGGACAGGCCGCGGCCAACCTGCGGGTACGACGTACCGGGCTGTTCAGTCGGGAGGTGCTGCGGCTGCTGGAATCCGACGACCCGGACCTGCTCGGCAACCCGGCTCGGCTGGTGGCCGCACTCCGGGACCGGTTCGCCGAGCTGCGTGCGACCGGGCTCACCGGGCAGACCCCCACGTACCTCTGGTACCGCAACGCGCTCGGCGACGAGGGCCTCGTGCTCGGTCGACCTCCGGCGGGGCAGCCGGCGCCGCCGACCTCGGCGTCCCCGCCGCCGTCCCTGCTCGGTCCCCTCGTGGACGCGCTGCTGGCGATGCCGGAGTTCCTGCGGCCCAACGACCGGGAGGAGATCCTGTCCCTTCTTCGGGGTCAGGTGTATGCCGCGATCCGACGCAGCAGCGCGGCCCGGGCGGACACCATCAGCATCGTCCGGACCTGTCTGCGGTATCCGGGCGCCCTGGCGGAACTCGTGGAGGCGGTCCGTTTCTTCGCCAGCGACGACGTCGCGATGGCTCAGGTCGAGGAGAGCGCCGCTCGGCTGGCCCCGTACGCCTGACCCGAGCCGCGGGCGATCCACGTCGGACCGTCACGTCACCGCAGTGCGGGTTACGGTGGGCGTAGCTCGATGTGACGCTTTCGTTGCGCTCCAGACATAAGCGATGATGGAGCCATTGCGAGCCATCGTCGGAAGGGTTGTCGTACATGGAGGAAAGCCTCACCGGTATCGAGTCGGAATTGCTCGATTTGTCAACGGTGGACATTGCTACTCTACGATCCGTTGACCGCCCCGGCCTGACCGCGGCCATCTCGCGGGTGCGAGAGAGAGTTGCCGACTCGGGGGGCAGCATCAGCGGCTACAACGGCTCCTTCCCGAGTCGGATACGGTCTGCCGGGCCGGATTCGGAGGGACATGTCGTCTGATCCCGTGACGTTGGGGCCGACGTACCTCGATCCCGAGCATTTCCAGGCCCTTGCCTCCGGTGCAGGTGACGGACAGACCATCGCGGCGCTCTGGCGGTCCGAGCGGAGCTGGCGGCTGATCGTGCTGCGGGCGCTCCTGGACGGCTGCGCCACTCGGCCCGACGCGGCCGGTCCGCTCGCGCCGGTCGCGGACGCCTGGCAGCTCCTCGCCCAGGCGCACGGTGCTGATCCGGCCGCCACCGAGGACGTCCTCGCCCAACCACAGGTCGGCATCTGGGCCGCCCACACCCTGCGTCGGCTGCACGACGATCCCGATCCCACCGTGCCGTTGTGGCTGGACGTCGGATACCTGCACGCCCTGGCGGCGGCGAGCGCCGTGCGGGCGGGCCTCTCCTTCGACGTCGACATTCCCGTGCGCGACGGCGCGGCAGTGCTCCCCACGGTGGGTGCCGCCTCGATCCCACCGACCGTGCCGGTCGTCCGGGTGCGGGCCCGCGCCGGGCAGGTCGACCTGGTGAGCACCGCCCGGACCGTGCGATGCGGTGCCGCCGACGACCCCAACTGGCACCCACCGATCATCGTCGCGGTCGACTCGTACGGCGTCGAGCTCCGGGTGGAACTGCACGACCGTGACGTGTACCGCGACCTGCGGGGCACCTCGCCGCCCCAACCGCTGTCGGCGTCCGACGTCGTCCGTTGGCGCGCGCTTCTCGCGCAGGCCTGGGGGCTGCTGGTCAGTCAGCAGCGCGGAGGGGCGCAGGCGATCGCCGGGATCCTGCGCAGCGTGGCGCCCCTACCGCCGCGGGCCCGGTTCCGTCAACTGTCCGCATCCGGTGCCGAGGCCTTCGGGGGTGTGCTGCTCTCCGAGCCGGACGACGCCGCACAACTGGCCGTCACCCTGGTGCACGAGTCGCAGCACCACAAGCTCGGTGCGCTGTCCCACCTGCTCACCCTCGTCGAGGGCGGCGGCGACGTCCGCTACTACGCCCCCTGGCGGGACGACCCCAGGCCACTCGCCGGCATCCTCCAGGGCGCGTACGCCTTCGTCGGCATCACCCGGTTCTGGCGAACCTACCGACACGACGCACCGCTCGACGAACGGGCCGCCGCGGACTTCGAGTTCGCCCTGTGGCGACGGCAGACCCTCGACGTCCTGCGGATGATGGCGGCGTCCGGCCGGTTGACCGGGCACGGCCAGCGGTTCGTCGACACCCTGCACACCGAGCTGAAGGCGTACCAGGAGGACCCGGTCCCCGCCGTCGCGCTCGACGCGGCGGGTGTCGTCGCCGTCGATCATCGCGCGATGTGGCGGGGCCACAACATGAGCATCCAACCCGCCGACCGGGACGCGCTGGCGGCAGCCTGGGAGCGCCGTGATCCGACGGCGGAGACGGGCTTCGGTCGCACGGTGCTGGCGGCGCCACCGGAGGGCCTGCTCGACGCCCGGGCCGTGCTCCGCCGGTACCTGCTTGTCGACCCGGCCGCATTCGGTCGGCTGTGCGCCGCACCGGACGAGGTGGGGGCCACGGTGGCCGGCGCCACCGAGGCCGATCTCGCCCTGGTGGCCGGTGACCTGCCCCGGGCGCGGGCCGCCTACCTCGACGAACTGCACGAGGACGCCGCCAGCGTGCACGGCTGGGTGGGTCTTGGCCTCACCCACCTCGACCGTCCCGCCGACCCGGTGCCGCGAGCACTGCTGGGTTACCCGGAGATCGTCCTCGCCGTCGTCGACGGGCTGCGCTCGCGCGGCGACACCACGGTCGGTCCGGACCCGATCGAGCTGGCCACCTGGGTCGGCCGTCTGATCCCCGACCGGGACCTCGACACGGTCGACCCGGCGGGTTGGCTGGCCGCCTGATCCCGCCGGGTCGACCCCGTCGTCACAGAGGCAGCGGGTCGATGTCGCAGTTGGCGCGGACGCCGGCACCGATCGCCGCGACCGCCGGGTGCTGCGCGCCGAGGGTCAGCCGCAGTTGCTCGAGACCCTTGTCGAACATCATGCTCGCCTCGGCCTCACGACCAAGGTCGCGCAAGTCCATGGCGAGGTTGAGCGCACACACGAGCGTGGTGGGGTGGCTGTTGCCGAACACCTGCCGACACAGCGCGAGCGTTTCCAGGTCGAGAGCGTGGGCTTCGGCGTACTCGCCGAGCTCGTAGTGGTCGCTCGCGAGGTTGACCCGGGCGGTCAGCACCAGCGCGTGCGACTCGCCGAGCCGGCTGGTCAGGTGGTGCAGGGCGGTCTGGTTGAGATCCCGGGCCTGGGCGCACTCGCCCAGCAGCCGGAGGGTCACCGCCAGGTCCACCTGAGCCCCCGCGGTGTGCGGGTGGCTGTCGCCGTACAGCCGGCGTAGCCCCTCCACCGCGATCTCCGCCGACTCCCGGGCTGCCCGCAGGTCACCGTTCAGCCGCTGGTCGATGGCGAACGTCAGCGTGGCGAGCACCGTGTCCGGATGGTTGTCGCCGTAGCGGGACCGGAAGCGGGCCAACACGTAGCCCGACAGGTCCAGGGCGTCGTTGTGGCGGCCGGCCTTGCGCCGGAACGTCGCCAGCGCGCGGCTCCCGCGCAGGATCGACGGGTGATCGTCGTACTTCAGCATCCGTCGGGCCGTCGCCACGACGGTCTCCTGATCGGCGTGCGCCGCCACGTAGTCGCCGAGCTCCCGGCGGTCGAGGTTGATGCCGCCGAAGGTGCTGAGAGTGTCCGGGTGGTCGGTGCCGTAGATCTGCACCAGGCGCTGGTAGGTCTGTTCGTCGAGCTGGAGGGCTCGACCGAAGAGGCCGGACAGTCGCATGCTCACCGCGAGGTTGTGCGCGGCGCGCAACGTGAACGGCTCGTCCTCGCCGAAGTTCCGCTTGGCCTGCTCGTAGACCGTGAGCGACAGTTGCAGCGCGCCGGCGAAGTCACCGGCGACGCGGTGGTCGGCGGCCACGGCGCCGATGGCGTCCAGGGTCTCCTCCCGGTCGTCGCCGATGGTCTGCCGGTAGAGCTTCAGTGTCCGGGCGTTCAGCGGGGCCGCCGCGGCGTAGTCACCGACGACGAAGTGCATGAAGCCGAGCCAGCTCGCCGCCCGGAGGCTGTCCGGGTCGGCGCCGTCCGAGCTGCTGTCGGTCCAGGCCGCCCACGCGCGTTGGGAGAGGCCCCGGGCCGCCAGGTGGTCACCCCATCGCCACAGGTACTTCGCCTCGTTCAACACCATGTCCCGGACGAGGTCGTTCGAGCACCGCTCAGCCTGCGAGGCGAGGATGTGCGGATACAGGTCCGCGTACCGCTGCCAGTGGTCGCTGTTGTCGGGCTGGTCGGGGTCGTTGCCGGCGAGCAGCAGGTGGGCGCCGTGCTGCATCTCCTCCTGTTCCTCCCGGTCCATCTGGTTGATCAGCACGCGTTGCACGAGTCGGTGCATCTGGAACGAGTTCGTCCGGTGATCGATCCGGGCGAGCGACAGCCGCCCGATCATGCGGATCGCCTGGTTGAGGTGGATCGGGTTGCGGACGAGGGGATCCAGTTCGGGGTGGATGCGCAGCGCACGTGGCTTGGACAGGAGCACCTTGCCGATCGGCTCGGGCGCGAAGAACGCGCACACCTGGAGTAGCCGCAGGGCCGCCGGATCCCGCTCCCGCAACCAGTTGAGCGACACGTTCCACGCCGCGGCGACGAGCTCGGGATAATCCTGCCGCGCCGTCGTCTCGTCGTCGAACAGCGGACGGCTGGCGTCGAGAAGGTCGAGGTACTCGTCGGTCGGCATCTTCGTCTCAGCGCGCCAGGCCGCCGCCTGCTCGATGGCCAACGGGAGGTCGCCCAGCGCCGTGGCGAGCCGGTCGGCGTCGGTGACGGCCAGGTCCGGGTCTCGACGACGGAGCAGGTCGATGCTCTCCTGGCGTTCGAAGATGTCGACCGGGAGGCTGTTGGCGATCCGCCGCCACGCACTGATGCGAGAGGTGACCACGATGCTGCCCGGGCCGCCCTTCGGGAAGAACCGCTCGACGCTCTCCGGATCCTCGGCGTTGTCGAAGATCAAGAGCCAGTTCGAGTACGGGCGACCCACGCGCAACGCCTCCAGCACCGCCGGTACGGCCGTGTTGGCCGTCGCGGGCACGGGCAGGTTCAGGCGCGTCGCCAACTCCACAAGCGCGGACTGGATCTGCGCGGGGCGCTCGGCCGGGATCCACCAGATCAGGTCGAAGTCCTGTTGATGCAGGTAGACGTACTCGATGACGAGCTGCGACTTGCCGACGCCGCCGGCGCCGTGCACCGCCTCGGGTAGCACGGCCGTCGTGCCGGCCCGCAGGCGTTGGTGCAGCCGGTCGAGGAGGTCGCGTCGACCGGTGAAGTTCGTGTTCCGCAAGGGCAGGTTGCCGACGAGCGCCGATTGCTGACCGTCGAGCCGCTGCGTGGGCGGCAGATCACGGGACGACGACGGCAGGCCCGATTCGATGCCCGTCTCGGTGTCCAGGATGGTGTGCGGCGCAGTGCCGATCGAGGCGGCCGAGTCCGGCGATTTCACTCTGTCAGACATTCCGGACTCCATGGTCCTGTGGGCGGTAACGGAAGATGGCTCCAGTACTCGACGTACCTGCCGTGGAATGGGTGAGCCGAGCGCCTGGCCCAGCCGCGCGGCCGCGACGAGGTTCGGCCCGCCCAGTGAGAGGTGAACAGCCAACTCGACCCGCAGATAGGGCTCCGCGGCCGGGGTGACGCGCTCGTACGAGGTGTGGCGCGGATCCTTGATGCGAAGGGTCAGGTTGCGCACCGCCGCGACGTCGTGCGCCAGTTCGTACTCCACGACGTGCTGGACCTCGACGGTGCGGTCGCGGTACCCGAGCGTGAGGAGCCGCTCGCGTACGCCGTGCGCGAACTCGTACCTGATGCGGGTGTCGTTCGCCGGCGCGGCCCGGTGCAGGACGGGTCGGACCAGGTCGCTTGTCAGCACCTCGGTCAGCTGCGCCGGCCCCGACCGCACCATCGTCTTCAGCAGGGCGCGGATCACCCGGGCGTTGAGCGGCGCGGCCGCCAGTCGGGTCGCGAGGATGAACGACGCCGGCGACACGGTGGCCCGGAAGCGGGCGACGAGGTCGTGTGCGGTGAGCGCACGGCTCACCCGGCGGGGGATCTCGCCATCGGGCGGCAGGAGCAGCGCGGGCAGCCGGACGTCCCCGGTGGGCGTCTCGGAGAGCAGCCCGCTCCACCGTCGCAACCAGTCGGCCCCTCGTTCGATGACCGGAACCGCTGTCAGCCGGGCGTCGTCCTGCTCGTCGGTGGGGCGAAGGTCCAGACCGCTCACCCGCCACGACCACCGGTGCGTCGCCGAATCCGACTCGGTCGGGCTCCAGGCCACCTCGGTCGTCTCCATCCGTCGCTCGCGCCACCGCTGTTGGGGCAACAGGTTGACCACGGCGATCGTCATGCTGGCGGCCCAGGAGACGAGGACGGGTTGGACGAGGCCGCCTCGCCAGGCGTCGGATCCGCCGTGGGTCAACAGGAGAACGACGCGCTGCCCGGTCGGGTCGACGAGTGCCGAGGGGGCGACGGGGCCGCTGTCGGCGCTGTCGGTCACCACGAGTGCGCCATCGTTGACGGCCAGCCGCCAGACCTCGACCGAGCTGAAGCCCGGCTGGGCGCGCAGTTGCGCGACGAAGGCGGAGATCTCCTCGGTCCAGAACTCCATCACCGCGTCGTCGTCGACGACCACGACAACATCCCGGGGGTGGTGTCCCGGATCGAGCCTCGTCCCGTTGGTAGGGCCGCTCGCGACGTCGACGGCTGACGGCATCATTCGGCTCACCACGGCCCGGTCGTCGATGCCGGCGGCGGCACCGGGCGGTGACGGTCGTGGGCGCCCGTGCCTGACCGTTGTGTGCGCCGACTGGCGGCACTCCCTGTGCTCCGCTGGCCGTTGCCGCTCATGCCAGGACCTTTCGCCTGTCGCCGTCGGCGGAGTCCGCCCCTCCGGGCTGCCGATCCGGATCGTCGAACAACATCACAAAGCCATGCCCGATGTGCTTGTCGAGCCCCTCCGGGTCTTCGCTCCACGCCAACTGTCGCAGGTGCGCGACGCGGTTCGGAAGGGCTGTGACGTCGGTGTCCGACGCCCGACCGTCGACCATCGACGCAACAGTCTGGCATAGATCCTTTTTGGACGGTGGGTCTCGGTGCCACACGATCGCCGGCACACCGGAGCGCAGCCCGACGAGCAACTGCCGCTCGCCGATGCTGTCGGCGGTCGGGGTCTCGCTGAGCACCAGCACGGCGACCGCGCTCTCGCGTTTGAGGATCGCTTCGAGCTGGACGTCGGCGTGGTGCCGCGCGGCGCAGTGGATCAGCTTGCGCTCGCCGGGGTGGTCGCTGACGAGTCGCCAGCGGCTGCGCCAGAGCCGGTGCCAGTGGCTGGCCCGGTTGCGCTCCAGGCTCCTGATCACCAGGGGGTATTCCGTGGTCAGGGGGCTTGGCAGCGCGGACTGGAGCTCCTTGCGCCAGGTGTCGACCGGCTCGTTGATCAGCTGCCAGGGCAGCACGAACTCGATGGTCACCGCGCCGGCCCGCGCCGCCCAACGGCGTTCGGCCTCGTTGACGACCCGGTCGACGGCCGCCTCGAGTTCCTCGTACGCGACGTGCCGATCCTCGCCGCGGATCGGCTGCCACTCCGGAGACGCCCACTGGTACCAGTGGGACATGATGTACGTGTCGTCGTCGCCGCCGTACTTCTCGAACTGGATCACCAGGTAGGCGCTGCGGGCGGGTGCCGCTGCGGTCGGCTGAGCGGCGTCGAGCTGATCCGCGACGCCCCAGTCCGTGGCCAGCTGTTTGCGCAGCTGGCGCAGCCGGGGCAGCGACGCCTGTGCCACGGCCGGCGCCAGCCGGTCGAGCAGCACGAGCCAGGACGGCACCTCGCCATGCGCGTTCGCCGACGTGAGGTGGGCGAACAGCTCCCACGCGGTCTCGCACCGGGGTGGGGCGGGGGTTGCGCGAATCTCGGCGACGAACTGTCGAAGGTCGGGGGTCGCGTCGAGCGTGGACAGCTCCCCGCGCAACCAGGCGACGTCGTAGTCGGAGAGCAACTCGTACGCCTGCCAGTCGTCGGCCAGGCGCAGCAACGCGACTGTCTGTTTGCTCTCCGGCTCGAGCAGCTCGAGGCATTCGGCGAGGCAGCGCAGCCCACCCGGTCGGTCCACGCAGGCCGTCACCAGCGCGATGAGCTGGAGTCGGAGTACGCCCACCTCGCGGTAGTCCAGCGCGCCGCCCAGCGCGTGCCGCAACTCCTGCAACAGCAACTGTCGACTGCTCGGGTCCTGCACGACCGACGACGCTTCCAGCACGGTCGTGATCTGTCCGACGAGTCGGCGGCGTTCCTCCGCTACGGGCGGCGAATGAAGCCGCGGGGCCTCACGCACGAGCCTCGGGTGGTCGCTTGTCGCCGGATCGGCGGCGATTCGGTGCGGCGGGCGTCATCAGGTCGGCTCCGAGCCGAACGGGTTGAGCGTCGTCAGTGCCTGCACCACGTCGTCCGCCTCTCCGGTTACCTCGGCGCGCCGACGTTCAGTGCCGTCGTCGAAGATCGCGACCACCCGGAGCTGCTGCCCGCCGCGCCGACGCAACAGCGTCTGCAACGCGTACCAGCCGGCGGACGAGCTGATCCCCACGGCGATCTGGAGCAGGGTGTCGGTCAGCACACCCCGGGACGAGACGAACTCGCACTCCGTGAGGGGGTGCCAGGTGCCTGCTGTCAGCCGTGCGGCGAGTAGTTCCTCGATCAGCTCGGGGACGGAGTCGTCGTAGACCGGAACGCCGCCGTCGTCGGCGATCGGCAGGAAGGTCACGTCGGCGTCTGGCCGTGGGCCGGGCTCCCGGTGGCGGTCCGTGGCGACAATCGAGACCTTTGGTGACATGCGCTTTATGGTATTGGTGGTGGCGGCGGCCATGGCGTCGCGGAAGTGTCGCCAACTTGACAATTCGCAATGTGCTCGTACTGGACGTGCGGATCGTGGGGCTCGCCACATCCGCCTGTGTCTATGAGCTTTCCACACGTGGAGCGCCGCTGCCGCTCTGGTCCGCGCGGGCGTGCCACCGGGAACATGGCTCCGCGCCGAGGGTCACCAGCTTCCACTTGGTGGGGGAGGGTGCCACAATGATGGCGGCGCTCAAGCGGTCACCGCTGGGCCCGGGGGAGGGCCTTCCGCAGAAAGCGGACGGTGGGCACGAACCCCGAGGCCGTTCATGCACCCAGACGCTAACGCCATCTCCAGCCTGGTCGATCTGCTCGGCGGCGCGCTGCAATTGGTCGCCGCGGTCGTTACCCTCCTGGCCGCCGTCGGCGTCCGCGGGCGTCGTTCAGGGCGCGGCGGTCGGGGCGAAGACGACGCCTGACGCCCCCGCAGACCGTCGAACAGACAGCGCCACACGGGCCGCGCGGCCCGGCTCGGGAACGTCCCCGAGCCGGGCCTCGCGGCCGGCTGACCTCACGTCGTCGGCGCGCTCTCGCGGCGCGACCGACGGAGGGCGCGCCGGTTCAACTGCGGGTCCACCGCTGGCTGTTCCCGCCGTTGCAGGTCGAGAGGACCAACTGGGCGCCGTTGGCGGTGCCGGCGGCGTTCGGTGCGAGGCACAGGCCGGACTGCACGCCGGTGACCGTCCCGTCGGTGTTGAGGTTCCACTGCTGGTTGGTGCCGCCGTTGCAGTCCCAGATGATCACCCGGGTGCCCGACGTGGTCCCCGCGGCCTCGGCGTCCAGGCACTTCGTGCCGTACACCTGGAGTTGTCTCGCGGCGGTCGGCGTCCACTGCTGGTTGGTGCCACCGTTGCAGTCCCACAGCGCCACCTGGGTGCCGTTCGTCTGTGACCTCGACGGGACGTCCAGGCAGCGACCGGCGTTGACGTTGCGCAGCGGCCCGGCCGTGCCGCCCGGCGGCGGCGTGGTCGGGTTCGGCGGCGGTGTGGTGGGACTCGTGGTGTCGAGACCGAGGAACCGGACGGCCTGCGCGGCGTCGAACGGGATGGAGTGGCCGTACCCCTGGAAGCTGATGGCCTCGACAGGTGCCGTGCCGCCGGTGCCCCCGTACCGGGTGCGGGTGGCGCTGGTCTGCGGGGAGTCGGTGTAGGCGGGGGTCTGGGACACCCCTTGGACGTTTGTCCACTGCTTGATCTGTTCGCCGAAGTTGACGTAGCTCAGCGTGGTGTCCGTGGTGCCGTGCCAGATCTGCATCCGGGGGCGTTTGCCGGTGTAGCCGGGGTAGGCGTTGCGCACCAGATCGCCCCACTGCTGCGGGGTCCGGACGATGCGCCCACCGGAACACTCGCTGTTCCACTCGGCGCCGTTGGTGGTGGCGAAGCAGCCGAACGGAACCCCGGAGGAACTGAACCCGGCGTTGAACAGGTCCGGGTAGAGGCCGGCCATGACGTTCGTCATCATGGCGCCGGAGGAGAACCCACCGACGGCGATCCGGTTGGCATCGACCGGGTAGCGGCCCCGGACATAGTCGACCATGGACTTGAGGCCGATGGGGTCGCTGCCGCCGTCGCGCCGCAACGCCTGCGGGGAGGAGACGTCCCAACACTTGCTGCTGCGGGTCACCGACGGGTAGATCACGATGAAGCCGTAGCGGTCGGCGAGGGTGCTGAGCCCGAAACCGGAGTGCACCGCCGGGCCACTGCCGGTGCAGTAGTGCAGGGCGAGGAGGAGGGCCGGCTGGGCGGCGACCCGGTCCGGCACGTACAGGTGCATCTGGAGGTTCGTCGGGTTGGTGCCGAAGTTGGTCACCTGGGTGAGCGTCGCGGCCGACGCTGGGGTGGCGACCGTGACCACGGCCGTCATCGTCGCCAGGGCCGTCGCGAGCGCGGCGGCCAGCAGTGCGATCCTTGATTTCATCGGCGCTTCCTCTGGTGCTGGGTCGGGGACTCGGCGGCAGCACGGAGTGCTCGGGTGGGGGTGCGGACGCGCGTCGTCCGCCGCGCGTCGTCGGCGGCCGCGGTGAAGTCCTGATGCGACGCCCCGCATGCCCGGGGGGCGTCGTGATGCCGAGGCTGACCAGCGGGGGCTCTCCCGGCAACCCGCGAACGCTGTTCGCCTCGACATCGACTGTGAGCGATAACATGCCGTTCGTCAAGCTGTAACGTATGACGTCAGTCGACCGGCCGGCCTTGAGGTTCCCGATCCGGCCGTGACATTCTTGTGCGTCGATGACCGCCCGCGCGCGGAGCCGATGTCCGTCCAGGGCAACCAGGATCCGATACGGGTGCTGGGGGACGGGTGCGACGAGCGATGGACCGCCGAGAGCCATCCGTGCACTCACTCCCGCAAAGGAACCCCAGCCCATGCAGAACCAGAAGAGGCGCGCGTCTTTGGTGGCGAGCGCGCTGCTCGCCGCGACCGCGCTCGCCGGCATCAACCCACCGGCGGCCAGCGCGGCCCCCGACCCGGTCACCGTGACAGTCAACGCCCGCGCGGGGCTGGCGACCGTGCCCGACACCGCGCTGGGCGTCAACCACGCCATCTGGGACCAGAACCTGGGCACCACGGAGACGTCGGACCTGCTGCGCGACGCAGGCGTGCAGATGATGCGGTACCCCGGCGGCTCGTACGCCGACATCTACCACTGGAAGGACCACACCGCGCCCGGCGGCTACGTCGCGCCGGGAACCGACTTCGACACGTTCATGGCGGCGGCCCAGCGGGTCGGCGCACAGCCAATGATCATCGCGAACTACGGCACCGGGACCCCGGCCGAGGCGGCCGACTGGGTGCGGTACGCCAACGTGACGAAGGGCTACGGCGCGCGGTACTGGACCGTCGGCAACGAGAACTACGGCAACGGCCACTACGGGTCCGCGTGGGAGGCGGACGACCACCCGGACAAGAGCGCGGCGCAGTACGCGCGCCTGGTCGTCGAGTACGCCGACGCCATGAAGGCGGTCGACCCGAGCGTCAAGGTCGGGGCGGTGCTGACGATGCCGGGCAACTGGCCGGACGGGATCACCGCCGGCAGCGACCCCGGCCCGTGGAACCAGACAGTGCTCTCCCTCGCCGGCCCGAAGATCGACTTCGTGGACGTGCACTGGTACCCGGGCGGCACCGCCGCCGAGTCCCTGGCCCGCACCAACCACATCCCCGACGCGACCTACCTGCTGCGGCAGCAGATCAGCAGGTACGCCGGCCCGAACGCCGACCGCATCGGCATCAGCCTCACCGAGCTGAACGTCGACGCCGGCCGGACCACCCAACCGGCCGCGCTCTTCCTGGCCGACGCCTACAGCGAACTGCTGGCGAACGGCGTCTTCACCGTGCACTGGTGGAACGTGCACAACGGCATCGGCGCCGTGTCGGAGGTGGCCGGCCAGACCGACTACAACGACTTCGGAATGCTCTCCAGCGGCACCTGCACGGCGGACGGCTCGGTCTGCGAGCCACCACTGAACACACCGTTCGCCCCGTACCACGGGCTGGGCATGATGAAGCTGTTCGCCAAGGCCGGCGACCAGTTCATCCGCGCCGGCACCGACGAGCCGCTGGTCAGCGCGCACGCCGTGCGCCGGAGCAACGGCGATCTCGCGGTACTGCTGGTCAACAAGGACCCGGACGCGGCGCACGAGGTCGCCATCGACTACGCCGGGTTCACCCCGTCCGCCGCCGCGCCGACCGTCGCCACCCTCACCAACGGCGCCACCGGCATCGCCACCAGCCAGTCCGGCTCCGCGACCAGTCGGACGCTGCCGGCGTACTCGTTGACGACGCTCGTGCTGCGCCCGGCCGACGCGGCCGTCGGCCGCCCGTCGGCGCCGGGCCAGCCCACCGCCGGCGAGATCACCGACCGCGCCGCGACGATCTCCTGGCCGGCGGCCACGCCGGGCCGCAGCCCGATCGCCAAGTACGAGGTGCACCGGCAGTACGGCGCGGTCAGCGAGCAGCTCGGCGAGACGACGAGCACCTCTTTCACGGTCGGCAACCTGGTGCCGGGCAGCAGATACACGGTCAACGTGCTGGCCCGCGACACCGCCGGCCGGGTGTCCTGGGCCTCACCACCGCTCACCTTCGCCACCGGCAGCCCCGCCGAGGGTGCGTGCACCGTCCGCTTCACCACGAACAACGACTGGGGCAACGGCTACATCGGCGGCGTCGAGATCAGCAACAACGGGACCAGCCCGATCAACGGCTGGACGCTCACCTGGACGTGGCCGACCGGCTGGCAGCAGGTGAGCAGCGGTTGGAGCGCCACCTGGGAGCAGACCGGCACCGCCGTGCGGGTCACGCCCACCGTCGACAACCGGCAGATCGCCGCCGGCGGCAGCGTGAGCGCCGGCTTCGTCGGGGCGTACGGCGGGCCGAACGTGCTGCCCACGGCGTTCACCCTCAACGGCACCGTCTGCACGACCGGCTGACACGGCCGTGGTCCGGCTGGCCCGTGCGCTCGGGCCAGCCGGCACCGGTGGTCACCGTCTGGTCAGTCGTCGTCGCGGGACCAGTCCCGCGGCGGCACGACGGCGAGCTGGGGCTCGCCACTGATCGGTTCGAGTGCGTGCACGATCCGCAGGTCACCGTCGGCTGCGGCGTCCTCGTCCGTGAGCACCCGGCCACTGCTGCCATCGGTGCTGACCAGGAGCCACCTGTCGGGATAGTGGCTGCCGTCGTCGACAAGCGCCCGAACCCGGAAGGCGCGGGCCAGGGCAACGGCCAGCTCCCGTTCCCCCAGGCCGGTGGCGTCGACGAGCTCGGTGTCGCCGATCAGCGCCCAGCCGAACTCCTCGTCGTCGTCGGGAGGAGTGAACATGGCGACCGGTCGGGGGTCGCCAGGCGATCGGTCCTCGATCCGACCGACATAGATCGACTCCGGCGCGATGCCATAGCTGTCCGCGAGGAACCGCCGCAGATCGGCTGCGGGGATCTCACCCTCGAACTGAATCTGGTAGACCAACACCTACCCCCGGTATTTCTTGTGCAGGCGGAAGACCTCCATCGCGCGCTCCCGGTGGGCAGGTGTGATGTATGGATCCTTGACCAACTCGACATTTGCCGCATCGAGGTCGCCGCCGAACTTGATGTACGTCTTCAACGCCTTGTACTCCAACCGCTCCAACCGCTCCAGGCCAGGCCCGCTCTCCGGAAAGACCGTACCCTTGTCCTCGACGCCGTAGGTGCGACCGTTCACCACGTAACGACTGCGGTCCGCCACCCAGGTGGCGAGGCCAGCGGCGATGTCGGCCAGATCCTGCGCGACGTCCGTGCCGGGCAGGACCACCGTGTTGAACGGCTTGACCGGATTATTCGGCCTGATGCGGTTGAGGTAGTGCCGGTCATGAACCGGCTTGAGGGGTATCTTGCCGGCGATACCGGCGACACGCCGGGTGGGTGGCGTGGACGTCGGGGTCGGCATGGCCTGGGAGGCTCCGGATCCCGCCGTCACCCGCTGCGCGCCCGCCGACGTCGGTCGCAGTCCGACGGACCTGATGGCCTGGGCACAGCGAGCTGCGGCAGCCTCGTAGCGGCTTCCCGCCTGAAGCGCGGAAACTCTCGCGCGTTCGCGCTCGGTCTCGCAGAGCGCCGCGTTGCGGGCAATGACGAAGGCCTGCGGGCGCACCTGTTCCGGCGCCCGTGCCGCGTACGACTCGTTCAGTCCACGCCAGACCCCCGGCCCGTAGGTGCGCATACCGGTCAGGCCGCAGAACTGCTGGAGCATGGCCCGGTACTGGCTGTCTGCCGTCATCCCGATGCGCAGTGCGTCGCGCGACTGCACTTGCAGCCGAATGAGATCGTCCGCGAACGCCGACAGGGCCGTCGCGCAGGCCAGATACGCGTCGGACAGGACCTTCGCATCGCCGGGTAGTCGCCCGAGCTCACGATCGATGGTCGCGGCATAGTCGCCCCGCAAGCTCATGGCGCCACTGTTGGCCGCGACGGACCTGAGCCGTGCGGTGTGCCCGCTGAACTCCGCCGCGCGGCGCCTGAAGGCGGTCACCATGGCGTTGATCGAGGCTGGCGAGCCCGGGGTCGGATCGCCGTCGTAGATGCTGAGGACCTGCCACTGTTCCATGTCGGCCGGTGATCAGCCGTTGATGCCCCCGGCCAGCCTGGCGTCCAGGTCCTGGTGCTCGCGGACGACGCCGACCAGGAACGTGGACATGCCCTCCAGGCCGCCGATCATGTTCTGCGCACCGGTGGTCCACTGCTGGTAGGAGTCCTGGAAACGACCCGAGGCCAGTTGGGTGCGGAACTCGCTGTTGACCAGTTGGTCGATCATCGACTTCAGGGCGTTCAACTTCTGGGTCATCTCCTCCTGCCCCGTGGTCAGGGTGCGGGCCGCCGACTGGAGACCCTCGTAACCGACGCTGACGTCACTCATTGACTTTCCCCTTTGCTTGTTGGTTGGTCGACAGCTGACTGCCCAGTGCGCTGTCGAGCTGGGCGTGGCCGGTGACCACGTCGTCGAGCCGGTCCGCGGCGGCTGACACCGCGGCCACCAGGCCGGCCTGATGCTGGATCGCGGCGTTGGTGAAATCGTGGAGGGCCAGGTCGACGTCGCGGGAGCCGGTCGCGGACAGTTGTCGGGCCTGCTGGCGGGTCGACTCCAGCCCGGACCGCACTCCGGTCAGTTGCTGTACGGCCTGGAGGACCGCGTCCCTGTCGAAACCGAACCCGGTCGCCATCGCCCCGTGCCCTCCTGAGAGTCGCGCCTGCCCCGGTCGAACCCAGCCCCATCGCCCGCCGCACCAGGCGCGAGACGTCGATCCGCTCCTATGTGGACGGACAACACGGTGCGATCGGCCGGAGTATGGTTCGCACCGACTGTAATGCCCGATGGCAAGGAGCGCGAAGGTGCCGAATCCGCAGTCGCCGCACCAGCTCATCGCGGGGCGTTACCGGTTGGAGAGTGTCCTCGGCCGCGGCGGGATGGGGGTGGTCTGGCGGGCGACCGACGAGCTGATGGGGCGCGCGGTCGCGGTCAAGGAGGTCCGCGTACCTCTCGGGCTTCCGACCGAGGAGCGTCAGCGGTTCGCGGAGCGGGCGCTGCGCGAGGCCCGCAGCGCGGGGCGCATCAACCATCCGGCGGTCGTGGCGATCCACGACGTGGTGCCGGCCAGCGGTGACGACGAGGCCGTCTACATCGTGACGGAGCTGGTGGACGCCCCGACGCTTGCCGATCTCCTCGATCGGGATGGGGCCTTGCCGCCGGATCGGGTGACCACCATCGCCGTTCGTGTGCTGGACGCGTTGAAGGCCGCGCACGCGGTCGGTGTGGTGCACCGGGACGTCAAACCGGGCAACATCATGGTGCTTCCGGGTGACGAGGTGAAGCTGCTCGACTTCGGCATCGCGCACGCGGCGGGGGACACCCGCCTGACCCGCCAGGGGATGATGGGGTCGACCGGTTACCTCGCTCCGGAGCTGTTCCACGGCGACGACCCCACGCCGGCCGCTGATCTGTGGTCGGTGGGCGTGACGCTCGCCCAGGCCGTGACCGGTGAGCTCCCGTTCGAGGGGGCGTCGACAGCGGCCACCCTGCACGCGGTTCTCTACGACGACCTGCCGGCCATCGAGTGCGGGGAGCCGCTGGCCACGGTGATCGCCGGTCTGCTCACCCGTGACGTGGCCCAACGGTTGACCGTCGAGCAGGCCCGTGACCTCCTGGACGCCCCGGTGAGCGCGGGCGCACCCGGGCGGCGCGACAGCCGCGCAGCCGCGGAGCCCGCTCCCGCCGGCCGCGGCCCCACACCGGTGGACGAAGCCTGGGAGCGGCATGCCACGACCGTGCAGCCGGCCGGGCCTCCGCCACCTCGCCAGCGGCCCGGCCCGGACGAGTCACCCGCGTCGGCGGCGGAGCAGCCGGCAGTCAACTTCCTGGCCGTGGTGCCGAGGGCGACCCTCATCGCCAACATCGGCGCCCGGATCGTCCTGCTCGGCGCCGCCCTGTGGGTGACCGGCCTGCTTGCCACCCTGCTGCTGGTGCAGGGTCGACCCGACTGGACCCTGATCCCGGTCGTCCTCATCGGGCTGGTGGTGGGGGTCGGCCTGCTGGTGACCGTCGTCAACCCGCCGCACGGCTGGCTCCACCTGAGCGCCCGCTCCATCCGGACGCACTTCTGGCGTGGGACCCCGATGCATGTGCTCTGGGCGCACATCGCCGCCATCACGGTCGGTCCCGGTGCCGGCCGGTCCGCCAAGCGCTCCAGGATCGGCGTCGAGCTGACGCCGGATGCGCCGCCGGAGACGACGACGCGGTGGAAAGCCCGCGGGGTGCTGCACGAGCAGGACGGCCGTGGTCCCGTCTGGACCGTCGGTGACCTGGAGGTCAGTCCCACGGTCCTCGTCGACGAACTGGGTGCCGTCGCTCCCGGTCACGTGCGGGTCGTCGGTCCGACCGAGGACACGCCGGACGGCTCGACCCGCGCCTTCCTGCCGCTCGGCCGGCGGTGGCCCTTTGCGGTGGTGTCTTTCGTGCTGCTGACCGCCCTGATCGTGACCGGTCACCTCTATCTCCGGCACCATCGCTCGGCCATGGTGGAGCTCGACCGCCAGCCGGCCAGCGCGTTGGCGTTCAGCGGGGACAGCACCACGCTCGTGACCGCCAACAGCGACACGTTCAGCATCACGTTCTGGGACGTCGCCGCCCGTCGGGCCGTGGCCACCATCCCCGGGCACACCAAGGAGATCAACGTTCTCCGGTTCAGTCCGGACGGCAAGACGCTTGCCAGCGGTGGGGACGACGGTGCCGTCAAACTCTGGGACGTCGCCAGCCGGCAGAACACCGGAACGCTCACCTTCAACCAAGGCGGCACCGTCGAAGACGTGCTGTTCTCCCCCTCGGGGGACCTCATCGGCGCGCTCGGCTACAGCGATGTCAAGTTGTGGCGACTGTCCTCCCCGGACAGGCCCGTCGAGCTGTCATCCGACCCGGCGGCCGGGCCGATCGAGGCTGAGGCGATCCGCTTCACCTCGGACGGGCAGGTGCTCATCGCCCTCGGCCCGAAGGGAGTCCCGCGCGCGTGGGAGACCGCCAGCGGCCTTCCGACCACTCGCGTCGACGGGGCTGTCACACCCTGGGTTGAGGCCACCCGTGACTCGAAGGTGCTGCTCCGTACACCCGGCTCCAACCAGATCGTGGCCACCCTGGTCGGCGATTCGAGCGCGACGTTCGATGCCACCGCCTTCGGCCCGAAGGACCTCTTCATCGGCGCCAGCCTGGACGAGATCCGGATCTGGCACACGTCGACGGGCCGCACCGCGCACCTCTACAAGCCGGGCATCTTCCCCGCCCAGGAGGTGTCGTCCGACGCCGTGGCGATGAGCCCCGCCGGCATTGCCGCGTTCGCCGGCACCGAGGGTCTCTGGCTGTGGACGTACGGCTCGGCCAGCTGACATCCAGCCGGGTCCGCACCAGCCACGATGTCAGGCCCGGCTCCATAATGGACGGACATCGTCGCGCCAGTGGTCGGGGTATCGTTCGCACCGACTGTAGTGGTCGATGGCGAGGAGCACGAGGGTGTCAGATCCCCGGCCGGCGCAGCGGCTCGTTGCAAAGCGTTACCGGCTGGAGAGCGTCCTCGGCCGGGGTGGCATGGGTGTGGTCTGGCGGGCGACCGACGAGCTGATCGGGCGCACCGTCGCGGTCAAGGAGATCCGCGCTCCCGTCGGCCTGCCCGGCGAGGATCGCCGGTTGTTCGGGGAGCGGGCGCTGCGCGAGGCGCGTACCGCCGGGCTGATCAACCATCCGGCCGTCGTCGCGGTCTACGATCTCGTGCCGGCGACCGCCGACGACGAGGCCGCCTACATCGTGACGGAGTTGGTGGACGCTCCGACGCTCGCCGATCTCCTCGATCGGGAGGGGGCGTTGCCACCCGATCGGGTACGGGCCGTCGCCGTACGCGTGCTGGACGCGCTGAAGGCCGCGCACGCGGTCGGTGTGGTGCACCGGGACGTCAAACCCGGCAACATCATGGTGCTGGCCGGTGACCAGGTGAAGCTGCTCGACTTCGGCATCGCGCGCGCCGCGGGTGATGCCCGCCTGACCCGCCACGGAATGATGGGCTCGACCGGTTACCTCGCTCCGGAGCTGTTCCACGGCAGCGATCCCACGCCGGCGAGCGACCTGTGGTCGGCGGGTGTGACCCTCGCCCAGGCCGTCACCGGCGAGCTTCCGTTCGAGGGTGTCTCCACCGCGGCCACCCTGCACGCCGTCCTGTACGACGACCTGCCGGTCATCCGGTGCGGGGAGCCGCTGTCCACCGTGATCGCCGGCCTGCTCACCCGCGACGTGGCGCAACGGCTCACCGTCGAGCAGGCTCGTGGCCTTCTCGACGTCCCGGTCAGCGCGAGCGTCACCGGCGGGCGGGACAGCCCAGCAGCCCAGGAGCCCGAACGACCCGATCCCGCGGACAGCGACCCCGAGCCGGAGGGTGAGTCCTGGGAGCGGCAGGCCACGACCGTGCAGCCGGCCGGCCCTCCACCGACTCGTCAGCGACCGGCGGCGGCCCACCCGCCCGCCCCGTCGGCCACCGGCTTCGTGGTCGCGGTGCCCAGGCGGATCCGCAGGATCAACGTCGCCGCTCGGCTGGCTCTTCTCGGCGGCGTGCTCTGGGTAACCTTCCTGGCCGTCAACGTGGTGTCGAGCCTGGGTCTACCCGGATGGACGGTGTTCCCCGCCGTCCTCCTGCCACCGGTGCTGGGGGTCTGGCTGCTGTCGAGCATCGTGGATCCTCCGCACGGCACGATGAGTGTGGGCAGCCGTTCTGTGCGATTCAGCGCTGGTGGCGGGCCGCCGCAGGAGGTGCTGTGGAGAAACATCCTCGGCATCATGGTGTGGCCGGGAGCTGACGTGTCCACCAGGCGCAGCCGAATCGGCCTCGAGCTGACGGACGGGGTACCGGTGTCCACCTCCGACCCGTGGAGGATTACTGGAGTCCTCCACGAAGAGGACGGCAGGAGCCCGGTCTGGATCATCGCCGATGTCGTCGGGGTCAGCCCGGCGCAGATGGTCGACAAACTGCGTGTCGCAGCGCCCGGCCACGTCCGGATCGCCGATCGGTCGCGCGAGGTGCCGGGCTGGTCACCGCGTGCCCTCCGACCACTCGGGTCGCGGCGGCCGTGGGCGGTGCTGTGCGTCGTGGTGGTGGCGGGCCTGATCGTTAGCGGTCACCTGTTCCTCCACCGGCGGCAGGCGGCGCTGGTGGCTCTGCGCGACGAGCCCGTCAGCGCGGTGGCGTTCAGCCCGGACGGCGCGACCCTCGCCAGTGCGCACACCGGGACGTTCGGCATCACGCTGTGGGACGTCGCCGACCGCAGGGCCACGGCCGTCATTCCGGGGCATGCCAACACGATCAACGTCATGGCTTTCAGCCCGGACGGGAAGACGCTGGCCAGCGGCGGGGAGGACGGCGTCGTCAAGCTCTGGGACGTCGCCAGCCTGCGGAACACGACCACGCTGACCGTCGGACACGGCGTCTCCAGCGTGCTGTTCACGCCGCAGGGGACCAGCCTGGCGGCCCTCGGTCACGGCGACGTCAAAGTGTGGCCCCTGTTGTCTCCGGACAGCCGCATCGACCTGGTCACCCAGCAGACGGACGTCACGACCATCCGCTTCAGCCAGGACGGTCAGGTGCTCATGACCCTCGACCAGCGGGGTGCCCTGCGCGCCTGGCAGACCGCCACCGGACAGAACGGGGGCCGCATCGACGGGCCAGTCGCGCCCTGGGCGGACCTCACCACCGACGGGGAGGTGCTGATCCGCGCCACGGGCTCCAACACGATACTGGCCACCCTGGTCAGCGACGCGGGCACGCCCAGTGCCACGGCATTCGGCCCGGACGACCTCTTCGTCACCGCTCGCCGAGACGAGATCAGAGTTTGGCACACCACGACCGGCCGGACCGCGCACGTGTACCGGCCGGGACCCTTCACCGGCCCCGACCTGGCCTCCGACGTGGTGGCGCTGAGCGCGGCCGGCGCTGCCGTGCTGGGCGGGAATGAGGGGCTGCGGTTGTGGACGTACGGCTCGGACAGGTGAGGGCACAATCATGATCCTGCGTCTGACCGTGTGGGACCGCAGTACCGGGACCGCACACGATGTCGAGGTGATCGCCGCGCCCACCAGCAGCGTGCGGTCCGTGCTCGCGGGGCTGCCCGTCTCCGTGGCGGGCCGGCGCTGCTTCGTCGGAGCCGTCGCGTTGGACCCGGCCGCGAGCCTGGGCAACAGTCCACTGCTGCGCGGCTCGGTGCTCAGCGTGGGCGGACCCGGGCCGGTCGGCCGCCTGGCCACCGATGGCGCAGCGGGTGTGCTGGAGGTGGTGGGCGGCCCGGACGCCGGCCTGGCCGTCGCCCTGCGCGCCGGGATCCACCCGATAGCTCGTCGCTCCGCGGCGGCGTTGCCACTGCGGGACACCGACGTCTCCCGGGACACGCACGCGCTGCTGGAGGTCGCCCCGGATGGCACGGCCACGGTCACCGACGGCGGATCGAGCAACGGTACGTACGTCGATGGCGTGCGGATCGCCGAGCGGGCCGTCGTCGCGCCGAACACCGTGCTCCAGATCGGCGGCAACGAGCTGCGGTGGACCCCGGTGCCGGCTGGGGCGCGCCGACTCGTCCGAGCCCCGGACGGTCGACTCGACTTCGACCGCGCGTTCGGCCACGCCCCGGTGATCCCCGCCGTCGAGGTGACCCTGCCGTTTCAGCCGAGCGTGACCCGAGGCCCGGTCGCGGCCGCGTACCTGCTGGGCGCCGCGGGATCCGTGGGGGCCGCGCTGCTCACGCAGTCACCCGTCCTGTTGCTCGGCGCTGCGGTCTCCATCGGGGGGTTGCTGCTGCACCAGCACGCGCAGAACAAGCAGGATGCGGAGCGCGAGGCCGAGTTCACCGCGGCGCGGAAGGTCGTCGACGCGACGATCGCCACCCAGGTGGACGCCGAGCAGCGGGTTCGCCGGGCGCTCGCCCCGAGCCCGGCCGAGATCGTCGACATCGCCCGAGGTGCCCGCGTCGATCTGTGGACGCGTCGGGCGTCCGCACCGCACTCGCTGGCACTACGGGTCGGCGTCGCCGACGAGCCGGCATCGGTGACGGTACGCGGGGAGCCCTGGACCGGCTTCCGCCCCCCGCGGCTGTCGGCCGTCCCGGTCACCGTGGACCTGCGCACCATCGGCGTGCTCGGGGTGACCGGCGCCGAGCAGTCGGTGCAGGCCGTCCTGCGGTGGCTGCTGGTCCAGCTCGCCACCCTGCGTGGCCCGGACGACCTGCGGATGGTGCTGCTCAGCGCCGATGAGGGGGGCCGTCTGGCCTGGGCGCGTTGGCTGCCGCACGTCGACGCGGGGGACACGGCGACGTACTCCTGCCGGGTCGGCAACACGACCGCGACCCGGGCCGACCGGGTACGGGAGCTGCGTATCCTCATCGCGACGCGGCGGGCCGAACGCGGCCCGCAGCAGTTCGACGACGTGGTCGTCGTCCTCGACGGCGCGTTGGCGCTGCGGGACCTGCCGGGCATGGACGAGGTGCTGCGGGACGGTCCGGCGGTCGGGGTGCACCTCATCTGCGCCGATCGGCACAGCATGAACGAGTGCCGGGGTCTGATCGAGATGGCGGAGGAGTCGGCACGGGTGACTCGCAGCCCGGACGGCCCGCCGGTGACGGTCCGGGCCGACACGCTCGACGCGATGACCGCCGAGCGGTTGGCGCGGGCACTGGCCCCGATGCGGGACCGGGCGACACTCGGGGCGGCCCAGCAGGCCATCCCCGGTGCGGTGCGCCTGCTCGACCTCCTGGACCTCGGTGCGCCCAGCGGCGACGATGTGCGGGCGCTCTGGGAGCGGGGGCGGGGTCCACGGACTCGCGTCGTGCTCGGTGCGGACGCGACCGGACCGGTGTACGTCGATCTCGCCGACCAGGGACCGCACACCATGTTGGGCGGCGCGACCGGCGCGGGCAAGAGCATCCTGTTGCAGACCCTGGTCACGTCGTTGCTGTTGGCGAACCGGCCGGACGAACTCAACCTGGTGCTCGTCGACTTCAAGGGCGGCAGCGCCTTTCTGCCCTTCGAACGGTGCCCGCACGTCGTCGCGCTCATCCGCTCCACCGGCGAGACTGCCGCCGACGTGTTCGACGACGCGGCGGCGGCCCGGGTGCTCGCCTCGATCCGAGCGGAGGTGAGCCGCCGGGAGTCCCTGCTGGCCCGATACGACGGGGAGATCGACAGGTACTGGCAGAAGCGCCTGGCGGGGGCGGACCTGCCGCCGCTGCCCCGACTGGTGATGATCTTCGACGAGTTCGGTCGGGTCCTGGACGCCGCGCCCGACTTCGTCAAGGAGTTGGTCAACGTCGCCGCGAAGGGGCGGTCGCTCGGGATGCACCTCGTGCTGGCCACGCAGTCGTTGCAGGGCAAGCTTTCGCCCGAGTTGAAGAACAACGTGTCGCTGCGGATCAGCCTTCGCCAGAACGAGCCGGCGGACAGCACGGAGGTGCTCGGAGTCCCCGACGCCGCCACCATCCCGGGCGCGTTGCGCGGCCGTGGCCTGATCCTGTGCACCACTGCGGAGTCCCGGATCCCGCAACCGTTCCAATCCGGCTACCTCGGCGACCCCCCGCCGACCGGTGGGGCCACCCCGGCCGTCGTCCGCGCCCTGAACCCGACGGACCTCGGCACCCCTCGCCCGCGCGCCGCACCCACCGGGGGAGCGGGACCCACCGACCAGGACCTCACCATCGCCGCGATCGAGGACGCCGCGGATCGGTCCGGGCTGTCGGCGCCCTTCCGGCCGATTCTGCCCCCACTGCCGGCCACCCTGACGGTGGACGAGCTGCCGGCGCGGTGGACCGCCGCCGCGCCGGCGACCGCCGTACCCTTCGGCCTGGCCGACGACCCGGCGCGCCAGGCGCAACCGGCGGACTTCCTCGACCTGGCCGGAGTCGACCGCCTGCTCGTCGCCGGTGGCCCGCAGTCCGGCCGAACGACGATGGCCCGCACCCTGATCACCGGCCTGGCCGCCCGCTTCCGACCCGACCAGGCACACCTGTACGTCGTGGAACGGCACCCGGCCGGCCTGGCCGAGTACGCGGCGTTGCCGCACTGCGGCGGGGTCTTCTCCGCGGCGGAGCCCGACCGGATCCGTCGCCTGGTCACCTGGCTGGCCGAGGAGGTCCAACGCCGTGCCGGCAGCGCGCCCCCGGCGGACGAGGCACGGCCGCACATCGTGGTCGTCGTCGACGGTTGGGAGCACTTCGAGGATCACAGCGACCCGGCCTTCGTCGAGACGTCCCTGCTCGCCACCCTGCGCGGCGTCATCACCGCGGGCGCTCCGCTCGGGGTGCACGTCGTGCCGTTCGGTGGTCAGGACATGCTCAACCACCGGCTGCCGACCCTCTACAACCGGAGGCTGCTCCTGCCGTTTCCCAAGGAAGAGACCCGGCGGATGCAGTTGCAGACCGGCATGGCCAGCCCGCCCGCCCTCCCCGGACGGGCCATCGACGCCGGCAGCGGCCGGCACGTGCAGGTGTGCCTGCCGACGCGATCCGGCAACGCCGACGCCGTCGAACCGCACGACGCACCCGCGCACCGGCTGCCCCGGCGGTTCCCGGCTCTGCCCGCGCGCGTCGACCTGGCCGCACTCGGGTCGAGCGCCGACACCGGGGGGCTGTCCACCTGGATACCGCTGGGCGTCGGCGGGCCGGACAACACCACCGTGGGCACCGACCTGTTCCACGCCGACTCCCACCTGTTGCTGATCTCCGGTGCTGCTGGCACGGGCCGCACCACCGCGGCGGCCACGATGGTGCACGCGCTACGGCAGCGGGGGATCGGCGTACTCGCCGTCGCCCCACTCCAGTCCCCGCTGCCGAAGCTGCTCCCCGACGACGCCGGGCTTCGGGTGCTCACCGGTGCGACGTTCAAGGACAGCGACCTGCGCGAGGCCGTCGCCGGGTTCGGCGACGAGCCGTACGCGGTGGTCGTCGACGACGTCGACCGGATCGCCGTGCTCCCCAGCGAACAGGGCTTCGCGAGCAGCCCCACGTTGCTGGACGACATCAGCAGCCCCGCGGCTCGCGGACGGCGGGCACTTGTCGTCACCGCGGACGCCGCCCCCCTGCTGACCGGTTTCCCCAGCCCGCTCACCCGTCTGGTCAACGCGATCGTGATGGCGGGAACTCGTCTCGTGCTGGTCCCGCCCAACCGGTCGGCGGCGGTGGCCCACAACATCACTCTCGAACCCGACCAGTACCTCACCGGCCCGCCCGGTCGGGGCTACCTCGCGGCCGGCCGTACGCCGGTGCTGGTGCAGGTGGCCGCGCCCTAGGACCGACCGAGCCGCCACAACCCGGCACTGGTGGCGCCCCCTGTGGCGCAAAATCGGCAAGGTCCACTCGACTTTCCGGAAGTCGGGGTGTCGGCGGCCCTTGGACACCCCGACTTCCGGAAAGTCGAGTGGATCAACCAACTTCCGGCCGCGCCGGTGGTGACGCTCCGCTGTGGAGACCACTACGCTCGGACGGTGAATTCCCGGTCGCCAGCCTCGGGCCGCGCTGACGAGACGGTCTACGCCGGGCACTGGCACGAGTAGTCGATCTTCTGGTTTGGGGAGTGCTGAATGGCCGACTTACCGCACACGCTCGCCGCGTTCATCGTGACCGAGATCCGCCGGGCACGAGGGACCGCCGGGATGACGCAGGAGTCGTTCGGCCGAGGCGCGGGTTTCAGCGCCTCCCACGTCAGTGCCGTGGAGAGCGAGACGCGGGCGCTGACGATGGACTTCATCAAGGGCGCGGACCGGGCACTCAAGAACGGCGGCCTCTTCGAGCGCATGGTGGCGAACCTGGGGGCGCCATCCTGGTTTCTGCCGTGGTTGGACGCCGAGCGCGTCGCGACTCAGCTTCGGTCCTGGCAACCGTCTCTGATTCCTGGCCTACTCCAGACCGAGCACTACGCCCGAGCGGTCATTCGCTGCGACGACACGCTAGGTGACGAGGATGTCGATAAGCGACTTGCGGCTCGGCTCGACCGGCAGTCGATCCTCACCCAGCCGAAGGCACCGCAATTCGTTGCGGTCATCGGCGAGGAGGTGCTGCGACGGGCGGGCGAGGACTTTCGGGGGATCATGGTCGGACAGATCACGCACTTGTTGACCTTGGTCGAGCGTCCGAACATCAGTGTCCACGTCGTGCCGGGCGACGTGAGCATGCATGCCGGGCTCACCGGTCCGTTCATCCTGGCGCGGGCCGCCGATGGCAAATGGGTCGGCCAGTTGGAGAACCAGCTTGGCGGGGCGGTCATCAACAACGACGATGACATGGCTACGCTTCTATCGAAGTGGGAGACCGTACGGAACGAGGCCCTACCTCGGCGGCAGTCAACTGAGCTGATGAAGGAAGTGGTGACGTCATGGACCTGACCGGCGCTACGTGGCGAAAGTCCAGTCGAAGCGGCTCCAGCGGTGGCGACTGCGTCGAGGTTGCGGACAACCTGCCGGGCATCGTCGGTGTGCGGGACTCCAAGGACCCCGCCGGGCCGGCTCTGCTCTTCGGGCCGGTGGCCTGGCGGGCGTTCGTCACCGAGGTCGCCCGGCGGTCGTAACCGACCCCTGCACACACACCGAAGCGGCCCGCCCCCGAGACCACGGGGACGGGCGCTTCCGCTGTGCGGGTTCGTCAGCCGACCACCGACCGCAGCGGCACCTTGGCGTCGCGGAGCGCGCGTACCAGATCGCTCGCGAACGGGTGTTCGTCGACCTGGAGGCCCTGCGGGTTGGGGATCACGACGTACACCGAGGTGCCCTTCGCGGACGTCCTCGCGTCGGTGGTGAAGCGTTCGACGATGGCCCGGGCGCGCGGCAGGTCGCTCGCCGCGACCTCGACGGTGATCGGCCGCCACCCGCCGCCGAGGTCCGGGGTGACCGGCGCGGCGGCGGCGCTGGCGCGCGCCGGGTCGAGACCGGCCGTGCGCCGGCCGTCCGGCGCGCCCGCCGGGTAGAGCAACGCGTTGGCCACCAGGTGCAGGCCACTCTCGTTGTACGCCCGGAAGAGCGGGTTGAACGCGAACAGCACCGCCCGACCGGCGCCGGTGGGCTCGTCGACCACTGCGGCCGTGCCCTTCAGGGTGTCCGCGCCGACGGTGTAGCCGTTGGCCCAGAACGTGTCACCCGTCGGGTAGCTGAGCACGTTCGTGCCGGTGGTGCTCGGGTTGAGGACCGGGTCGCTGTTGTTGAACTCGAAGTCCTCCGCCGGACGGCCCAGGGCGACCGGGTTGTCGGTGTCCACGTCGACCCGCAGGTGCGAGCCGATCACCAGGTAGTCGGCCGGCTTGGTCTTCTCGGTGGTGGAGGTGAGCCCGGCGGCGCGGGCCAGCCGGGTGCCCTCGTTGCGCAGCCCCACGTAGGTGTGGCCCTGGGCGATCCAGGCGCGCAGGTTGGCCTGGCCGGCGGCGGTCAGACCGCCGGTCGCGCTGCTGCCGTCCGGGACCAGCAGCACCGTACGACCGGTGAACGCCTCGGTGTTGTCGTTGATGTCGGCAGTGGTGACCGGGGTGAGGTCGAGCCCCCACCGCTTGCCGAGCACGTAGCGGGCCTCGCCGTGCGAGCCTGCGGTGGTGGAGATGCCGGTGCCCTGGAAGAGCCCGACATCGGGCAGGGCCAGGCTGGTGCCGGTGGGCCGCCCGCCCGGGGTGAGGGTCACCCCGAACGACTCGGCCAGCTCGTCGACAGTGCGGCTCAGCTTGGTCGCCGGGATGGCGACCCGGCTGGTCGTCAGGTCGCGAACCAGCGGCACGCCGCGACCGAGCAGGCTGAACGTCAGCTCCGCGGCGGCCGCCGAGTCGAGCGGGTACGTGTACGAGCCCCACGGCCACGCCGGGGCGGTCCGGCCGCCGGAGATCGCGCGGACGAGCTGGGCCTTCGGTCGGACGGCGTCGCCGGTGTAGATGGTGGAGACACCCATCAGCAGCGGGTTGCTCCAGGACGACACGTCGTAGAAGTAGGGGAACGGCGTGTAGGGATCCTCGCCCATGACGGCCTGGATCCAGTGCTTCTGCGGCTGGTCCATCGGGATCCAGTACGCGCCCTTGGGCACTGTCACGTTCGTGGCGCTGCGCCCGCCGAAGACCCGTGCGGTGGGGACCCGGGTCGCCTGCTGCACCTCGTACACCTCGACGTCCATCCGGCGCAGCCGCTCGACGAGTTGGCGGACGTCGGCGAGTTGCCGGTCGGGCAGCAGGAAATACGAGCGGATCGTGATGTCGGGCACCGGGAACTGGACCTCGTTGGTGGGCTGCACCACCTCGTTCGGTTCGAGGGTGCCCGTCCGGCCCTGGGCGAGGGCGTCGGTCCAGATGTCGAAGTAGCCGTCGAGCACCTCGCGCTTGTTGGCGGCGGCCCAGCCCAACGTCGACCACTGGGTGTGGAACTGCTGCTGCACCCGGTCGGCCACGGCCGACGCGCTGCCCTTCTCGTACGTCATGCCGGCCGCGCCGAAGCCGGTGGTCGGCACGGTGTCGCCGTAACCCATGAAGAACATGTCGTACGTGTCGTAGTTGAAATAGCACTCGGTGAAGGCGGTGTCGTCGCAGGCGCCGTTGTAGCCGAAGCCGGCCTTGTTGGCCTCGCCGATCCGGTTGATCCAGTCCACCGCCTCGCCGGCGATCTCGTGGTGGATCGGGTCGGCGTTGGGCGGGAAGAAGTACTGCTTGCCACCCATCTCGTGGGCGTCGACGAAGACCTGCGGCGGGTAGCGGCGCAGCAGTTCGAGCTTGCCGTCGGTCTCCTGCTGGGTGCGGGCGAACCAGTCCCGGTTCAGGTCGAAGCCGAACTCGTTCTGCCGGCGGGTCGCGTCGCGGCCGTCCGGGTTCTGCGTCGGCACGATGATGGTGACCAGGTTGTCGTTGCGCCGGGCGACCTCGCAGGACAGGCCCGCCGCCAACTCGTACAGGGTCTTGAGCGCCGCGTCGGTGCCGCTCTTCTCGCCGCCGTGCACGTTCGCGGTGACCCAGACGATCGCCGGGCTGTCCTTCGCCGTGCGGGCGGCCGTCCGCGCGCTGGTCCGACGGGGATCACGCAGGTCCCGTACGTCGTCGGCGATCCGGCGCAGGGCGGCGGGCCGCACGTGGCGTTCGTTGGACACCACCGCGTACGGCAGGGGTTGCCCGGCCACGCTGGTGGCCAGCACCCCGGTGACGACCCGGTCGGAGGCGCTGTCCACCGCCCCGAGGTAGGTGCGGACCTCCTCGTTGGTGACGACCCGCTCCTGGCCCACGCCGAGCGGGAAGCCGAACACGGCCTCCGGTGCGGGCACGGTGCCCAGGTGTGCGGTCGGGTCGTCGCTGCAGGTGGACGGGCGGGCGGCGCTCGCGGCCGAGGTGCCGCCGAGCAGGGGAGTCAGGCCGAGCAGGAGCGCGATCGTGGCGGCACTCGCCAGCCGCTTCGGGGGGACCGTCCAGAACGGGCGCGTCGATGGGGACATGTGTCGTGTTTCCCTTCTCGGGAACAGCCTCGCAGTGGCCGGAGCCTATGAACGGGCCGACACGACGGTCAAGGGTTGATCGACACTGTTCACTACTCGGCGTGCCGGACCGGATGCGGACTGGCAGGATGACGGGTGGATTCATCGTCGTCTGGAAGGAGCAGGCCGTGTCGGAGATGATCGCGCTCTCGGTCCATCCGGATTCTCCGTCCGCCGATGCGCGGCGGTCGCTGGCGTCCTGGCTGCGCGCCGAGGACCGGCTGCGCGAGGGTGTGACGTCGCCGCCGGCCAGTCAGCCACCGGCCGGTGCGGCGCCGGCCGACGGCACGGACCCGCTGCGGGTCGCTGTCGACGACGCGGGCGCCACCATGGTGTTGGTGCAGGCGGTCGCCGGCTGGCTCATCCACCGCCGGGACGACGTGACGGTGCGGCTGGCCCGGCCCGACGGGTGGACAGCCGACGTGGACGTCCGTCAGGCGCGGGACATGGACCAGGTGACCGCGCTCATCGAGGCCGCCGTGCGCGCGCTGCCCGATCGCCAACCGTCCGCCATGACGAGCGACAGCTGAGCCGCCCGACCCGGTCGACCGCGCCGCCCGTACCCCAGGATCGTTCACGGGTCGACGGTCCGCCGGACCACGCTGACCGATATCGGTCCCTGCGCGGACATCCGGCAGACCGCTCCGAAGTGGAGTGATGTCGGGTTCTCGACCCAGCGCTACCGCCCGGGTGTTCCGGCCTGATCAGCCGGACTCGCCCCCGGGAGCGGCGAGGACGCAGAGCTCATGTCCGTCTGGGTCGGTCAGGCAGATCCAGGAGACGTCGCCGCCCTGGCCCACGTCGAGATCGGCGGCACCGAGCGCGCGCAGGCGAACGGCCTGGGCGGCCTGGTCGTCGCCCGTGTCGGGCCGCAGGTCGAGGTGCAGCCGGTCGAGTGTGGGCGTGGTGCCGGGGACGCGGACGAAGGTGAGGTCCGGTCCGGTGCCGCGGCCGGACCGCAGGGTGGCCCGCTCGCCGGTGACGGCAACCACGGGCCAGTCGATCGCCGCGCTCCAGAAGCGAGCCATGGCGGGCGGGTCGGTGCAGTCCATGACCACCGCGGAAATAGGGCCGGTGTCCCGGCCGGTCTCCTGCGGTCCTGGTACGCAGAACTCGTTGCCCTCCGGATCGGCCAGCAGGGCGCAGGACGCGCCGAGCCGATCGGCGCCGGCGGGTTTCGCGCCAAGCCTCTCCAACCGGGCCAGCAGCTCGGCCCGGTGTCCGGGCGAGCTGCTGGCGAGTTCGAGACGCATGCGGTTCGTTGTCGCTGTCTTCGGCTCGGGGACCGGGACGATGTCGATGCCCAGAAAGTCCGGGTCCGGCCAGACGAGCTCGGCTCGGGGCCCGACGTACGTGGTGACGCCGGGGTGGAACGCGTTCCAGCCGAGCGCCTGAGCCCAGAACTCGCCGACCGCGACGGGATCGACTGCCTTGATGTTCACATGAGCCGGTCGCAGAGCCATGCCCCGATTCTAGGGAAAGCGGGCATTCGGTCATCGGCACCAAGGCGTACGACCAGATGACCGAGCCCGCCGACATCGACATCCACCTCGGCACGTCGGGTATCAGCGGCCCGACGGCGTGACGCAGCGGCAGTTCCCGGCACGGTCCCGCCGGCCCGCCGCCAGCCGAGGAGTCGGCCGGCGGCGGGCCGGGTGGATCGAATACCCCTACCAGGTCGTGAGGCCGAGGCCGATGGTCCTGGTCAACGTGGCGTTGTCGTCGTCTCCGTCCAGCGACCAGATCATCGCGCCGGCCAGGCCGGCCCGGCGGATGTAGAGCGTCTTCTGCAAGACGACCGCCGGATCGTCGTACGTCCAGAACGTCGTACCGTCGAAGAGCCAGGCGTGCCCGGCGCGCAAGTCGCGGTGCACGGCGTAGCCGTTGCCGGCCAGGGTCTTGAGGTTCTTGTAGTCCTCGTAGCCGGCCTCGAAGGTGGCCGGTGCCGGCCCGGTGGCCGGCCCGAAGAGGCCGTTGCCGCCGCCGGTGACGCCGGTCCAACCGCGACCGTAGTACGGGATGCCGAGCACGAGCTTGTCGCGCGGCGCGCCCCGGGCGATCCAGCCGTCGATGGCCACCTCGACGGAGAAGTCCGGGTTGTCCGGCGATCCCGCCGGTACGCGCAGCGCCGACTGCTGGTTGGCCACCGCCTCCCAGCCGCCGTGGAAGTCGTAGCCCTGCACGGTGGCGAAGTCCAGGTACTTGAAGATCTTGCGGCCCTCGTAGCCGGCGTCCATGGTGGCCGGGTTGGCCGGCAGGAACGCGGTCAGCGGGTGGTGCGTCCGGGTCGTGCGGCCGTACGCGTCGAGCTGCCGGCGGAACTCGGCCAGCAGCTTGGTGAAGTTCTCCCGGTCCTCCGGGCGGATGACGTTGCCCGGCTCACCCGCCCAGTTGGGCCACTCCCAGTCGAGGTCGATGCCGTCGAAGACGCCGGCGGCGGCGCCCGGGGCACCCGGCAGGTTGCCCTTGAGGTAGAGGTCGACGCAGGACGCGACGAACGCCTTGCGGGAGGCGTCGGTGCGGGCGGCGTTGGAGAAGTACGTCGACCAGCTCCAGCCGCCCAGCGAGATCAGCACCTGGAGCTTGGGGTGCTTGGCCTTCAGCTTGGCGAGCTGGCCGAAGTTGCCGTTGAGCGCCTGCCCCGGGGCGTCCGCGACACCGTCGACGCTCTCCTCCGCAGGGACGGGACGCTGGTAGTCGGCCCAGGCGTCGCCCTCGCCCGGCCCGCCGTCCAGGTAGCAGCGGCCGTCCTCACTGACGTTGCCGAAGGCGTAGTTGACGTGGGTGAGGCGGCTCGCCGCCCCGGAGGTGTCGAGCTTCTTGACCGGGAAGGCTCGCCCGTAGATGCCCCACTGGGTGAAGTAGCCGACCCGGTGGTAGCCGGCGCGGCGCTGCTGGTGGTCGCCGGCGCTGGCGGCGGGGGGCGGGGTGGCGGTGATCAGCAGGGTCGCCAGGGCGACGACGGCGGTGACACGGCGGTGGCGGAATGGTCGCATCGGCACACTCCCACGACGGTTGACGCACAATTAGTAAAGACACTTATCTGATTGATGAAGTTAAGCCGATCACACTCCACGGTCAAGAGTCGACCGGCCACACGGGGGATTGTTAACGCGTTACCGGCTGGTAACGATGTTGTGCCATGGACTCCGCCCTGACCCTGATCGGTCTGCCCATCGCCCTCGGCATCATCATGCTCGGTCTGGGTCTCGGCCTGACCAGCACGGACTTCCGCCGGGTGGCCCAGCACCCACGCGCCGCCGTCATCGCGCTGGTGTGCCAGGTGCTGGTGCTGCCGGCGCTCTGCTTCGGACTGGTCCTCGCGTTCGACCTGGCACCGGAGTTGGCCGTCGGCATGATGTTGCTGGCCGCCTCACCGGGCGGCACGACGGCCAACCTCTACAGCCACCTGTTCGGTGGTCACGTGGCCCTGAACATCACCCTGACCGCCATCAACTCGGTGCTCGCCGTGGTCACCCTGCCGATCCTGGTCAACCTGTCGGCCGCGTACTTCCTGCCGGACGGCCGCAGCATCGGACTGCAGTTCGACAAGGTGGTGCAGGTCTTCGCCATCGTGCTCGTCCCGGTCGCGATCGGCATGCTGATCCGCGCCCGGGTGCCGCACGCCGCCGAACGGCTGAACCGTCCGATCCGGATCCTCTCCGTCGTCGTCCTCGTCGCCGTCATCGCCGGCGCCGTCCTCGGCGAGCGGGAGAACATCGCCGACTACTTCGTCTCCGTCGGCCTGGCCGTGCTCGCGTTCAACCTGCTGAGCCTCGCGATCGGGTACGGGGTGCCGCGGCTCGCCGGGGTGGACCGGCGCGCCGCGACCGCCGCCGGGTTCGAGATCGGCATCCACAACAGCACCCTGGCCATCACGATCGCGCTCAGCCCCGCGCTGCTCGACAGCACCCAGATGGCGATCCCGGGTGCCGTCTACGGCATCGTCATGTTCTTCACCGCGGCGGCCTTCGGCTACCTGGTGACCCGCGCCGGCACCCGGTCCACCGCCAGCCTCACACCCTGACCAGCGGCATCAGCCGTCAGCCGACCTGGTCGTTGTCCTTGAGCGAACCCCAACCGTGCCACCTGTCGATCTCGATCAGGGCACTGACCCGGGCGCGCTCACGTCGCGGGTACGCGTTGCCGGTGTAGTGCAGCGACAACCGGTCGATGTCCGCCAGGTCCTCGTCGGCGCGCAGCTCGGCGACGTGCCCGACGATGCTGACATGGGTGTACCAGCCGGCCTCGTCGAGCACGGTCAGGGACACCCGCGGGTCGTTGCGGATGTGCTGCAACCGGCGGCGGCTCTCGTCCAGGTTCACCAGGATCCGGCCGTCCTCCCACAGGTACCAGGTGGCGGCGGACACCGGCTGACCACCGTTGCGAAGCGTGGTCATCACGGCCGGGTTCGGCTTCCGGAGCATCGCGATCGCGGCCTCGGGAAGCGGTGGCTTGGACATGCAGTCTCCTCGTCGGGTCGGCGTTTACCCCTGCACGTTACGCACCCGCGGGCTCCGATCACGCGTGGACCGGCAGGTACATCGCAGGGAGTACCTCGTGCAGCGGATGTGACCCCCACCCGGTGGTTCGTACGGTCGGCGTCATGAACGGGAAACCTGCTCCGCTGCTCGTCAGCCGCCGCCTCTGGGCCGGGCTGGCCATCGTCCTCGTCGGGGTCGTCTTCAACCTCGGGTGGTTCTTCGTCCCCCCACAGGTGTGGCTGGACGACCCCGGATTCGTGCCGATGCCCGAGGTGCTCCTGGGCTGGTGGGTGATCATCATCGGCCTCGCGCTCGTCGCCTGGGCCATCCTGCGCCGAGTCCGCCGGTGAGCACCCGCCGCCGGGTGCTCGGCTGGCTCGGCGCGGTGGGCGGGCTGGTCGTCCTGCCCGCCGCCGGGTTCGCCGGATACCTGTGGGCGGACTCGGGGCGGAGCAACGTCGGCACGTTGACGTTCCGAAACCGGCTCCGGATCCCGCCGATACTGCCTCCGTCGCTGGCGGCGGACGGGGTCCGACGATTCCAGCTCACGCTCGCCCCGGGTCGCACCGAACTGCTGCCCGGCACGACCACCAGCACCTGGGGTACCAACGGGCCGATCCTCGGCCCGACGCTGCGGGCGAGCCGGGGTGACCGGGTCAGCGTGGACGTGCGGAACCACCTGCCGGAGATGACGTCGCTGCACTGGCACGGCATGCACCTGCCCGCCCGGATGGACGGCGGGCCGCACCAGCCCATCGAGCCGCGTGCCACCTGGCGGCCGAGCTGGACGATCGAGCAGCGGGCCGCGACCCTCTGGTACCACCCGCACCTGCACCACAGCACCGCCGCGCACGTCTACCGGGGTGTCGCCGGGCTGTTCATCGTCGACGACGACACGGCCGTGCGGTTGCCGAAGGAGTACGGCGTCGACGACGTCCCGCTGATCGTGCAGGACCGCAAGATCGCCGACGACGGCACCCTGGACGAGTCCGACCTCACGTTCGGCGGCCTGACCATCACCGGCCTGCTCGGCGACAAGATCCTGGTCAACGGCACCTACGACCCGTACGTCGAGGTGGTGACCGAGCGGGTACGGCTGCGGCTGCTCAACGGCTGCAACGCCCGGATGCTGTACGTCGGGTTCACCGACGACCGTGAGTTCACACTCGTGGCGACCGACGCCGGGCTGCTCAGCTCGCCGCAGCCACTGCGCCGGCTCCTCCTCTCACCCGGTGAGCGCGCCGAGATCGTGGTGGAGTTCCGGGCCGGCGAGTCGGTCATCCTGCGCAGCTTCCCGGCGCCGCTGCGGGCGAACCCGCTCTACGGCCGGCTGGCGGGCGGCAGCGACACCCACGACCTGATCAAGATGACGGCGGCCGAGCCGCTGCGGCCGAGCCCGCCGGTGCCGGCCGAGCTGACCCCGGCCGCGCCCGCGCCGACGGTGACCCGGCCGGCGCCCTTCCGCCTGGAGATGGGCGACTTCCTCCTCAACGGCGCGACGATGGACCCCGCCCGGATCGACCGCGTGACGCGGACCGGTTCGGTGGAGGCGTGGGAGGTCGTCAACGGGCAGTCGATCCCGCACAACATCCACGTGCACGGCGCGTCGTTCCACGTGCTCGACGTCGACGGCGAACCGCCCGCCGCCGAGTCGCGTGGGGAGAAGGACACCGTCTACGTGCCACCCGGCAGCGTCGTCCGGCTGGCCGTGCGCTTCCTGCAACACTCCGACGTCCGGACGCCGTACATGTTCCACTGTCATGTGCTGGCCCACGAGGACGCCGGGATGATGGGTCAGTTCCTGACCGTGTCGCCGCAGGACGAACCCTCCGTACCGGTCACCCTCGACGGCGGTCACACCCACCACGGAGGATGAACCGCATGCGTGCCGCCGACCTCCTCCTCGCGTTGGCCAGCGCCGCCGCCATCACGATCGCGACCTCGGTGGCGGCCGAGCCGGCCAGCGCGTCGTCGGCCGTCGCCGCGTACGCGCTCGGGGCGGTGCTGGGCGGTCTGCTGCTCTTCCGGCGTCGTCGACCCGTCACCGTGCTCGTCCTGTCGCTGATCGCGATCATGGGTTACAACCTCACCGAGCTGCCGAGCGTCTCGCCGATCTGGCCACTCCTGCTGCCCCTCTACACCGTCGCGAGGGCCGGGCAGGCGACGATCGGCGCGGCGATCGGAGGTGCCACGCTGCTCGTCTCCGCCGGTTGGGTGCTCAACGCCGGCGTACCGCTGCTCGAACTGTTCGACGGGGTGTTCCGCGAGGCGGCCCTGCTCGCTCTCGCCCTCGTCGCCGGCACGGCGGTCCGCCACCGGGAGCTGTTCGCCCAGGAGTTCAGCGCCCGCCTCGCCGCCGAGCGCCACCAGCAGGAGCGCGAGTCGGCGCGGCAGGTCCTGGAGGAACGCCTGCGCATCGCCCGGGAGCTGCACGACGTCACCGCGCACACCGTCGCGGTCGTCGGCATTCAGATCAACCTGGCCCGGGAACTGGTCGAGGACGATCCCGCCGCGACCCGCGAGCTGCTCGACACCGCGCGCCGCGTCAACACCGACGCGATCGGTGAGCTGGAGACCGCCGTACGCCTGTTGCGGGACCCCTCCGACGCGGCGGCGACGGACCGCCACCCCGTGCCCGACGAGACCATGATCGAGGCTCTGCTGGCCCGTGCGGCCGACGGTGGCCTGCGCGTCGAGTTCCACCGCGAGGGCACCCCACGGCCGCTGCCACCGGCGGTCGGGTTGGCCCTCTACCGGATCGCCCAGGAGTCGGTGACGAACGTGCTGCGGCACGCCGACGACGCGGCCGTCACGGTGACGTTGCGCTACGGCGACGAGGACGTGCGCCTCGACATCGTCGACGACGGCCCGCAGGCGACGGTGGCGGACCATCGGCCCGGCCACGGGCTCACCGGCATGCGCGAACGGGCCGCCAGCGTCGGCGGGAGCCTGACCGCCGGGCCGCGACCCGACGGTGGCTTCAGCGTGCGCGCCAGCCTGCCGTCCGCCCCGGCCGAGGAGTCGACGGCGGCGAGCGCCCGGTGAGCGTACGGGTGCTTCTCGCCGACGACCAGCCGCTGGTCCGCAGCGGTCTGCGGGGTCTGCTCGAACGCGACGGCGACATCACCGTCGTCGCGGAGGCGCAGGACGGCGCGGAGGCGCTGCGGCTCGCCCGACAGACCCGACCCGACGTCGCCCTCCTCGACATCCGGATGCCGCACCTGGACGGCCTCGCCGTCACGCGGCGGCTCGCCGAGGACCCGGCCACCGCAGGAGTACGTGTCGTCGTGCTCACCACCTACGACATCGACGCGTACATCTTCGAGGCGTTGCAGGCCGGCGCGAGTGGGTTTCTCGCCAAGACCGCGAGCCGGGAGGAGCTGTGTCGGGCCGTCCACGTGGTGGCGGAGGGGGAGGCCCTGCTGAGCCCGAGCGTGACCCGCACCGTGATCGCCGAGCTGGCCCGCCGCCCACGCCCGCCGCAGCGCTCACCCGAACGGTTGGCCCCGTTGACGGCCCGCGAGCGGGAGGTGCTGGCCTCGGTCGCCACCGGGCTGAGCAACGCGGAGATCGCCCAGGCGCTGCGGATGAGTCCCCTGACGGTGAAGACCCACGTCAGCCGCATCATCACCAAGCTCGGCGTCCGAGACCGTACCCAGCTCGTGGTCCTGGCGTACGAGAGCGGGCTCATCACGCCCGGCGGCTAGGTTGGTGGGGCGCGTGCGGGCCTGCGGTCGCTTTGGGCGAGGATGTGGTGATGAGCAACCCCGCACTGCCCAGGCGTGTCGTCGTCACCGGGGCCACCGGAAAGCTCGGCCGGGCCGTGGTCGCCCACCTGCGCGCCGTGGGCGTCGACGTGCTCGCGGTGGACCGCGCCGGCGGCCGCGACCCGCGCGACGTGGCCGGTGAGTTCCTCCTGGCCGACCTGACCGACTACGGGCAGGTGGTGGAGGCGTTCACCGGGGGCGCCGACGAGCACGCCGGCGGGGTCGACGCGATCGTGCACCTGGCGGCGGTCCCGGCCCCCGGGCTGAGGTCCAACGCGACCACGTTCGCGAACAACTCCGCCGCCACGTACAACGTCTTCGCCGCGGCGCGGGCGGCCGGGATCAAGCGGGTGGTGTGGGCGTCCAGCGAAACGGTGCTCGGGCTGCCGTTCGACACCCCGCCGCCGTACGCGCCCGTCGACGAGGAGTACGCGCCGCGGCCCGAGTCGACGTACTCGCTGAACAAGGCCCTTGAGGAGGAGATGGCCCGGCACTTCTGCCGCTGGGACCCGGAGCTGGTCATGGTGGGTCTGCGCTTCTCCAACGTGATGGACGTCGAGGACTACGCGCCGTTCCCCTCCTTCGACGCCGACCCCCAGGCGCGGCGGTGGAACCTGTGGGGCTACATCGACGCCCGCGACGGGGCCCAGGCGGTCGAGCGTGCGCTCGCCCACGACCGGCCCGGCGCCGACGTCTTCATCATCGCCAACGCCGACACCGTCATGACCAGGTCCAGCGCCAGCCTGATGGCGGAGGTCTACCCGGGTGTGGAGATCCGCAAGGAGCTTGGCGAGCACGAGACGCTCCTCAGCATCGACAAGGCACGACGGGTGCTGGGCTACGAGCCGCGCCACTCCTGGCGAGACCACGCGAATCCGGTTCAGCGCGCGGCCTGGTAGGCGCGACCGACGGCGGTCGCCTCGCTGCCGGTGCGGAAGAGGCCGCTCTGGTCCTTGTCGGTGGCGGGCAGGCCGAACCACGCGTACCGGTGCAGCCAGGACTGGCCGGCCAGCATCCGGGTCGCCGCGCTGAGGAACGCGGCCTGCTCGGCCTGGGTCGGGAAGCGAACACCGTTGGAGAAGTCGATCAGGGCGAACTCGGTGAGCCAGATCGGCAGCTGGTAGCGGTCGTGCACCGCCTGGAGGTACGACCTGAGCTGGTTGACCGCGTTGGCGGTGGTGAAGTCACCGCCGTACCAGTGCAGGGCGATGAAGTCGACCCGGTAACCGCGCTGCTTCGCGCCGGCCATGAAGCGGTCGAGCCACTCGCCCGGCCGGTCACCGCCCCAGGCCACCGCCGGGCTGCCCAGCGGCAGACCCGTCGCTTCCAGCTGCGGCCACAGCTCCAACGCCTGCTCCACGCTCATCTCCGCCTGACCCTTCAGGTCTGGCTCGTTGAACCCGAGCAGGTAGCGGCCGTTCTGCTTGGCCTTCTCCAGGTTGCTGGCGGTGACGCTCTTGGCGCCCCAGATCATCGGGACGAACTCGGCGTTCTTCGGGCTGGTGACGCCCTGGTGGGCGACGTCCCAGGTGTAGTACCAGCTCGCCCCGGAACTGGCCAGTGCCTGACTGACCCCGTCGAAGGTCCACACCCCGACACCCTTGCGCTTCGAGGTCACGGCGGTCGCCGCCGGGGCGGCCGGACGCCTGGTCGTCGGCGTCGCCGTCGCCGTCGGCTTGGTCGTCGGCGTGGGGGTCGGGGTCACCCCGGCCGGGCTGGCCGTCGCGGCGGGCGTGGTCGCGGTGGGTGCGCCGGACTCCGGGCTCGTCGTCGACGGTGGCGTGTCGAGCGCCTGCGTGGCAGCGGGAGCGGGCGTCGGCGCGGTCGGTTGCGCCACGACGGCCACCCCGGTCACCAGTACGGCGACCGCGGCCGCCACGGCGAGGGGCCACCGCAGGCGCCAGACGCCGATCGGAAGGCGACGGACCATCAGGCGTCGGGGCTCCGCGTGGACTCCCCGGGACCCTTTCGGGGTGTCCGCTTCACCCGGGCCGGTTGCGCGCATCGTCTCGACTCCTTCGTGTGATCGCACCGCTGATCGATGCTCCGCTGGCGGGAATCCCGCCAACACCTCACCTCAGGAGACTTGCCAGACGCGACCGGATAACAGTTTCGAAGGTGGTCGGCCGGACGATCGTCAGCGACGGAGGGTCGCCGACGGCGACTCACCGAACCGGCTCCGATACTCGGTCGCGAACCGACCGAGGTGCACGAACCCGTGCCGCAGCGCGACGGTCGTCACCGAGACCCCCGGCTCGGCCGCCCGCAGCGATCGGTGCGCCGCGTCGAGGCGACAGGCACGCAGGTACGCCGTCGGGGTGGTCCGCAACTCCCGCCGGAAGCAGTCCTGCAACGTCCGTACGCTCACCCGCAGCGCCTCGGCGACATCACCGACGGTCAGTGCCTCGCCGTGGTGGTCGGCGATCAGCGTGCAGGCCCGGCGGACCAGCCGCCCGGGGTTGGCGTGGTGGCCCGGCTCGGCGAGCAGGTCGGAATGGCTGTGCCGGTGGGCCAGCAACAACTGGCCGATGAGCCCCTGCTCGAAACGGGCGGCGACCTGCGGATGGTCGAACAGGGACGCGTCCGTCGGCTGTGCCAGCTCGTCGGCGAGGAACGTCACCCCACGCGCCCACGCCTGCGCCCTCGGCGTGGTCATGACCATGCCGATGTCCAAGCGGACCGGGTCGTCCACCGGGCGGCCCAGGAGACGGGTGAGTTCCCGGTCGACGGCGCGCCGGTCGGCGTAGAAGATCCGATGCGGCGACCCCTCGGACCACCGCATGTCCGAGGGATCGTACGGGGACAGGACGGAGGCGACGTCGGGTGTCGAGGTCACGGTGTGGCCGGAGTGTCGGACCACCGTGCTGCCGGCCCGGGGGATCTGGACGAGATAGAAGCTCTCCAGGGCGGGGGGTTGGATCCGGACCTCCTGCCCGTAGTCCAGGTCGACGACACCGACCCCGCCCACCCGGCGTGCCGCCATCCGCAACTGAACGGCGCGCACGCCCGCCTGCGGGGTGAGTCGGTGCGGACAGAAGATCTTGCCGACCTCGGCGCGGGCCTGGTCGATGTCGTCCGTCCGGACCGTCACCGCATCCATCCGACCCCTCCCGGGCGTCTCGGTGCGCTGACCATAAGGCGGGACTAGGAACGGCAGTGCCGCAAAGCCGTACACCCGACACGGGCCGGCCGGCTGCGCGGAGTGGACACACCTCGCGCGCAGCGGATAGCGACGGTCCCGGCCCGCTCGTTAGCGTGCGCTCACCACCGCTACCGCAGTGGTGGACCCGCTTCGGAGGATGCCATGAGAATTGCCGTCGTCGGCGCCGGATTCGCCGGTCTGAGCGCAGCGAAGGTGCTGCGGCAGAGCGGGTTCGACGTCACCGTGTTCGAGAAGGCCCCCGACGTCGGTGGGGTGTGGAGCCGCACCCGGCGTTATCCCGGTCTGCACACGCAGAACAACAAGGGCACCTACCACCTGTCCGACCTGCCGATGCCCACCGACTATCCGCAGTGGCCCTCGGGCGAGCAGGTCCAGCGGTACCTCGAGAGCTACGTGGAGAAGTTCGGACTCACCGGCGTGCTGCGTCTGTCCACGGAGGTCGTCACCGCCGAGCTCATCAACGACGACACCGGGTGGCTTGTCACGTCACGGCCGGCGGGCGCATCGGAGCCGGTGACGGTGCAGCGGTACGACCACCTGATCGTCGCCAACGGCATCTTCTCCGACCCGGTCGTGCCGTCGTTCGACGGGCACGCGGCCTTCGCCGCCGCCGGCGGGCGGGTCCTGGCCACGGGGGAGTTCCACGACGTCGAGGCGGCCCGGGGCCGCAACGTCCTCGTCGTCGGGTACGGCAAGTCGTCCTGCGACGTGGCGGTTCCGCTGAGCGACCTCGCCGCCCAGACCCACGTGGTGGCCCGGGGATTGCTCTGGAAGATGCCCCGCAAGCTCGGCGGGGCGCTCAACTACAAGTACCTGCTGCTCACCCGGATGGGTGAGGCACTGTTCCGCTACCTCCACCTGAGGGGCTTCGAGCGGTTCCTGCACGGTCCGGGCAACGGTCTGCGCCAACGGATGGTCGACAGCGTCGGCTCGGTCGCGACCAGGCAGCTCAAGCTGCGTGAGTTGGGTCTGGTGCCGAATGGCAGCTTCGCAGACATCGCCCGCAGCACGGTCAGCCTCGTCACGGAGGGCTTCTTCGAGCGCGTCGCCGACGGCCGCATCGCCGTGCACCGCGACCAGGTGATCACCGAACTGCTTGTCCACGACGGTCGGCCCGCCGCCCGCCTGGCCGACGGCACGGTGCTCCCCGCCGACCTGGTGATCTGCGGCACCGGCTTCCGCCAGCACGTGCCGTTCTTCGACGACGCGCTGCACACGCGGTTGCAGGACGAGGCGGGCAACTTCCAGCTCTACCGCCAGATCCTGCCCCTCGGCGTGCCACGGCTGACGTTCGCCGGCTACAACTCGTCGTTCTTCAGCCCGCTCAGCGCGGAGATGGCGGCGGTGTGGACGGCCGCGTACCTGCGGGGTGGGATCACCCTGCCCGCCGAGGACCGGATGCGCGACGAGGTCCGCACCCGCCTGGCCTGGATGGCGGCGCGCACCAACGGGCGGCACGCCCGCGGGACGAACATCATCCCGTTCTCGATGCACAACATCGACGAGGTGCTCGACGAGATGGGGCTCAACCTCGGCCCGCTGACCCGGGCACGGCAGTGGCTGCTCCCCGTGGACCCGCGCTCCTACCGGGGCGTGACGGCGCGAATGATCGCCCGTACCGCCGATGGCGGCACGACGGGCGAGGCCGCATCGGCCCGGTCCGCGCACGGGGGGATCCGGCATAACCACGAAGAGTCTCACGTATCCGGATAAAGTACGCAGACAGGAAGCAGGCGGTACGGCCAGCGGGAGGGCCCGGGACGATGGCAGCGGAGCAGGTCGCCGAACACCGTCACCGCCCCGGCGTTCCCGTGCCGGCGGCTGTGGTCGGCTGAGCTGTCCCGCCGTCCGTGCTGACGCGCCCCAGGATGCTGCGCGGGCTCGGCGACAGCAGGAGCCCCGACTCCGCGACCGTCCTGGAACTGCTGTTCGACATCGTCTACGTCTTCGCGCTCGCCCGCCTCGCCGGGCGGGTGGCGGACGATCTGACAATCGTCCGGCACACGCTGCTGTCGGAGGCCGGCCAGACGGTGCTGTTCTTCGCGGCGATGTGGATGATCTGGTCGCTCAACGCACTGCTGGCGAGCACCTACGACCCTCGCCGGGCGGACCTGCAGGCCGTGCTGCTGGCGACGATGTTCGGCACGCTGGTGCTGGCCGTCTCGTTGCCGGAGGCGTTCGGCAGGCGCGGCGTGGTCTTCGCCTGCACGTACGTCATCATCCAGATCGGCCGACCGCTCTTCCTGACGTTCGCCCTGCGTGGCCACCCCGGTCGGACGCTCGCGGCCCGGGTGCTGACCTGGCACACGGCCTCCGCCGTGCTGTGGATCAGTGGCGGTATCAGCGGCGGCCTCGGTCGGGGCGTCTTCTGGACCCTCGCCCTCGCCATCGAGCTCACCGGCACCGCCACGGCCTGGCCCGTGCCGTGGCTCGGCACGGGGTGGTTCCACCGGGCGGGGGTCGCGGTCTCCCACGTCCACCTCGCGGAGCGGTACAACCAGTTCTTCATGATCGCCCTCGCCGAGGTGGTGCTCGAAGCCGGTGCCGCCGTCAGCTTTCCCGGCTTCACGATGGCGGGGATCATCACCCTCGTCGCCGCCTTCGTGACGGCCGTCTCGTTCTGGCGGATCTACTTCTACCACGTCCGGTCCGGTCAGGCCGCGACCCCGGGCGGGCAGGGGATTCAGCTGTCCCGGTGGGCGAGCTACAGCCTGCTGATCATCGTCGGGGGCATCATCTGTACGGCGGTCGGCTTCGGGCAGATCATCGAGCACCCGCACCCGCCGATCGACTGGGCCCTGGTGGTCATCCTGTTCGGTGGCCCGGTGCTGTTCCTGTTCGGGCGGAGCTTCCTGGAGAAGGAGAACCGATACGCGCCACGCTGCCGGATGCTGTACGTCGGTGCGGCGGCGCTGGTCGTGGCGGCGCTGCCGATGGTGCTGCTCCCGCCGGTCGCCGTGGCGGCCTCGGCGGCGGTGATCCTGGCCGGCATCGCCGTGTTCGACCAGCGCGCCCACCGGCGTGGGTCGGAGACCAACCCGACCCTGTGACACATCGTTGCGGTTCGACGGCTGCCGCGCGTATGGTGCTCTGGCACGCCGTCGAGCTGGAAGGAGGTCAGAACAATGTCCGATGTTCTGCGCCCCCTCCGCGCTCCGGCGTCCGCGCGGATCTGATCCGGGGCGCGCGCTTCCCGGAGGTTCCACCCATGACTGATCTGGTCATCCGTCCGCTCGTCGCGGGCGAGGAAAATCTGTTCGACTCCATGCCTGATCCGCTGCCCCAACTGCGCCAGGTCGCCTACGCCGACGGGATCGCCGGCGGCGGCTACCGGCCCGAGACCACCTGGGTCGCCCTGCGCGCCGGCCGGGTGGTCGGCCGGGCCGCCTGGTTGCTCCCGCCAGGCGCCGTCGATCTGGACGCCGAGCCGGAGGTGGGTGCCGAGTTGCTGCACGCCGCCCACGAGGCGCTCGGCGGCCCCGGCCGGTACTACGCCGCGCTGCCGGCGCACTGGCGGCGTCGGCCCGAGGTGCTGGCCGTGGTGCGGGCGCCGATGGCGGCGGCCCGGCTCGCCGGGCTGGTCGAGCGGGGGGAGCGGCTCAGGTGTTCCTGGGCGGGCACCCCGCTGCCGGCGTCCTCCGGGCGCTACGACTTCCGGCGGCCCGCCGACGCGGCGGAGATCAACGCCCTGGTGGCCCGGATCGCCGAGCCGGACGTGCTGACCGGCGTCGAGATCGCGCGAGCGGTCGCCGGCGTCGACCTGGCCACCGACCCGCTGGCCTGGCTCGGCGACGCGACCGAGGAATGGCGGATCGCGCTGGACGCCGGGGAGGCGGTGGGTCTGGTCGGCACGGCCGGAGACGCCTGCTACCCGCTGCTGGCCTACCTCGGCCTGCTCGACGACGCGGCCCGACCCGAGCTGTTGGTCGAGGCGGTCCGGGTGCTGGCCGCCGGCGGTGCCCGGGAGATCATCGCCGACGTGGACTCCCACCAGGTCGCGGTGCTCGCGGAACTGGAACGAACCGGGTTCCGGCAGTTGCGCTCCCGGATCGTCTTCGCACCAGGGGACGCTCCGGAGTAGCCGACCGGGGTGCGCCCTGTCACCGGGGCGCACCCCTCGGCAGACCCCGACCCACCCCCCTGTCAGCATCGGGGCATGCCGGAGATCATCGCCCTCGCCCTCGGTGGGTTGGCGCTGGTCGCCGGGCTGTATCTCTGGCCACCGCGCCGCCGTGGGCTGCGCGTCGCACCGTCGCCACCGCTCGACTTCGACACCGCCATCCGCGCCGCCGAGGCCATCATCGCCGCCGAGACGGCGGATCCAGCGGTCCGGCCGGAATCGCGGAGCCGCCTGCTGAGCCACGGCTCCCGTACCGGCCGGGTCGTTCTGCTGCTGCACGGATACACCCTCGCGCCCGAGCAGTACGACGGGCTGGCCGAGGAGTTCTTCGACCGCGGGTACAACGTCTGGATTCCGCGGGCTCCGCGCCACGGGACCGTCGACGAGCGGGCCCACCACCGGGTCGAGGCCGACGAGCTGACGACGTACGCCGCCCGGGCGCTGGCCGTCGCGGCGGGCCTCGGCGACGAGGTGGGCATCGTGGGGATCTCCGGCGGCGCGGTGCTGGCTGCCTGGCTGGCCCAGGTGCCGGGCGACGTCGTACGGCATCTGCTGTTGCTGTCGCCTTTCTTCGGCCCGGACCCGCGTCAGGCGCCGGCCTTCGCGGTCCGACCGCTCATCACGCTGTACGGGCGGCGCCTCCTCCCGGATCGCGTCACGTCACGCGGCTACTCGCTCTCCGCCGTCACCCAGTACCTGACGATCGCGCGTAGTCTCCCGAATCCGCCGCGCCGGACCGGTCTGCGGACCGCCGCGGTCGCCGTCAGTCCGCTCGACGGTGTGGTGGACCTCGCCAGGGCGGTGACCGTGCCCCGCCGGATCGCCGACGCGAACGCGATTCCGCTGCGGGTCTGCACCCTGCCCGAGGCGCTGGGCGTCGGCCACAACATCCTCGACCTCGCCGCGCTGGGCACGGAGGGATCCGAGCTGCGCCGGCGGTACGTCGCGCTCTACGAGGACGATCCGGCGCCGACGCCCGGACTCACCCCGGCGGCCCGCGTCGACGAGTGACGTCCCCCGCGCGCTGTCGCGCCGGCGTCTAAACTGCGCCCGTGTCGTGCCCCGTGCGGGCGCGTCACCCCTACCCGGCATGGCGCTCCCGCTATTGACCGGGCAGGATGTTAGCGCTAACGTGCCGCGCTACCGCATCGCGTGGCGGCGGATGCCACCCCCACCCGAAAGGCGTCACCTGCAATGAGTACGGCCGGATCAACCGACTTGCGCGCCGCAGTCCTCGCCGCGAACCGCCTCATCGCCTCGGCCGGCCTGGCCGCGCTGACCTGGGGCAACGTGAGCGGGGTCGACCGCGAGGCAGGCATCTACGTCATCAAGCCCTCCGGCGTGGCGTACCAGGACCTCACGGCCGACCTCCTGGTCCCGGTGGATCTGGAGACCGGGCAGGTCGTCGCCGGAGAGCTGCGGCCCTCCGTCGACAGCGAGACGCACCGCGCGTTCTACCTGCACTGGCCGTCCGTCGGCGGGGTGACCCACACCCACTCGACGAACGCCGTCGCCTTCGCCCAGGCCGGACGGGACGTGCCGGTGCTCGGCACCACGCATGCCGACACCTTTGCCGGCCCGATCCGGGTGACCCGCGACCTGACGGCCGAGGAGTGCGCCCACGACTACGAGTTCAACACCGCCCGGGCGATCATCGAACTGATCGGGGGAGAGGCCGAGGCGCTGGCCAACCCCGTCGCCCTCGCCGCCAACCACGGCCCCTTCACCTGGGCGAAGGACCCGCTCAAGTCGGTGGAGAACGCGATCGTCTGCGAGGCGGTCGCGGAGATGGCCATGAAGACGCTGTCGCTGAACGCCGCGGCGGCCGCGCCCCAGTGGCTGCTGGACCGCCACTTCACCCGCAAGCACGGCGCCGGCGCCTACTACGGCAACCAGCTTCCCGAGCAGAGCCGGCCGTGACCGTCGCCGTGCGGTGACACCGGCGCGGGCGGTCGCCCGTGCCGGTGCTCCGCGCGGTCCGCAGGTCTCTCACGTGGTGGGCTGGGTGGCCCCGTTGAACACCGGCGGGGCGTAACCCGCCGGCTTGTCGCCGATGCCGAGGCCGGGGCTCACCACCCAGGACTGGTACTGCGCCGTGAACATGCCGTACGGCAGCCCGAGGTCCGGGGCGCTGGCCTCGTCGAGTCGGCGACGAGCGTCGGCCGGGATCTCGAAGTCGAGCGCGCCGACGTTGCTGGCGAGCTGCTCGGAGCTGCTCGCCCCGACGATCACCGAGGCGACGGCGGGCTGGGTGGCCACCCAGTTGATCGCGACCTGGGCCATGCTGCGACCCAGGTCGGCGGCCACGCTCTCCAGCGCCTCGATGACCTTCCAGTCGCCGGGGCTGATCTCCCGACCCGCGGCGTCGGGGTTGGTCAACCGCCCGGTCCCGCTCAGGCCCTCGCCGGTCCGCCGGTACTTGCCGCTGAGCAGCCCGCCGCCGATCGGACTCCACGCGGTGAGCCCCATCCCCAGGCTCTGCGCCATCGACACGAACTCCGCCTCGACACCCCGGGTCACCAGGGAGTACGGAAGCTGCACGTTGATCATCGGGGCCAGTCCGTGTGCCTCGGCGTAGCTCTGTGCGCGGGCCGCGTACCAGGCCGGCACGTCGGAGAGCCCGGCGTACCGGATCTTGCCGGCGCGGACCAGGTCGTCGAGGGTGTGCACGACCTCCTCGACCGGGGTGATCCGGTCCCAGGTGTGCACCAGGTACAGGTCGATGTAGTCGGTGCCGAGCCGGCCCAGTGACCCTTCCACGGCCCGCGTGAGGTGCTTGCGGCCGTTGCCGCTGGCGTTCGGGTCGGTCGGGTCGACGGTGTTGGTGGCCTTGCTGGTGAGCACGAGCCGGTCACGGACGCCGGCGCGATCGATCAGACGACCGAGGATCCTCTCGCTCTGCCCGGCGGTGTAGAAGTCCGCCGTGTCGATGAGGTTGCCGCCCGCCTCCAGGTACTGGCGGAAGATCGGCTCTGCCTCCTCCTCGGTCTTGCCGTACGGGGCGTGGAACCCGTCGACGCCGAAGTTCATGGTGCCCAGCGCCAGCCGGCTCACCCGCAGGCCGGACCGCCCGAGCAGGTAGTAGTGGTTCACGGTGGTGCCCTCCCGATCGTGGTGTCGGCCCGGATCGGACCGCGCTCCAGACCCTTGCTCGCCAAATTTGGACCCGCAAGTCCAAAAGTTGAGTAGGGTTGGGTCCGCAGGTCCAGACCAGGAGGTCCCATGACACGGGCGTTGACCCGCAAGGGCGAGGCGACCCGCGCGCGGATCGTCACCGGCGCCGCCGCCGAGGTCCGCGAGCGTGGCGTCGACGAGGTACGCCTGGAGGACGTGCTGGCCCGCACCGGCACCAGCAAGGGCCAGCTCTTCCACTACTTCCCCGACGGCAAGGAGGAGTTGCTGCTCGCGGTGGCCCAGCACGAGGCCGACCAGGTGCTCATCGACCAGGAGCCGATGCTCAGCAACCTGACCTCCTGGCCGGCCTGGCTGGCGTGGCGCGACCGGCTCGTCGAGCGGTACCTCGCGCAGGGCGTGAAGTGCCCGCTCAACGGGTTGCTCGGGCAGACCGGCCGACGCGCGCCGGGCGCGCAGGCGATCGTGACCGGGCTCATGTGGCGCTGGCAGGGGGCGATCACCGAGGGGATCCGGCACATGCAGTCGACCGGCGACATCGCCGCGGACGTGGACGCCGAGCGCGCCGCCGCGGCGCTGCTGGCCGGCATCCAGGGCGGCGTGCTGCTGCTCCTCTCCACCGGCAAGATCGATCACCTGGAGGCGGTTCTCGACCTCACCATCGACTCGCTGCGGGCGAGCGCCCGGACGTAGAAGGGTGAGGTCATGACGGATGACGACCGCGCACCTCTGGTGCTGCTGCACGGCCTCACCTTCGACCGGCGACAGTGGGACCCGGTCCGGCGCGAGCTCGCGGTGATCGATCCTGCCCGGCAGGTCCTCGCCCTCGACCTGCCCGGGCACGGTGACGCACCCCGGCGGCAGTCCTACGGGATGGCGGAGGTGGCCGACGTCGTGCACGAGCAGGTGACCGAGGCGGGCCTCGCCCAGCCGATCGTGGTGGGACATTCGGTCGGTGCGGTGGTCGCCACGACGTACGCGGCCCGGCACCCGGTGCGCGGTGTGGTGAATCTGGACCAGATCCTGTTGCCCGGCCCATTCGGCGTGGCCGTACGCCAGGCCGAGCCCGCACTGCGCGGCCCGGACTGGCGGCAGGTGTGGGACGGCATGCTGGCGGGGATGGGCATCGAGGCGCTGCCGGCCGAGGCACGCGAGATCGTCACCACCGCGACCGATCCCCGACCGGACCTGCTGCTGGGTTACTGGGGTGAGATCCTGAGCGGGTCCGACGAGGGGATCTCCACCGAGCGGCAGCGCGCTCTGCGGTCCATCGGCGAGCGGAGGGTTCCCTACCGGTGGGTGACCTCGTCCGAGCCACCGCCCCGCTATCTGACCTGGCTGACGGATGCCCTGCCGGAGGTCGCGGTGACGGTGCTACCCGGTAGCCACTTCCCGCACCTGGCGGAGCCGGCGACGATCGCCCGGCTGCTGGCGACCGGCTGAGAGGACGATCGGGCGAACGCCAGCCGTGGCCGGGGCCGCTGACGGTGAGCTAATCTCGGACTCCAGTTGCCAGAGATCGGAGCAGGCGTGGCAGGTGACGACGACATCTCCGGGTGAGAGCCCGGACCGGCCGCCGACAGGCGCGTGAACGCGCCACCGTCGCCGCGGCCCCGTCGTCATGCCCTGCTCCCGCCGGGCCACCCGTGTGCGCCCGGATCTGCCTTCTCCGAGGTCCCCATGTCTGTTCGACCTGCTCTCATCGCCCGTGACCTGGTGCGGATCCGCGGCACCCGTCGGGTGCTCGACGGCGTCTCCCTGACCACCGCGCCCGGTCACCGGATCGGCCTGATCGGTGAGAACGGCACCGGCAAAACGACCCTGTTGCGGGTCCTGGCCGGTGTCGACGAACCCGACTCCGGCGCCGTCTCCCGGCCGGCGGAGTGCGGCTTCCTGCACCAGGAGATGCCCTTCACCCCGTCAACGACCATCGCCACGGTCCTCGACGACGCGCTTCGCGAGGCCCGGGCGGACCTCGCCGAGCTGAACCGGATCGGTGTCGCGCTCGCCGACTCGCCGGGGGGCGGCGCGGAGCACGACCGGTTGCTGGCCGCGTACGGCGAAGTTCTGGAGCGGGCGCAGGACCGCGACGCCTGGGACGCCGACCGACGGGCCCGGACGGTGCTCGCCGGCCTCGGTCTCGACGGGATGCCGCACGACCGGACGCTGGCCGCGCTCTCCGGCGGGCAACGCGGCCGCCTCGCCCTCGCGGCGATGCTGATCCGTCGGCCGGCCGCGCTGCTCCTCGACGAGCCCACCAACCACCTGGACGACGGGGCGGCGGCGTTCTGCGAGGACCAGCTTCGGGCCATGCCCGGGGTGGTCGTGGTGGCCAGTCACGACCGGGCCTTCCTGGACGCGGTCTGCACCGACGTCATCGATCTGGACCCGGCGGTCGACGGGCCGGTCCGCCATGGCGGCGGCTACACCGAATACCTGGCGGCCAAGCGCGCCGAGGCGCAACGGTGGCGTCGGCGCTACGACGACGAACAGGCGCTCCTGGCCGAGCTGCGCGATGCCGCCGCCGTGACCGGGCACCAGGTCGCCCACGGCCGCGGCCCTCGCGACAGCGAGAAGATGGGATACGGGCACACGGCCGGCCGCGTGCAGAACCAGATCTCCCGCCGGGTCCGCGCTGCCGCCCGCCGACTGGAGACGCTGGAACGCGACCAGGTCCCCGCGCCGCCGGAGCCGTTGCGTTTCCACGCGCCCGTTCTCGCCAACGGCAACGGCGACGAGCCCATCGTCACGGTGACCGGGCTGGAGGTCCCCGGCCGGCTCGAAGTGGCGCACCTTGACCTCGCGGCCCGTGACCGGCTTCTGGTCAGTGGTCCCAACGGAGCGGGCAAGTCCACTCTGCTCGCCGTCCTGGCCGGTCACCTGACCGGTGCCGGAGTCGTTTGGCGGCGACCGGGTCTACGCGTCGGCCTGCTCGGTCAGGACAGCGTCTTCGAGGATCCGCACCGGACAGCCAGGGAGATCTTCGCCCGCGCGGTCGGGGAAGAACGGGCCGAAGCCGTGCCGCTGTCGTCACTCGGTCTGCTCGCCGCATCGGACCTCGACCGCCCGGTTGCCGACCTGTCCGCCGGGCAGCGTCGTCGGCTCGATCTCGCCGTGCTCGTCGCCGACCCGCCGGAGTTGCTGCTGCTGGATGAGCCGACCAACCATCTCTCGCCGCGACTCTGCGACGAGCTGGAAGAGGCCCTCGGCACCGGACCGGGCGCCGTCGTCGTCGCAAGCCACGACCGGCGGCTCCGCTCCCGCTGGCAAGGCCGCAAGCTCCCCCTCACCGCACCCCACCCCTTCACCGGTGATCAAGAGGTTTGCGTCACGACACGCCGGGCCGGATGACAGAAACCATTCCGGTGCCACGTCGCGGGCTGCGTACCGCTATGGGTTCCATGGCGCTCCCGAGCCGCCATCACGGCCGGTCGAGCCGTCCGAGTCCGGCGAGGTCGGTGTTTCCCGTCCGGATGACCGCCGAGGCCAACGCCGTGGTCGCGGGGTGGGTGCCGACTCGCTGCTCGGCGGCGGCGATCCGGATCGCCTGGTCCAGGTGCGCTCGGACGTGCTGGCCGGCCCGCCGCTGAAACGCGACGCCGGTGGCCGACCGCAACGCGGTCAACTCCTCGTCGGTGACCATGCCCGGCATGTCGTGGCCCTCGTGCGGACTGGTCGCCGGGGCGCCGGACTCGGCAAGCAGCCGTCGAGCCGTACTCAGGTCGGCGTGATGTCCCGTACCGAGCCGAGCGGCGAACGTTCGCCATGCCGGGTCGGTGGTCCGGCTCGACACCAGGTCCAGCACCGGCAGGAGTCGTTCGTTCATCGCCACCGTCAGCTGAAGCCACGCGATGTCGGTGGCGCTGAACGGACCCGCCGAGCCGACGGGTGCGGTAGCGGTCGTCGCGGTGGTTGACGCGGTGGTGGTGGTCGGCCCGGTGGTGGTGGTTGCTGTCGCGGGCTCGGTCGGTGACCCGCCGGTGCAGGCGGTGACGAGCAGTAGCGCCGCGAGGAGCAGGCACCCGGTCGCCCGCCCGGGGATTCCTCGCATCCGGCCTCCTCCCGCCCGGGACGGCGGGCCCGGCGTGACCGGACCCGCCGCCGCGGGATGCGCCTGTCGGCTCAGAGCGGTCGCCCGTCGGCACCGCACTTGATGACGGGACGGATGCAGTCCTGGACCCGCCGGGCCATCTCCGCAACCGGCCAGGCGTTGAAGAAGTCGCCGTGCATCGTGTAGCCCGGCCCGGAGGCCAGCCGGAACCGCGACGGGTCGCCGTTGACCGGGTACCGCAGCACCTGCCGCAACTTCGGCACGTGCACCGGGTGGGTGCTCGGGCAGGCCTGGTTCACCGGGTACGCCAGGTGGCTCTTGTGGTCCGACGAGTCCAGGTCGCGGCCGTTCCAGCATTGCGGGAAGTCCAGGTACGACTCCAGCATCGTGCCGGACGGGCAGTTGACGAAGTTCTTCGACGGCGCCACCTGTCCCGCGTGCAGACACGACCACCGGGCGATGCTGTCGTTCGACCCGGTTGCTTTCGCGTTGCCGGCGACGAGTCGCAGCCCGAGCGGGAACGGCTGGGTGTTCGCGACGACGTCGGAGCGTACGCCCTCGCCCAGGTAGTAGAACGTGGCGATCGCCGGCTCCACCGGGACGTTGTCACGGTAGAGGGTCGGCACCCAGTAGGACGAGACATCCACCCGGGGGTTGCAGGTGGTCTGGGAGTTGACCAGGTCGGGCAGGGTGGTGTTGGCGTTCGTCACCGTGCTGCCGAAGAAGCTGTGCATGTGCGACGCCCCGGGCAGGCCGGGGAAGACGATCGGGTCGTCCGGCAGCCGGTGGCTGTAGGTGCAGTCGGCGGGGAACTCGGCAACCCGGATGGCGTTGGCGACCGGAGCGGCGTCGGCCCGTGCGGTGGTGGAGACGACGTACGTGCCGAGTAGCACCAGTAGAGCGCCGATCGCCGTGGCGAGGCGCAGTCGGCGGCGGTTGCCGGAGAGGGGTGCGGCCCTGTCCATCTCGTGACTCCTGTCGGGGAACGGGTCAGGGTAGCTCCGGCGCCGCCGCCGAAGACGTCGGAGATTGCCCTGGCCGGACTGGTGATGACCGGCGGAGCGTGGAAGAGAGAGCGCTCTCACCGGCCGCCCAAGCCTTACCTCTGCGTCGAAACTTGTCAATACGTACCGCAGTTGGCGGAAATGACGACGCCGAAGGGCCGGTCCCCGGTGGTGGGGTCCGGCCCTTCGGTGTAAGCGGTGGTGGTGTGTGGGTCAGCTGGTGGCGTAGCCGCGGGTGGCGATCCAGTCCGCGAGGTGCTCGATGCTGATCCAGTAGGAGGCGGTGTTCGGGTCGGCGGAGTCGGCGATCTTGACGGTGGTGCCGTTGTCGCGGTAGCCGACGACGCTGATGTAGTGCCCGCCCTCGTAGGAGTGCACACCGCCGTCGGTGTCGGTGCTGGTGCCGGCGATGTTCGCGACCACGGCGCGGCCGTCGTCGACGGTCGTGACGATGTCGGCGCGTAGCCGGTCGGTCTGTGCGGCGTTGGCGTCGGGGCTGCTGATCTCCACGCTGTGGTAGGCGTCGGTCTTGCCGGTTTCCTTGTTCAGGACCGGGGTGATGTCGTTGATGCTGTTGGTGCCGGCCTCGGTGGTGCCCATTTCCTTGGCCATGTCGTCGACGTTGATGTTCTTGCCCTGCACACTCAGGGCGTTTCGGGTGGCGGCGGGGCCGCAGTAGTAGAAGTTCGGCTGCGCCTCGTAGCGCACGCCCAGTTCGCGCTCACCGTGACCCTTACGGTCGTTCTGGGTCTGGGTGGTGGGCTTGTCGGTGCTGGGCGCGGCGAACGCGGTGGTGACGGGTCCGGCGATGGCGCCGCCGGTGAAGGCGAGGCCGGCGGCGGTCAGGGCGGTCTTACGGATCAGATCGGTACGCATGATGGCGTGCTCCTCTGCATCGGGGGTGCCCACACCACACCCGGGGGGTGGGTGATCGTGCGGGAAGTGCGAGGGGGGTTCTTGCCCGGCGACCCGCAGGGGTCGGCGTCGGGACAGGGTGTAACCGTTCGCGGTGGCGGGTCATTCCGCCTCCCACCGGGGGTGGCGCATTCCGCCTGCCCGGGGGTTGGCCGGTGGTGGTGCTCGGCCGTGCGGGGGATGTAACCGGGGCGGCCTGCCGGATGTTCCCGCCGGCTGCCGCGCTCCGCGACCCTGACTGCTGCGGTGGGCTGCCAGGTATAACGACCCCGCCCGGCCACCGATTCCGCCGTGCGGGTGACCCCGACCTCAGGACGCGGGGGGCGAAACCAGACAACCACCTCACCCCGACACCCCCGGAACCGGACATCAGGTCCCCGGCACCCCCACCCCACGCAAGCCACGACGCGCGCACGATCCGGGAGACTGCTGCCTCAGATCGCAGCCGGGCAGCAACGACACCCACCCCATGATCGTGCTCGATCCCGGAAACAGGCCCCTCGCCGTGCGGACGAGACCACTACAACCAGGATCGAGCACGATCATGCAAGGGAACGGCCTGTCGCCGCGACCGGCGACGGCGCCGGGGCGCGCGGCGCGGGGGCGCACGGCGCAACGGCGCAACGGCAGGGGGCAGCCCGAACGCTTCGGACTGCCCCACCTGGGTGCGAGGACGGGATCAGAACCCCAGGACGCTCCGCCCGCCGACCACCGGCAGCCGCAGTTCGCTGTCGTTCGGTGCGACCCGCAGTTCGGTGCCACCCAACGGCAGCAGGGTGTACTCCTGGTCGCTGGAGAAGACGACCACACCGATCCGGTGCCCGGCCGGGAAGATGTAGTCCTTCGGCTCCAGGGTCCACCGGTAGTCGTACAGCTTGCCCTGCTTGACCGGCTCGGTGCGGGCGGCGCTCTTGCGGTTCTGCGGGTCCATCCAGCCCCGGGTCACGACGGTCGGCGCGACGGTCGACCCGGTGGGGCCGTAGTCGACCAGGTACGCGGTGAGGTTCGCGTCCGGCTTGTTGTCGATCGCCATCCGTAGCCGCATCTCCGGGCGTCCGGAGATGCGGACGTCCTGCGTCAGTGCGGGGGAGCGGTAGGCGAGCCGGTTGGCGCTCGCCGTGTCGGGGTTGGCGACCAGGGTGTCCGGGTGGATGGTGCGGCCCTCGTCGACGAAGCTCTGCTCGATTGTGGCCTTCGGTGGCTTGCCCGTGGTGAGCGCGCCCGGGGCGGTGGCGTCGGTGGCGGCGAACCGCAACCCGACCGTACGCGCGGCCGGGTCGGGCCAGTTGGCGTACGTGGTGTAGACGCGGTCCTCGCGCTGGAGCACCGCGGTCGGCTCGTCCATGATGCCGTTGCGCACGTTCCACAGCCAGAAGTCGAACCAGCGGTTCTCGGTCTGCTTGTAGGTCCACGTCTGCCCGCTCGGCAGGGTCACCGACGCGCTGCTGCCCGGCCCGCCGTGCCCGCCCTGGTGCAGCCAGATCTTGCGCGGGACGTCGCGCTTGGCGAGCTGGTCCCACCAGCCGGCGAAGTGCTCGGTCTTGACGTTCCAGTCGTTGAGGCCGTGCACGACGAAGACGCTGGCCTTGACGTTACGGGCGTCGAGATAGTCGCGGTCGCGCCAGAACTTCGAGTAGTCGCCGGTGACCCGGTCCTGCTCCGCGGTGATGGTGGCCAGCTCGTCGGCGCACGGACCCTCGGCCCGGGCCTGCCCGGCGGTGTACTGGGCGAGGATGTCGAGGTCCTCACCCTGGAACGTCCCGGGGGCGACGACCAGACCGTTGGCCCGGTAGTAGTCGTACCAGCTGCTGATGGCGGAGACCGGCACGATGGTCTTGAGTCCCTTGACCCCGGTGGTGGCCACCTGGTTGGGCAGCGTCCCGTTGTAGGAGACGCCGGTCATGCCGACGGCGCCGGTGGTCCAGCCGGCGGTGATCGGGGCGCCGTTGGCGTCGTACCCCTTCGCCCGGCCGTTGAGCCAGTCGATGACCGCCTTGGTGCCGAGCGTCTCGGCCTGGTCGCCGCTGGTGGGGCAGCCGTCGGAGTCGCCGGTGCCGACGCTCTGACCGAGCACCACCGCGTAGCCGCGGGGCACGTAGTAGTCGTCGAGCGAGCCGGGCAGGTTGGCCTTCGCCTGGGCGCGCTGGGTGCCCGCGTCGAGCGCCCGCCGCCCGGACCGGTCGACCAGACCGTTCTGCGGCAGGTCGTCGACCAGCACGCTCGGGTACGGCACGTCGCCCCAGGTGCCCTTGCGGTACGGGCTGTGCTCGAAGATGACCGGCACCTTGAAGCCCTGGGTGGCGGTCTCCCGGGGGCGGGAGATGTCGATCGCCACCCGGTCGAGCCGACCGTCGTGATCGGTGTCGACCGGGGTCTGGACGAACACCCGCTCCTCGATCGCGTCGGCGAGCGAGAACACCGGTTGGGTCATGCCATCGCTGACCACGATGCCGGTGGGCGTGGTGGTCGTGGGCGGGGCCGCGGTCGCGGTGGCGGCTGCGGTCAGGACCAGTGCGCCGGACACGCCGACGCTCAGTAGTGCCAGATGGCGGGGTCGACGCATCCGCGTCTCCCTTCGGTTGGGCTGGGTGCCGGGTCTCGGCAGGAAGCTGTCTCGAAGATCCATTCGTGGTCATGCTAGGTCCGGGCTCGGACCCCGTCGATGCCTTCGGAGGGGGATGTGCGCTTTATTCACAATGTGCTGTTCTGGACGAGGTGGGCGGCAATCGAAACGTCATCGAACCGAGCCGGACGGTGACACGCTGCGGAAATCCGGGCCCCACCAGCGGAAAAACCTGTCGTCGGGAACCTTCGAAGATCACGTACTCGTGCATATGATCTTGCGGGAAGTCGCCCGAAGAGGCGCTTTCGTCCACATTAGACGAGGAGCAGCATGCTCAGGACAACACGGTGGCTGTTGGCCGTCGCCGTCACGGCCACGACGCTGACCGCCCTACCGGGCGGCACGGCCACGGCGGGACCCAGCGGCATCGGCCGGACCGGCCCACCCGCCACCTCGATCGACGGCAAGACCCACACCGTCACCCTGCTGACCGGTGACGTGGTGACCGTCCGCAGCACCGGCTCGGGATGCCCGCACGCCACCGTCCGACCGGCCGACGAGAACGCGGTGATCCGCCAGACCTGTGGCCCCGACGGTCACCTGCACGTCATCCCCGCCCGGGTCGCGTCCCAGATCGGCGCGGTCCTCGACCCCGACCTCTTCGACGTCACCACGCTGATCGCCGACGGGTACGACGACGACAACGCCTCGGAGCTGCCGCTCATCGTGCAGCCCGCCACCGCGACCGCCCGGGTCGCCGCGCTCGGTGACGTACTGCCGCTGCCCAGCATCGGCGCGGTGGCCGGCCGCGTACCCAAGAAGAGCCCGGCCACCGCGAAGCTGGCGACCAACTCGCTGACCGCCGGCGCGAAGAAGGTCTGGCTCGACCGCAAGGTCCGCGCCACCGCGCTGACCGGCGGCGGGCAGCAGCGGGACCTCGACCACAACCTGGGCCAGATCTCCGCACCCGAGGCCTGGAAGTCCGGCTACACCGGCGTCGGCGTCCGGGTCGCGGTGCTCGACACCGGCGCCGACTTCACCCACCCGGACCTGGTCGGCCGGGTCACCGACCGGTCCGACTTCACCGCCGAGGGCGGTGACGCCGTCGACCACAACGGCCACGGTACGCACGTCGCGTCGACGATCGCGGGCACCGGCGCGGCCGCGCACGGGCAGCGTCGCGGCGTGGCGCCGGACGCCAAGCTGGTGATCGGCAAGGTCCTCGACGACCACGGCTCCGGCGCGGACTCCGGGATCATCGCCGGCATGGAGTGGGCCGCCGCCCGAGCCGACGTCATCAACATGAGTCTCGGTGGCACTGACCCGGACGACGGCAACGACCCGCTGTCGCTCGCCGTGGACGGTCTGAGCAAGCAGACCGGCGCGCTGTTCGTCATCGCCGCGGGCAACAGTGGCGGGGCCATCTCGTCGCCCGGCTCCGCCGCCAGCGCCCTGACCGTCGGCGCTGTGGACCGCAACGACAAGCTCGCCGACTTCTCCAGCCGCGGGCCGCTGGTCACCAGCAACGTGGCCAAGCCCGAGCTGGTCGCGCCCGGTGTCGACATTGTCGCCGCGCGGGCCGCCGGCACCAACCTGCAGGACCCGATCGACAAGCACTACGAGGCGATCAGCGGCACCTCGATGGCCAGCCCACACGTCGCGGGCGCCGCCGCGCTGCTCGCCCAGCGGCACCCGGACTGGACCGGTGCGCAGCTCAAGGCGGCCCTGGTCGGCGCCGCCGACCCGCTGACCGGCATCGACGCGTACGCCGTCGGCGCCGGCCGGCTCAACGCGGTCCGCGCCCTCGGTGGCCCGACCAGCAACCAGCCGGTGGTCAATCTCGGCACGTTCGCGTACCCGCAGTCCGGGACCAGCGATGCGACGCTGAGCTGGACCGGCGCGGCCACCCCGGCGACGACGGTCCTCGACCTCGACGTGGCGGTCGTCAACCACGACGGCCAGCCGGTGCCGCGCGGCGCGGCGTCGCTGTCGACGAACCGGGTGACGGTCAGGCGCGGCAGCACCGCCGGGGCGACCCTGCGGGTCAACCGCGCGGCGCTGGCCACCCGGCCGGGCTTCTACCTCGCCACCGTCACCGCCCGCACCGGCCGCAAGGTGGTCGCGACCACGCCGGTGAGCTTCTACGTCGAGCCGCCCAGCTATGACCTGACGATCCACACGAAGCCGTTGTCCGGTCTGAAGGACGGCGCGGAGAGCTGGATCAATCTCGCGATCACCAACCTCACCGACCCGGTGATCTTCGCCGGCGGGGCGGGCGGTGTGCCCGGCGACGACTTCACGCTGCGGGTCCCGGCCGGCCGGTACGCGGTGCTCGGCGCCTCGGTCGCCTACTACGTGGACAGCGACGTGCTGGAGACGACGCTCGTCGGCGAGACCGACCTGACCGTCACCGGCAACCGGAGCGTGACGCTCGACCCGGCGCGCGCCAAGCCGGTGACGGCCACCGTCGACGGCGTCGCCACCACGGCCACCAAGATTGATTTCACGAACGTGCAAACTGCGTCGAACGGTCTGTCCTGGTGGAACCAGATCAGCGGATACGGGACCGCGACGGCCGTGCGAAGTTCCGCACTGCCGAAGCCCGGTGTCGGATCGCTGCGCAGCTGGGCCGCTGTCAACCTCGGCGCACCGGCCGGCACGGCGAAGCCGTATCGCTACAACCTCGTACACGAGTACCCGAACGGTGTGCCGGCCGATCCGGCGTACCGGGTGAACGCGGCGGAGCAGGCGAAACTCGCCCGGATCGAGGAACGGTTCCACCAGGCCGACTCGGAGGGGATGGTCACCCAGCTCATCCGCAGCGGCTTCACACCCGACGGGGTGCCGGTGACGGAGACCCACGAGGGCAACCTGCCGCCGTACCGCACCGACTACCTGTCGCCCGGCTACCTCTGGGCCGACGAGGGCGTCTACGGTGGTCTGTCGGCCCAGGAGGCGCCCCGCAGCTACCAGCCGGGCAGCCGGCAGGCCAAGGTCTGGGCGCGGCAGCCGCTGCACTCCGGCTGGTACGACGACCCGGCCGGCGCCGGCCACAGCTGCGCCACCGCGCCGTCGCGGACCCGGGGCAACCTGCACATCGACCTGGTGACCCTCACCGACCAGCACCAGCGGGCCGACTGCCTGCAGGGCGACTCGATCGGCGTGAACCGCACCCTGTCGTTGTACCGCGACGGCAAGCTCGTCGACGAGCGGAACCGGCCACTCGCCGACTTCACCGTGCCGCAGCGGATGGCGGACTACCGACTGGACCTCGACGTCGACACGAGCCTGATCCTGCCGATCTCGACGAAGGTCAACACCTCCTGGACGTTCCGGTCCGCCGGGCCGGACGGGACGGGGAGCGTGCCGTTGCCGCTGCTCGCGCTGGACTACGCGTTGCCCATGGACACCACCAACCACGTCACCGGCGCGACCGCCGAGTTGGCCGTCCGGCAGGCGCACGGCGTCAAGGCGCAGAGGGTGACGTCGTTCCAGGTCTGGACCTCGACCGACGACGGCGCCACCTGGACGTCGGCCCGGGTCACCGCGAGCGGCGACAGTTACCGGGTCGCCCTGCCGAAGGCCAGCGCCGGGCAGGCCGTCTCGCTGCGGGTGAAGGCCGCCGCGAACGGAGGTAGCGGCATCGACCAGACCATCATCCGGGCGTACCACGCCGGCTGACGGTCACCGCTGCTGGTGCGGCCCGAGCTCACGGCCGGGCCGCACCAGCACCCCGCCGGATTCGCCGCCGGGCAGTGTCGATCCGGGGTGGCCCCGTTCGTCGTGACGGTGAAACGTGACGCCGATCCGAGAGGTACGCCCATGACGTCCCGGACGACCGTCCCCGAGACCCGTCTTCGTCCAACCCGGCTCCTGCTGGGCTGCGGCACGATCGCCGGCGTTCTCTTCCCCGCCCTGTCGTTCGGGCAGGCGTTCACCCGATCCGGATTCGATCTGCGCCGGCACGCGCTGAGCGCGCTCACCCTCGGTGACCTCGGCTGGTTGCAGGTCCTCGCGTTCGCGGGCACCGGCGTGCTGGCCGTCGCCTTCGCGGTGGGCCTGTGGCGGGCACTGCGCCCGGGTCCGGCCGGAACGGTGGTGCCGGTGCTGGTCGGCGTCTACGGGGTGGCGATGGTCGGCGGCGGATTCTTCGTCCCCGATCCCGCGCTCGGCTGGCCGCCCGGTGCCCCGCGTGGGTTGCCCGAGCAGGCCAGCACGGGCAGCATCCTGCACGTGGTGTGCGGCGCGGCCGCGTTCCTGTCGCTCATCGCGGCCGGGCTGCTGATCGCCCGACGCTTCGCGGGCCAGGGCCACCGGGGATGGGCGCTCTACAGCGCGGCCAGCGGTGCCGTCGCGTTCGTGCTCACCGCCCTGCCCTGGAGCGAGGAGAGTGCGAGCATCCGCTTCGCCGTCGGAGCGGTGCTCATCTCCGGCTGGCTCGTCGCGGTGTCCTGGCGGGTACGCGACGAGGTGGCCTGAGGGGTCACTGTCCCTCCCAGACCGCCTTCGCGCCGGAGTCGCCGGTGCGGACCACGTAGTACACGGCGATGCCGGCGGCCACCACCGACAGCACCTGCAACGCCACCATCAGCGCGCGGCCGGGCCGCCGGTCGTCGGTGGCGCTCGGGTCGGCGGAGCGCGGCGGGACGAACCGGACCAGTGCCAGCGTCACGATCGCCAACAGGAGGGTCGCCCAGAACGTGATGTCGCCGAACTCCTGGTGCGCCTCGATCTTCGGGAGGAACTCCGGGGTGATCCGGTTGGCCTTCTGCATGCGCTCGAAGAAGGCTTCCCCGGAGAGCTTCGCCAGCAGGGCGGCGACCGGCGCACCCACGGCGAGTAGCCCCAGCACCCACCGGGTGTGCGGCCGGATCGGCGCGACGAGCGCGTAGCCGACCGTCAGGAGGGCCAGCAGCGGGACGAACACGACCGCGGCGTGCAGCACCAGAGGGTGGGCGGGGATGCCCATGAACTCCTCGAACATCGGCGTCTCCTCCGGAGGCGTCAGGTGGACGTCGATCGTCCAGAGATGGACCGTAGCGGTTCAGCGGTCGCCGCGCAGTATCGGCTTCAGCGGTCGCAGCGCAGTACGGCCAGGTCGACAGCCTCAGCCATCGCCCGCATGCCCCTGTCGTTCGATGGACGCCCACCCGCTCGGCACTGGCGGCCCAGGTGACCGTGAAGTGCTGCTGGTCGCGACTCGCCACCGGAGCCGGACCCCGGCCGCAGACGGGATTATGTCGCAGCGGACGACACCGACGCCCCCGGCTACCGGGAGCGCGGCAGGCAGTCCTTCTTGTACTTCAGGCCCGAGCCGCACCAGCACGCGTCGTTGCGCTCCGGCGGCCAGGCGATCCGCGCGCTGGGTCGCGCCTGCACCTCGGCCGCGTACCCCGCCCGGACCGCCGCGTCGCCCGGGTCACCGTCCCGTCGACCGGCGAACGCGTTCAGTCCGTCCACGGTGGCGCGGAACACGCCCAGCCCGGCCTGACCGGCGTCCCTCAGCCGGACCAGCTCCTTCTCCAGCCGGCCCCGATGCGCGTCCCAGTCCGGCCCGTACACGTCGCTGAGCGTCGCGTGCTCGGCGAGCAGCCGATCGAGTTCGGCCCGAGGCCAGAAGAGCAGGTCCGACTCCGCGTCCCGACGCTCTCCGGCCCGGCGCACCAGCTGGGCCTCCAACCGGTCCGCCAGGTCGTCCTGCCGATCGTGCGGCAGGTTCAGGTTCCGGCGTACCCGGTGCCGCTGTTGCAGCAGGAAGAAGACGACACCGGGCGCGTCCGGCGGACCCAGATCGACCACCGGGTCGATCGTGGTGCTGGCCGGTCCGGACGCGGCGCTCGCGCGTTCGTTGAGCAGGGTGTCGACCGCCTCACTCAGCCAGGTCTCGGCGGTCGCCGAACGACCACCCGCGTCCAGCGCGGCGCTCACGTAGGCGGGGGCGTCGGGCTGCGTGAGCAGCGACGGGCGCAGCGCGGTCAACTCGGCCATCGCCTCGTCGTCGCGACCGCCGGCCCGGAACAGCGCCCGGGCCCGCAGCGTCCGGGCGACCCCGGCGCGCGGGTCGTCCCCGGACGGGTACGCCGCCAGGGCCTGCTCCGCGTAGCGCAGGGCGGCCTCGGGTCTCGCCCGGATCTCGGCGATCTCGGCGGCCAGGGTCAGGGCGTCCCCGGCGTCGTCCGGATCCTCCAGCCGACCCTGCTCCGCCGCCTCGGCGACGTCGGCGGCGACACCCAGCGGGTCGGCCGTCCCGAGCGCCGAGCGGCGCAGCTCAGCCAGGTCAGCCTTGGTGAGTACGTCTCTTGTCGGCACGATCTCACCGTACGTCGGGGTGCTCCCGGTATGCGGGCAGATCACCCGTTACCCCGCTCGCACGCTCCCGGAGCTACGACCAGGCTCCGGCCGCCGCGGCCCGAGCGGCGTAGCTGTCGAAGTCGAGCGGATCACGTCCGAGAACCCGACGCACCCCGTCGGCCGGCTCGGCGAGATGTCCCGCCCGCATCCCGGCGAACAGGGCGTTCAGCGCCGTGGCGGTCTCCTCCGGGTAACCCTCGGCGAGCAGTTCGGCCTGGTACTGCTCCGCCGTGAGCTCCACGTAGCGCATCGAACGCCCGGACTCCCTGGCGATCGTCGCCACCGCCTCGGCGAAGGTGAGCGCACGCGGACCGGACAGGTCGTACACCTGTTCGTGGTGACCGGGTGACGTCAACAGCGTCGCGGCCACGTCGGCGATGTCCTGGGCATCGACGAACGGTTCCGGGGTGTCACCGATCGGCAGGGCCAGCCGACCGTCGAGCAGCGGTTGGCGAAACAGGTCCTCGCTGAAGTTCTGGCTGAAGTTGTTCGGCCGGATGATCGTCCACCGGACGCCGGACTTCCGCACCGCCTCCTCCGCGGCGACCATGCCCGGGGAGAAGTCGCTGACCCGGTCGATCCCGCGCCCGGACAGCGCCACGAAACGGCCGACACCCGAGTCGACCGCCTGTGCCACGAAGCCGGGGGCCAACGCGGGGTCCTCCGGAGCCAGCAGATAGACCCCCGAGACTCCGTCCAGGGCCGGTCCCCAGGTGGCCTGCCGCGACCAGTCGAACCGCACCTCACCGGAGCGGGAGGCGGCCCGGACCTGCTGACCCGCCGCCCGCAGCGTCCGCACCAGCCGGCGACCGGTCTTGCCGGTCCCGGCCAGCACGAGGATCGAACCCGCGTCTGTCGTCATGGCTACCAGTCAACTCGGCCGCCGCGCACCGGTCCATGTGCTGTCGTACGCCGCGCATGTCCGATCGTCCGAGCCCGGTCGTCGGCGACCTATCGTCGATGTCATGGACCCGTTCGACAGTCTGCTGCGGGGCGTGCACGCCGAAGGTGCGGCCTTCGGCCGGTCGGTGCTGACTCCGCCGGGAGCGCTGCGGTTCACCGACGGCGCCCCACTGACGCTCTGTGTGCCCATGCGCGGCGAGGGGTGGATCTCCCACCCCGAGAGCGACAAGCCTCGCCTGGTCCGGGTCGGGGAGGCCGCCACCGTGCGCGGCCCGGCGCCGTTCGTCTTCTCCGCCGAGCCACGGTCGAGCTTCGAGCCGGGGGAGCTGCGGGACGTGCGGCGCGGTCACACCGGCACGTCCGCGCCGGCGGGCACGGATCCCGCCGACCGTCTGGTGCTGCTGGTCGGGGTGTACCACGTGCGCGCTCTGGTGCCCCAGCGACTGCTGAGCGCGCTGCCGCCGGTGCTTGTCGTCCCGGACGACCAGGACTGTGCCGCGCTACGCGACTACCTGGACGCGCAGCTCGACGCCTGTCGGCCCGGCCGGCAGGTCGTGCTGGACCGTCTCCTGGACTGGTTGTTGGTGTGCACGGTGCGGGACTGGTTCGACCAACCGGAGGCCGAGGCTCCCGGCTGGTACCGGGCGTTGGGCGACGACACCGTCGGTCCGGTGCTGCGCGCCATGCACGACGCGCCGGGCCGGCCGTGGACGCTGGCCAGTCTGGCCGCGCAGGCGGGAGTCTCCCGGTCCACACTGGCCACGCGGTTCACCGCGTTGGTCGGCGAACCGCCGCTGACCTACCTGACCGACTGGCGCATGACCCTGGCGGCCGACATGCTTGCCGACTCCACGGCGACGGTCGCCGCCGTGGCGAGACACCTCGGGTACGCGGACGCCTTCGGCTTCAGCGCCGCCTTCAAGCGGGTGCACGGGATGAGCCCGAGCGCGGCGCGGAGCCGGTCGTCGAATGGTCGTAAAACGAACTAACTACTGTCATCTGCCGTCAACCCGTCGACGATAGCGTCCGGTCGCCAGTTTCTCGACAGGTCGCACAAAGGCGGAGTTATGGGCACGGTAGATCGACGTACCTTCCTCAAGGCGATGGGCGCACCCGCGATCGGCGCGGCGCTCCCGCTGGACCTCAGCAAGGCGCTCGCCATCCCGGCGAACAACCGGACCGGCTCGATCAAGGACGTCGAGCACGTCATCATCCTGATGCAGGAGAACCGCTCCTTCGACCACTACTTCGGCACCATGCGCGGCGTACGCGGGTTCGGTGACCCCCATCCGGCGACACTGCCGTCCGGCAAGGACGTCTGGCACCAACCCAACGGCGACGACGAGTTGCTGCCGTTCCGCCCCGAGGTGAAGGATCTCGGTCAGACCTTCCTGCCGGACCCGCCGCACGGCTGGAACGACGGCCACGCCGCCTGGAACGACGGCCGGTTCGACGGGTGGGTGCCGAACAAGGGCGTCACGGCGATGACCTACCACACCCGCCAGGACCTGCCCTACCACTACGCGCTCGCCGACGCGTTCACCGTCTGCGACAGCTACCACTGCTCGCTGATGGGGCCGACCGACCCGAACCGCTATCACCTGTGGAGCGGCTGGGTCGGCAACGACGGCAAGGGCGGCGGCCCGGTCATCACCAACGCGGAGGCCGGCTACGACTGGTCGACGTACCCGGAGCGGCTGGAGCGCAACGGCATCTCCTGGAAGATCTACCAGGACGTCGGCACCGGCCTCAACGCCGCCGGGTCGTGGGGCTGGACGAACGACCCGTACATCGGCAACTACGGCGACAACTCGCTGCTCTACTTCCACCAGTACCAGAACGCGCAGCCCGGGACGCCGCTGGCCGAGAAGGCGAAGACCGGCACGGAGATCAGGACCCAGGGTCGCGACCCGGAGGCGCTGCTTGCCGACTTCCGCGCCGACGTCGAGGCGGGACGCCTGCCGGAGGTCTCCTGGATCACCGCGCCCGAGGCGTACACCGAGCACCCGAACTGGGGGCCGGCCTTCGGCGCCTGGTACATCTCGCAGGTCATCGACATCCTCGCCTCGAACCCCGAGGTGTGGAGCAAGATGGCGCTCTTCGTCACGTACGACGAGGAGGGCGGCTTCTTCGACCACGTGGTCCCGCCGACGCCCCCGCAGACCCGCGAGCACGGGCAGTCGACGGTCCCCACCACCAACGAGATCTTCCCGGGCGACGCCGACCACCCGGCCGGGCCGTACGGCCTCGGTATCCGGGTGCCGATGGTCATCGTCTCGCCGTGGACGCGGGGCGGCTACGTGAACTCGCAGCTCTTCGACCACACCTCACTGATCAAGTTCCTGGAGGCGCGGTTCGGGCACGGCCGCCCGGACCTGATCGAGCAGAACATCACCCCGTGGCGGCGCGCCGTCGTCGGTGACCTGACCACGGCCTTCGACTTCCGGCACCCGAACCGCTCGCGCGAGGTCAGGTTGCCCGACACCGACGACTTCAAGCCCGAGGAGCTGATCCGGCACCCCGACGAGGTGCCGGTCCCGCCGGCCGACCAGCGGCTACCGAAGCAGGAGCACGGGGTACGTCCGGCGCGCGCGATCCCGTACACCCTGCACGCCGACGCCCGGGTCGACGACGGCGCGCTCCGGATCGACTTCCGCAACTCCGGCAAGGTCGCCGCGGTCTTCCAGGTCCGCCTGGCCGGCAGCGCGGACGCCCCGCGCAGCTACACCGTCGAGGCGGGCAAGCACCTGACCGACACCTGGCCGGTCACCTCCGGCTACGACCTGTCGGTGCACGGGCCGAACGGGTTCTTCCGCCGGTTCACCGACGGCCGGTCCCACCTCGACGTCGCCCCCGCCTACGACGAGCGGGACTACAAGCTCGCCCTCACCCTCAAGAACCGCGGGTCGAAGCGGGTCGAGGTGACCGTCCGGGACGGATACAACTCCCGCCCGGTGAAGCTGTCCCTGCGCCCCGGCGAGACCGAGCGCGCGACGTGGGCGCTCGCCCGCACCCACGGCTGGTACGACCTGACGGTCTCCGTCGCGGGCGACGCCGACTTCGCGTACCGCTGCGCGGGTCATGTCGAAAACGGCAAGGACAGCATCAGCGACCCGGCGCTCGGCGGGCTCGTCTGAGCGTTCGTCCCGCCGACATCCGAGCGCCCTGGAACAGCCGGGCAATGTGGTGACGAGCGTGATGACTGTGCGGCATCAAGATGCCTGTGAGTCATCACGCTCACCACCGCGTCCGATCCCTCAGACGTCACGTTCCGTGGTCCAGGCCGAGCGTGGTCGGGGCGATCAGAACTCCTCGTACACCGCCGGGTCCTGGTCCGCGAGCCGCCCGTCCGGGCGGCCCAGCGCGGTGATGGCCTCGACCTGCGCGTCGGTGAGCTTGATGTCGAAGACGTCCAGGTTCTCGACCTGCCGCTGCGGGGAAGCGGCCTTGGGCAGCGGAATCACCTGACGAGCCACGTGCCAGGCGAGGATCGTCTGTGCCGGGCTGACACCGTGTGCCGTCGCGATCTCCACGACGACGGGATGCTCCTGCAGGTCGTTGCCGTGGCCGAGCGGGCTCCAACCCTGCACCAAAATCCCGTGCTCGCGGTGGTAGTCGATCGCCTCCTGCTGCGGAAAGTACGGGTGCACCTCGATCTGGTTGACCACCGGGGCGACCCCGGTCTCGGCCACCAGCCGCTCGATGTGCTCCGGCAGGAAGTTGGACAGCCCGATGTGCCGGACCAGGCCACGCTCACGCGCCTCGATCAGCGCCCGCCACGCCTGCACGTACAGGTCGGTCTTGGGGTTCGGCCAGTGGATGAGGTACAGGTCGACGTGGTCGAGACCGGTGCGGAACACACTCTCCTCAATGGTGGTCAGCGCCTCGTCGTAGCGGTGGTGCCGCCCCGGCAGCTTCGAGGTGACGACCAGCTCGTCCCGCACGTCACCCGCCGACCGGGCGGCCCGGCCGACCGCGCCCTCGTTCTCGTAGTTCACCGCCGAGTCGATCAACCGGTAACCCGCCCGGATCGCCTGCCCGATCGCGTCGACACCGGCCGAGCCGTTCAGTCGGTACGTGCCGAGCCCGATCGCCGGCAGGGTGGTCCCGTCAGCTGCCGTGAGGTGGGGAATCGTCATGATTGGGACCCTACCCGCACGAGATGCGGGGCGACGGTGGGTCAATGTCGAGCACACGCGACGGGACGAGCACCCCGGGCGACGCAGAAGACGGCGGGATTCAGCAGACGTGCGTCCGCCAACTCACCTTCGTCACGGTCATGGGAACGTAGAAGAATCCGTCACCAGGAGGAGCACAGTCCGTGCCGGTGAAGGTCCTCCCTTGGGTGGTGAACGACCAGCTAATCTCGGCGTTCCGGTTCGTGTAGTTGTAGTAGTTGAAACCCGTGATATTGCCGCTCCACTCCGTGGTGGTCACCAGGGACGGAGTCGCCGTAGGAACCCCGTTCGGGTGATCCCAGTGGGGCCAGACGCAGAATGTGCCCGGCTGGCAGTTCCCGGGCGGGTAGACGCCGGCCCCCGACTGGGGTGCCGCCGAGGCGGGGGGTGCAACGGCCAGCACACCTGCGATGACCCCGGCGATGGCGAAGGGTTTCAACAGCACAGCTACCCACTTCCATTGATGGGAATGAATTAACTTACGCTACCGCGGGAAAGTTGCATCGTCAAGAACCGGCCGCCGGCCGACCCGGCCGCCTCCGAGCGCCCCCGCGGCTCGGATGGCAGGCGACCAGTTCGCAGCCAGCCCTGCGTTCGGGACGCTCAGCGACAGCGCTCAGCGGCAGGTTGCTTGACACGGGGAACATAATCGATGCAAGTAAATATCTCCCTGAGCTGATCGAGCTCCGGTCCCGTCCCTGAACACCGCTAGGAAGGGAAGCCCATGCGCAGATTTACCAGCCGAATCGCTGCGGGTCTCGCCGCCGCCTTGATCACCACACTGGCCGTGACGATGCCGGCGTCGCCCGCAGCCGCTGCCGAGACGCTCAAGGTTCCCGACACCGGCCTCGTCTTCTACCAGGCCTACACGCAGATCATCGTCGGCAGGCAGGCCACGCCCGACGGTATCTGCCGCCCGGTCCCGGCCGAGGCGATCTGGGCGATCGGCTGGAACGGCTTCGGATCCGTCTCTGGCTACCGGACCTCCGACTGCACCGGCGCTGCGTCCGAGCTCAACAACTTCCACAGCTGGCCGTACGAGGGCTACTACCTCTCCTACCGGGCGGGTTGACCGGCGTTCCCGGTGGTCGATCGCGCGAACTGAACTCTGTGCCGAGATGAAGAGACGTGCGGGTGTTGCTCCCGGCTAGGCGTCCTCGCCGACGAGGCGGAGCTCCCCCGCTGACCGGCGGCGATGCTGAGGCTGGTCAGCATCTGTGCGGCGAACTCGGTACCGCGCCGACTTGCCGTGGCCGAACAGAGAAGTCGCGTTTTTGACTGAGGCGTTGATCCGATTCGGGTGTCTGGTTGGCTGGCCGGATTACGCCAGGGACGAGGGGAGCGCACATGGTTGCGGCACACGAGACGACGCTGCGGGAGTTGCTCGAAGGCGCGAAGCAGTATCGGGTGCCGCTGTACCAACGGACCTACTCGTGGACGGACTCGCAACTCAGACGACTCTGGGACGACATCCGTAAGTTGGCCGAGGAGCGAGTCGAAAACCATAACCTCACGCACTTCATCGGCTCGCTTGTGCTCGCGCCCAGCCCCACCCTAGGCCCGGCGGTCTCCGAATTCCTTGTGGTGGATGGTCAGCAACGTCTCACCACGCTGTCCATTCTGCTCTGCGCCATCCGCGACCACCGCGCCACACATGAGGGTCCAGACCACCGAGACCGCATCAACCAGGAATACCTGATCAACAAGTACAAGCCGACTCATCGGTTGAAGCTCGTTCCCACCCAGGCCGACCGCACCGCCTACGAGGCCTGCCTCGAAGCGACGCCTCAGGCCGGCGGCAGCGACCAGGTGGGTGCGGCGTACCGGTTCTTCGCGGCCCAACTCGTCGCCGTCGACGACCCGGACGACCCGCTGGATATCGAACGCATTGAGGACGCGGTCATCTCGGGGATGGCGCTGGTCTCGGTTGTTGCGCAGTCCGGCGACAACGTCTATCGGATCTTCGAGTCGCTCAACAACACCGGCCTGAAACTCACCCAGGCTGACCTGCTGCGCAACTACCTGTTCATGCGCCTGCCCAACCGTGGCGAGGCGGTCTACGACTCGCTGTGGTTCCCCCTGCAGAAGCAGTTGGACGCCGGGGAAATGGAGCAGTTGTTCTGGCTCGACATGGTGCACCGCAACCCCGAGGTCAAACAGACCGACACCTACGTCGGGCAGCAGGCGAGGCTGAACGGCCTGCACACCGAGGCGGAGATCGAAGCCGAGGTGCGCCGATTCTGCCGCCTCGGCGCCCTCCTGCGGATCATCCTGCATCCCGAGGAGGAGCCGGACCCGGAGGTACGGCGGCGGTTGGCCCGGCTCAACGCCTGGGACACCACCACCGTCCTGCCGCTCCTGCTGCACCTGCTGGACCGCCGCAAGCAGGGAACGGCGACGTCGGAGCAGATTGCCTCGGCGATGCTGTACGTCGAGAGCTACTTCATTCGCCGTCTGCTCATCGGTCGCGCCACCGCGAGCATCAACCGGGTCCTGCTGCGCATCGTGACCGACATGCGTAAGGATCTGCCCGTCGACGAGGCGGTCCGGGCGTTCTTGTCGGTGGGCCGCAAGTACTACGCCACCGACGTCAGCCTGCGCGAGGCGGTACGGTCCATCCCGTTCTACCTCAACGGGCGGGCGACCCAGCGCAAGTTGGTGCTTCAGTGGCTGGAGGAGTCGTACGGCAGCAAGGAGCCGGTCGCGCCGCAGTCGCTCACCATCGAACACGTCATGCCGCAGAGCCCGACCGCGGAGTGGCGGCAGATGCTGAGCGAGGACCTGCAGGGCGAAGAGAGCTTCGCCGAGGTGCACGAGGCCCTTGTGCACACGTTGGGCAACCTCACCCTGACCGGCTACAACTCGGAACTGAGCAACAGCTCTTTCCTTGTCAAGCGGACCCAACTCGGCAAGAGTGGGATCGCGCTCAGCCGGGAGATCGCCGACCAGAAGCGTTGGGGACGCCCCGAGATCCACGCGCGCGCCGACGGGCTCGCCGAACGGATCATCGCCACCTGGCCCGGGCCCACCGAGGAGGCGGGCAACAAGTCCGAGGTGCCCTGGGACGTCATGAAGACGGCGCTCGCCGCGCTGCCCGCCGGCTCGTGGACCGCGTACGGTGATCTGGCCGCGCTGATCGGCAGTCACCCTGTCTCTGTCGGTGCCCGGCTCGCCCACCATGCCGCACCGAACGCACACCGGGTGCTCCAGGCCGAGGGCGTGCTAGCCCCGAACTTCCGCTGGCTTGAGCCGTCCCGCACCGACGACCCGCACGACCTGCTGCGCGAGGAGGGTGTCGACTTCGACACGTATGGTCGGGCCAGCCAGGCTCAGCGGATCGGTGTCGAGGAACTGGCCCAACTTGCCGGGATGCCGCAGCAGGACGGGCCCGGCCAACTCCTGCGTCCACGGTCCCGACATAACAATCCGCTGGACGACCGCTTCCTCGAACAGCTGAGGGACCTTCAGCATGCGCAGGTCGCGCACGGCACGGTCGCGGTGCTCGAAGCCTGGGCCGGGATGGGCGGCATGTTGTTCTATGGCACCGGCGGCGAGACCTCGTGCTTCCTCATGGCGCGTGGCAAGGACCACGAGTTGGGCAACATCTGGCCCGCGACGATCTACCCGAGCGGTAAGTTCGAGATAGTGTTCCAGCACCTGAGCACCCGGCCACCGTTCGACGACATCGAGTTGCGGAAGCAATTCCGCGAGCGGTTGAACGAGTTGGAGGGCGTGAATATCGCGGCAGCCAAGCTCGCGCTCCGCCCCGGGTTCCCTCTGGACATCCTCGTCAACGTTAAGGCTCGCGAGGCGCTCATCGAGCATCTCCGCTGGTTCTACGGGCAGGCCGTACAACCAGAGGCCTGACCCGCGGCCTATCCCCGCTGTTCGTGGCCCGGGGGCCATGGCACGGGCAGTGCCTTGGCGAAGGGGGGTTACTCGTGGAGTGGTCAGCTCCGTCCTTTTCTCTGCAGTGCGTCAGCCTGGCCGAAGGAGCTGACAGAGATTGCGGCCGACGTCGAGTTGGGCTCTGACGCGGCCTCGCCTCTGAAAGCGGGCGCGAAGAGGGGATCCCCCCAGGCGGCCAAGGTGGCCGCTAGGCTGGCCCACCTGGTCTCCCCACCTGGAGAAACGCCATGTCCGACAGCGTCTTCGCGCAGTTCACCGCCGACGACGACCAGCTCGAGGTCGGGCTGCTCGTGCAGCCGGCGATCAACGCCGCCCTGGTGCACAACCGGGTGCCGCTGGTCCGTCACCTCACGCTCGTCAACCGAGGCGTGGTGCCGCTGACCGACGTCACACTGACGCTGGAACTGCGCGGTCCGGACGGCGCGCTGACCGAGCCGTGGGTACGGACGCTGACCCAGCCGTTACGGCCCGGGGCGAGCACGAGCTGGGACGACTTCCGCGACTTCACACCCGACCGCACGCTGCTGTACCGCACCGACGAGGCGTTCCCGGTCGACTACACCCTCCAGGTGCAGGCGCAGGAGCAGGCACTGACGCTTGTCGCCCCGTCCAGGGTGTTGGCGCACAACGAGTGGTTCAACAGCCCCGCCCTGTACGACAGCCTGGCGGCTTTCGTGCAGCCGAACACCAGGGCGGTGGAGGCGGTGCTACGGGCCGCCGCCCAACTCCTGCTCGCAAAGACCGGCTCCGGCTCGCTGCAGGGCTACCAGGAGGGCTCCGAGCGGGCGGCGCTGATCGCCGGCGCGGTGTACGAGGCGCTGCGCCAACTCGAGATCACCTACCAGACCCTGCCGGCGTCCTTCGAGAACACCGGCCAGAAGGTGCGCACGACGGCGGCGGTGCTCGACGGTCGGCTCGGCAACTGCCTCGACCTGTCCGTCACGTACGCCGCGTGTCTGGAGGCGGCGGGGCTGCACCCGCTCGTCTTCATCGGCGCGGGGCACGCGTTCGGCGGTTTCCTGCTGGAGGAGGAGCGGCTGGGCTCGGCCGCGGTGACCGAAACCAACCTGCTGGTTTCCATGGTGGACTCGGGCCGGGCCGTGCCGGTCGAGCTGACCCGCATCGGGCCGGGCGCGCAGTCGGCGACCTTCACCGAGGCGGTACGCGTCGGGCTCGGCCACTTCCGCGGCGACGGCGAGCGCGTGCAGGGCGTCGTCGACGTGCACCTGGCCCATCGCTCGGGGATCCGCCCCCTGCCCGCCGCGGTAGACAGCGAGGCGACGCCGAAGACAGCCGAGGCGACGCCCGCGACAACAGCGTCCCTCGACCTGCCTCCCGGCGTCGCCGCCGCGCGGCTGCGCCAGTTCGCCGACGAGGGCGAGGAGGTGCCGCAGCAGTCCGACGGGTCGCCGGCGCGCGTCCAGCAGTGGAAGAAGTCGCTGCTCGACCTGAGCCTGCGTAATCCGCTGCTCAACCTGCCCAAGCGGGGCCGTGGTCTGGACCTGCACGTGCCGGCGGGTGCGTTGGCCCTGCTCGACGACCTCATCCACGACGGCCGCCAGGTGCAGGTCATCCCGCAGGACGCCATCAGTCACGTCCACGAGTTGGCCGGGACGCGTCGGGCGCAGGACCTCGACGCCGAGATCCTCACCCGGGAGCTGCGTACCGACCGGCGGGTCTACGGCGCGGTCACCGACGCCCGCTACAAGACCGCGATGCGCGCGCTGCAACGCGAGGCGCGCACGATGGAGCAGGAGACCGGCAGCAACTACCTCTACCTGACCATCGGCACCCTGGTGCACACGAAGACGACCGGGGGAGAGGCGTACGCGCCGCTGTTCCTCCTGCCGGTGCGCATCGAGGGCGGCAGCGGCCGTCGCCCGTACGCGATGGTCATCGACGGCACCGAGGTCGCCAGTCCGAACCACTGCCTGGTCGAGTGGTTGCGGGTCAGGCACAGCGTGCGGATCCCGGAGCTGGAGCGACCGGTCCTCGACGAGCACGGCATCGACATCGCCAAGACCCTCGCGGCGATCAACGCCGGGCTGCTCGACAACCGGCTCAACTACCGCATCGACGAGACCGCCAGCCTTCGACTGTTGCAGTTCTCCACCTTCCAGATGTGGCGGGACCTCACCGACCACTGGCCCCGCTTTCTGGAGAACCCGGTCGTCCGGCACCTGGTCGAGTCCTCCGGCGCCACGTTCGACGATCCTGCCCGCCCGGAGCACGACGTCGAGATCGCCGTCGACGAGGCCGACCTGCACCTGCCCATCCCCGCCGACGGGTCGCAGATGCAGGCCATCGTGCGCGCCGAGCGCGGCCACTCCTTCGTCCTGGAGGGTCCGCCGGGCACCGGCAAGTCCCAGACCATCACCAACATGATCGCCCAGGCGGTCGGCGCGGGCCGGTCGGTGCTCTTCGTCGCCGAGAAGCAGGCCGCACTGGAGGTGGTGAAGCGCCGCCTCAAGCAGGTCGGCCTCGGGCCGTTCGCGCTGGACCTGCACGGGCGTAAGCAGTCCCTCAACGCGATCCGCCAGCAGTTGCGCGACGCACTGGACCAGTACGACCAGGGCGGCGACGGCACGTGGACGGCCGTCGAGACGGCCTACCGGACGCGGCTCGCGCCACTGGCCGACTACCCGGCCCAGGTGCACACCGCCAACCCCGTCGGGCTGTCGCTCTGGTCGGCCTACGAGCAGACCCTGGCGTACGGCGACGGCCCGGTCGCCCCGATCCCGGTGGCCTACCTGCACGCACCCGCCCCGGCACGCGTACAGGTCGAGACGACCCTGCGGGAGTTCCCGGCGGCCGCACGATCGGCGCGACTCCGGGCGGCGCACCCGTGGGCGCTCAGCGGCTGCCGCACTCTCGACGGGCTGCACGGCGACGCGGTCACCGAGATCGCCGGTGAGCTCGAACGCCTCCGTGCCGACCTCGCCGCCCACCCGCACCTGGTCGAGCTGCTGCGGACGTTGCCCGCCCCGGAAACGGTGAGCGAGCTACAGGCGGGCGCCTGGCTCGCCGTACGCGGACTGCTGCCGGACCGGCAGACCACCCTGCACGCCGGCGACCGACGGTGGGACGAGGCGGTGGCCCGGCTCCAGGCGGACCTGGCGGCCTTCCGGCAGGGCTTCGCCGGTGAGCTGGCCACCTTCCGGCCGGACGTGTTCGCTCGACCGGAGCTGGCCGCCTGGCACGCGGCGGCCCAGGAGGCGGCGAAGAAGCTGTTCGGCAAGCGCAAGCGGCGGCAGGCCGTCGCGGATCTGCTGGCGGTGCACCTGGTCGCCGGTGCGACGCTCGACGTGGATCGGGTGGAGGTCACCACCGGTCGGCTGGTCGCCGCCCAGGCGCAGGCGGCGGCCCTCCACCAGCATGTCGGCGCGGTGGGCGGGCTGCGGCTGTCGCGGTGGCAGCCCACCGACCCCGCCGCGCAGGAGCGGCTGACCGAGGCGATCGAGGCGACCCGGGTGGGCCGCACGCTCCTGACCCGGCACCCGCGAGCCTGGGAGCTGTTCGACGGCGGGTGCACCGATGCCGACGCGGTGGTGCTCGACCGCTTCGCCTCGCGGTGGCGGGCCTGGCGCGGGGTGTTGCGCTCCGGTGCGGCCGAGCTGGCCCGGTGGGCCGCCGGTGCGCACTGGGTGGACGCCTGGCAGCGCGACGGCGCGACCTGGCTGCACGAGTTGCGGAGCGAGGAGTTGTTCCCGCTGCGCCGGTGGGCGACCGTCCTGGCCCACGCCGACGTGCTCGCCTCCGCCGGTCTCACCGACTATCGGGACCAACTGCTGCGTGCCGAGGTGCCCGCGCGTCTCGCCGAGGAGGTCTACCGGCGGGGAGTCGCGACGGCGTCCCTCGCCGAGCGGGTCCGGGCCGGCGGCCTGCAGTACTTCGACGCGGAACTGCACGACGACGAGATCAGCCAGTTCGAGGCGGCCGCCGGTGAGCTGCGGTCCGCGCTGCCCACGCAGCTGCCGTCGGTGCTGGTCCGTCGCCGCCCCTTCAGCCCGACCGACCGGCGGGGCCGCTTCGCCGACTTCGCGGCGGAGCTTCGCCGCAAGCGCGGCGGGCGGTCCTTCCGGGAACTGTTCGAGCAGTACCCGGACGCGGTGCTCGCACTGACCCCGTGCGTTCTGGTCAGCCCCGCGTCCGCGGCGAACTTCCTGGCACCGGGGAGCCAACGTTTCGACCTGGTCATCTTCGACGAGGCCTCGCAGATCCGCGTGGCGGAGGCGATCGGCGCGATGGGTCGGGGCAGCGCCGTGGTGGTGGTCGGCGACTCCCGGCAGATGCCACCGAGCAGCATCATGCAGGCCAGCCACAGCCCGGACGAGGTCGACGAGGGTGACGGTCCCGTGCCGGAGGACCTGGAGAGCATTCTCGGCGAGGCCGTCGAGTCGGGACTGCCGCAACGGTGGCTCTCCTGGCACTACCGCAGTCACGACGAGTCACTCATCGCCTTCTCCAACCGCTACTACTACGACAACAAACTGTCCAGCCTCCCGTCGCCCGGTGCCGCCAGCGAGGCGGGCGTCAGCTGGCGGCGCGTCGACGGCCGGTACGACCGGGGCGGATCCCGCACCAACGAGGTCGAGGCGCGGGCGATCCTCGGGGACATCACCCGGCGGCTGCACGACCCGGCGACCGCCACCCAGTCCGTCGGCGTGGTCACCTTCAACATCCAGCAGCGCGACCTCATCCTCAACCTGCTGGAGGAGAGCGCCGATCCGATCATCCGCGAGCACCTGTCCGGCGCGGTCGCGGAGCCGATCTTCGTGAAGAACCTGGAGAACGTGCAGGGCGACGAGCGGGACGTCGTCCTGTTCTCCCTGGCCTTCTCCACCAGCCCGGAGACCGGTCAGCTTCCGCTGAACTTCGGCCCGCTGAGCCAGGCCGGCGGCGAACGGCGGCTCAACGTGGCCATCACCCGCGCCCGCCGCCAGGTCGTCCTCTACTCGTCCTTCGACCCGTCCGACATCGACCTGTCCCGCACGTCCGCGCTGGGCACCCAGCACCTGCGCGCGTACTGCGAGATGGCCGCCGCCGGCGCGGAGCGCCTGGGCGACCTCGCCACCGACCGCACCGAGCGGCGCAGTCGGATCCGCGACGAGGTGGCCGCGGCGCTGCGCGACCGCGGCCACGAGGTCCGTACCTCGCACGGCCTTTCCGACTTCACCGTGGACATCGCGGTACGCCGACCAGGCGCACCACGGTGGCAGGTCGCCGTCATGCTCGACGGCCCGGACTGGAGCGCACGCCCGACGGTGGCCGACCGGGACTCGGCGCCCGCGCTCCTGCGCTCGATCATGGGCTGGCCGGAGGTCGTGCGGTTCTGGCTGCCGGCGTGGATCCACGACCGGTCGGCGCTGCTCGACCGGGTCGGCGAGGCGGTCACCCGGGCCGACGCCCCCGCGACCGCCGAACCGGAAACCGACTCGTCGGCGGCTGCCGCGCCGCCCGGGGCCATCGCGCTGCCGCAGCCGCGCTCCGAGGCGGACGTGGAGCCGCCGCACCAGACCGCGACGGCCGAGCTGCCCCAGCCGCGCCTCGCCGTGGACGACGAGCCCGTCCCGGATGTCTCGGCGCCGCCGGTCAACGCGCTCGCCGCCGCAGCCACCGCACCCGCGACCACCGCACCCCAGGTCACGGCGGCCTCCGATGGGGACACCAGCACGGTGAGCCCGTTCGTGCCGTACGTGCCCACGCCGCTCGGCGACCAGGCCGACCTCGACCTCCTGGCCACCGACCGGCGGGTACGTGAGTTGATGCGGAACGCGCTCCGCGAGATCATCGAGGCGGAGGGACCCATCGAGCAGCACCGCCTCGCCCGCCTCGCCCTCGCCCGGTTCGGTTTCCTCCGGACCCGGGAGGACCGGCGTGTCGCCGTCCTGTCGCTCGTCGACTCCCGCCGCCTGCACGCTCACCCGACCGTGAGCCGGTACGCCTGGCCCGAGGACGCCGACCCGCGGACGTACCGCGCGTACCGGGTCACGCAGGCGAGCAACGACCGCGCGTTCGAGGAGGTGCCACCCGAGGAGGTGGCCAACGCCCTCGTGCACGTACTCCAGGGCGTACCGAGCATGGACGAGGAGCGGTTGCTGCGCGCCGGCCTGGAACGGCTCGGCTATCGCCGCCGCACCGAAAAGATCGACAAACTGCTCCGGTACGGGCTGCACGTCGCCGTGACCAGCGGTCGCCTCCGCGTCGACCAGGACGGTCGTCTCACCCGCGCCTGACGAGGGTCACGACACGTTCAGCCGAGACCGTGCTCCTCCGGACGCGTGTTGAGGACCCCCTCGGAGCCGGGGGAGACGATCTCGATCACGAGGAGCACGTCGGCGACCGGCAGCCACACGCCGTCTGCCTGAGCCTTGCTCCAGACGACCAGGTCTGGAATCCGTCCACCGACGCCGCCGTCACGACCCGGTATGCGTAGCCCGACTGCTTGGGCGATGTGTTCCGCCGGGACACCGCCCTGGGCGAGCCACACCATGAGCCGGGTCGCGATGATCGCGTGGTTGGTCCCTCCCCACCGACGCCGTACGCGGTGGACGATTCACCGCCGCGTCGAGATCAGTTCGACAAGGATTGTCTCCGTGACGAGCGACGACACGCACCGGGGATGGAGCAGCCGAACCGCCTGGGAGGGGCGGTTCAACGCTCCGCTGCGCGCGTTCCTGCGTACCGAGACCGGGGGTGCCCGGCTGGTGCTGGTCGCCGCGGTGGTGGCTCTCGCGTGGACCAATCTGCACGTCCGGTCGTACGAGTCGCTCTGGAACACGTCGTTGTCGGTCCAGCTCGGCGACTGGTCCCTGTCACACGACCTGCGTACCTGGGTCAACAGCGGCCTCATGACCTTCTTCTTCCTGGTGGCCGGGTTGGAGTTGCGCCGCGAGTTCGACATCGGCGAGTTGCGGGAGCGGCGTCGACTGGCGTTGCCGATGCTGGCCGGCTTCGGCGGCATGCTCCTGCCGATCGGGATCTATCTCGCGATCAACTCCGGGCACACCACCGCCGCGGGTTGGGGGGCGGTGATGGCCACGGACACGGCGCTCGCGCTCGGCGCGCTGGCCGTCTTCGGGCCGCGCTTCTCCGACCGGCTGCGGGGTTTCCTGCTGACCGTCGCGGTCGTCGACGACGTGCTGGCCATCGTGGTGCTCGCGATCGCCTACCCGAAGCATCCTTCGCCGATGGCGCTGCTCGTCGCGGTGGGCATCTTCGCCGTCGTCCTGCTGGTACGGGGGAGCGGCGTGCGGTTCGGGCCGATCTACGCGCTGCTGGGGGTGGCGGCCTGGGTCGCCGTCTCGAAATCCGGTGTCGACCCGGTCGCGGTGGGTCTGGTGATGGGGTTGCTGACCTACGCCTATGCCCCCGGTCGCGGCGACCTGCAGCGGGCAACCGACCAGTTCCGCCTCTTCCGGGAACAGCCCACCCCGCAGCTCGCCCGGATGGCCCGAGCCGGGCTCACCTCGGCGGTGTCGCCGAACGAGCGGCTGCAGACTCTCTTCCATCCGTGGGCGAGCTATGTGGTCGTGCCGCTCTTCGCACTGGCGAACGCCGGAATCGTGGTCGACGGCGAGCTGCTGGCCCGGGCCGTGACCTCCCCGGTCACGCTCGGCGTCGTGGTCGCGTACGTCGTCGGCAAGCCGGCCGGGATCCTGACCACGTCGTGGCTGGTGGCCCGGCTGAGCGGCAACCGGTTCCGCCCGCCGGTGGGCTGGCTCGCCGTCGCGGGGGTCGGCACGGTCTCCGGCATCGGGTTCACCGTCGCCCTCCTGATCGCCACCCACGCGCTCAACGGTCCCGCCCTGGACGAGGCGAAACTCGGCATCCTCGTCGCGACGCTCGGCGCGTCCCTCGTCACCTGGCTGGTGTTCCGCTCGGCCGGGCGACTGTCGCCGGCACGGCGCACCCGGGCTCTGCTGGGCGTCACCGAGGGGATCGTCGACCTGATGCTGCCGGTCGACGAGCAGCGCGACCACATGCGGGGGCCGGTCGAGGCGCCGGTGACGGTCGTGGAGTACGGCGACTTCGAGTGCCCCTACTGCGGGCAGGCCGAGCCGGTGGTCCGGGAACTGCTGGCCGACTTCGCCAACATCCGGTACGTGTGGCGGCACCTGCCGCTCACCGACGTCCACTCACACGCCCAACTCGCGGCCGAGGCCGCCGAGGCGGCGGGGGCGCAGGGCGCGTTCTGGGAGATGCACGACCTGCTCCTCACGCACCAGCACGCACTCGACCCTGCCGACGTGCTCGGCTACGCCGTACAGCTCGGCCTGGACCCGGACCAGTTCCGGGAGCACATGGTGAAGCGGATGGGCGTCGACCGGGTCGCCGAGGACGTCGACTCCGCCGACCTCAGCGGCGTCACCGGCACCCCGACGTTCTTCATCAACGGCCGGCGGCACCACGGCGCGTACGACATGGCCGCGCTCTCCGCGGCGGTGAAGGGGGCGTTCGCCAGCGCGAAGCTCTGCCCCGAGTACCACCCTCGGCCTCCCGGGCGGCGCGAGGGCGGGCTGTCGGGCTGACCGCCCCGACAGCCCGCGCGCGCTCAGCCAGCGGGGAGAACCGCGAGCTGCCGGGCACGACGTCCCGCGATGGCCACGACGACCGCCAAGGCCAGTGCGATCAGGAAGAAGACGTCCGCGCCGGTGAAGGCCGCGTGGAAGCCGGCGGTCGGGTCGGTCGTCGCACTGGCCCGGGTGTACGCGATGGTCAGGACCGCGATGCCGAGCGAGCCGCCGAGCTGGTGGGCGACGTTTACCAGCCCGGATGCGGCGCCGGCGTCCTGCGGCTCGACCCCGACGACACCGCCCTGGGTCATCAGGATGATCGCGATGCCCTGACCGATTCCGATCACCAGAAGCGGCAGCAGCACGTCCGGGAAGTAGCTGGACTCGGTCGAGATCCGGGACAGCCACGCCATGCCGATCAGTGCGATGGCGAGAGACGCCACCAGCAGGATGGGACGGCCGAGCCGGTTCTGCAGGGGCCGGATGACGTAGACCATGGCGAAGAACATGCCGGTGATGGGCACGTACGCGAAGCCGGTCTGCAGGGCGCTGAGGTGCAGCACCTCTTGGAGGTACTGGCTGAGGAAGTAGAAGGTGGAGAAGGTCGCGCCGACGATGAGGATCCGCCCGGCGTACGCCCCGGAACGCTCCATGCTGCGGAAGAGCCGCAGCGGGGTGATGGGTTGCGGCGCCCGGTGCTCGATCAGCACGAAGGCGATCAGGAGGACGGCGCCGAGGCCCAGCGAGACCACGGTGGTGGGCGCACTCCAACCGGCCGCTGCGGCCTGGATGAAGCCGTACACGAGGGCGGTCATGCCGGCGGTGGAGGTCAGCGCGCCGCCGAGGTCGAAGGTGCCGGGGCGGCGTTCGGTCTCGACCAGGAACCGCGGGGCGAGGAGCGCGATGGCGATGCCGATCGGGACATTGACGAGCATTCCCCAGCGCCAGGACAGCAGGTCGGTGAAGACTCCACCGATCACGATCCCGACGCTGCCGCCGGCGCCGATGACCGCGCTGTAGAGGGCGATCACCTTGGCGCGGGCCCCCGGCTCGGGGTGGTCGGCGACCAGCAGGGCGAGCGTGGAGGGCACCGCGAGCGCGGCGGCGAGCCCCTGCGCAACACGGGCGGTGATCAGCCAGCTTCCGTTCAGCGCGAGACCGGCGGCGAGGGATGCCGCGGTGAACAGGACGATCCCCACGACGAAGACGCGGCGGCGGCCGAGGAGGTCGCCGGCCCGGGCGCCGAGCAGGAGCAGGCCGCCGAATGCCAGCACGTAGGCGTTCTGCACCCAGGAGAGTCCGGACTGGGTGAAACCGAACTGCCGCTGCACGTGTGGCAGCGCGGTCGTGATGATCGAGGTGTCAAGCGTCATCATCAGCTGCGAGCCGAGGATGAGCGACAGGGCGATCCCGCGGCGGGAGGCGGGAGTCGGGGACATGGTCTGCCTTCTTTCGGGCTAGACTGATAGGCGACCTCCGGATAAGTGGAGGCGACTTATCACTATAGTGATAGGCGGCCTCCGTTTGCTGGCACTGGGAGACATCGGCACCGTGACGGCCCTCACCCACCTGCGCGTGGCCCGCCCACACCGGGCGGACGCGGCGCGCAACTACGACGCGATCCTCGCGGCGGCCCGTGTCGCCTTCGCTGAGCAGGGCGCCGACGCTCCCCTCGAGGAGATCGCCCGGCGCGCTGGCGTGGGCATCGCGACGCTCTACCGGAACTTCCCGACCCGCGAGGTGCTGATCGAGAACGTCTACGTCACCGAGGTCGAGGCGGTGTGCGAGGCGGCCGAAGACGTCGGCTCCCTGGCCCCCCGTGCCGCCCTGTACGCGTGGCTGCGGCGCTTCGTGGAATACATCGGAGCGAAGCAGCCTCTGGCCGCCGGCCTCAACCGGGAGTCCGCCGCGTACCAGGAGTGTCGGCGGGCGCTCTACGCGGCGGGCGGACCGCTGCTGGAGCGCGCGCAGCTGGCGCACGAGGTGCGTGCCGACGTGACGATCGACGACGTGATGCGGCTCTCCAGCGCCATCGCCTCCGGGCACTTCCCGCGCTCCGAGCAGCGCGACCACGTCCTCGTTGTCGCATTGGACGGGTTGAGCACGACGACCGGGTGACCTCGACGTCACGGTGACGGCGCAGACGTACAACTCCCAGGAGCACGCGGGGGAAGCGGCGCCGCGCGGGCCGCTTCCCCGTGACCCGGCGGTGTCACCGTCGTCAGTGGAATGCCCCGGCCCTGTTCACTGGGTGTTCCGGCGGGCGTCATGTCGGACAGTTGGGATCAAGGGAGCACACGCAACACCGTCTGCCCTCCGGAAGGTACCCCTCCATGTCGCAGTCACCCCGGACGCTGCCGCGTCGTCACTTCCTCGCCCTGGGAGGTGTCGCCGCCGGCGCGACGATCCTGGCGGCCGAGCCCGCCTCGGCGAACCCCGGCGCCTCGGGCGACCACCGCACGCTGCCCGGCTATGCGTTCACGCTCGGTGTCGCCTCTGGCGACCCGTCACCCGACGGCGTCGTGCTCTGGACCCGACTGGCACCGGACCCGCTCGCCCTGGACGGCCTCGGGGGCATGCCCGACCGCGCCGTGAACGTGCGGTGGGAGGTGGCCGAGGACGAGAGGTTCCGCCGGGTGGTGCGGCACGGCGTGGAGCGGGCCACCGGCGACTGGGCGCACTCGGTGCACGCCGAGGTGCACGGCCTGCGGCCGGATCGCGTGTACTGGTACCGGTTCCGTGTCGCGGGCCAGGTCAGCCCGGTCGGTCGCACACGCACGGCCCCGCGGCCGGGTGCCGCTCTTCAATCGATGAGCTTCGCGTTCGCGAGCTGCCAGGCGTACACCGACGGCTTCTTCACCGCCTACGAGCACATGGCCCGGGAGGACCTGGACCTGGTGGTCCACCTCGGCGACTACATCTACGAGGGTGCCGGCGCCGGCACGATCGGCCGCCCGCACATCCCGGCGGCGGAGACGTTCGCGCTGACCGACTACCGGATCCGCTACTCGCAGTACAAACTCGACCCGGCACTCCAGGCGGCGCACCGGGCGGCGCCCTGGGTGGTCGCCCCGGACGATCACGACGTGGAGAACAACTGGGCCGGTGACCACTCGCAGCCGGACACCGAGCCGGACCAGGACCCCGCCGTGTTCCGGCTGCGCCGGGCCGCCGCCTACCAGGCGTACTACGAGAACCTGCCGCTGCGCCGCTCGTCCATGCCCAGGGGTCCGGAGATGCAGGTCTACCGACGCCTGACGTTCGGCGACCTGCTCCAGCTCGACGTGCTCGACACCCGGCGCTTCCGCGACCAGCAACTCACCGACCAGTCGTTGCGCTGGGACCCGAACCGGCAGATCCTCGGCGCCAAGCAGGAAGCCTGGCTGCTGGCGGGCCTCGGCGCGTCGCGCGCACGCTGGAACGTCCTCGGTAACCAGGTCTTCGCGATGGAGGCCGACCACACCGGCGGCCCGACCGAGACGTTCGGCATGGACACCTGGGACGGGTACGCGGCGGCGCGGCAGCGGCTCTTCGACGGTCTGGCGAAGCGGAACGTCGAGAACTTCCTCGTCGTCACCGGCGACGCGCACCGCAGCGTGGCCGCCGACCTCAAGCTGAACTTCGCCGACCCGGCCTCCCGCACGATCGGCACCGAGTTCCTCGGCACGTCGATCAGCTCGGGCGGCAACGGCACGGACATGGACGCGCTCGGGGTGACCTGGCTGGCCGAGAACCCGCACATGAAGTTCCACAACTCCCAGCGCGGATATCAGGTGGTCCACCTCGGCCGTCGCGAGATGCGCACCGACTACCGCGTCGTGCCGTACGTCGACGTGCCGGGCGCCCCGATCGCGACGCGGGCCAGTGTCTACGTGCAGAGCGGCCGGCCCGGGGTGGCGCACGTGTCGGCCTAGGACGGGGTGCGCCTGGTGGTTGGCCACCGAGCCGGGTCCGCGGCGTCGGTGTCCAACCGCCGGGCGCGGGACGGGCCGTGCACCCCCGGAGGGGTGCCACCTGATGAGGGCTTTTCGGGCTGTTGTCACACCCGCGCGGTGGGCCAGGACCCATGCTGCACGGGGGACAGGAGCCGCGATGGCCCGCAGCAGGGGCGTCCGAGCCCGAAGGGACCGATCATGTCCAACGCCAGCCGTGCCGATGGCGCAACGACACGGTCGGGTTCCACGTCCGGCGCCGTGCGGGTCACGTTCGCCTTCTGGATCACGCTGGTGGGCACCACCGTGCCGACTCCGCTCTACCCGCTCTACGAGATGGAGTTCGGCTTCGCCTCGCTCACCGTGACAGTGGTCTACGCCCTGTACGCGTTGGGCGTGGTCGTCGGCTTGCTGGTCTTCGGTCGGCTCTCCGACCAGATCGGCCGACGCCCGGTCATCCTCGTCGCGTTGCTGCTCTCGGTCGCCGCGGACGCCGTGTTCCTGGCCGCCGTGGACCTGGCGATGATCATTGTGGGTCGGATCCTGGCCGGTCTCTCCGCCGCGCTGATCATCGGCGCGGCGACCGCGGCGCTGGCCGAGTTGATCAGCCCTCGGCACCCGAAGCGCGCCGCGACCGTTTCGATCTTCGCGAACCTGGGCGGCCTCGCCACCGGCACCCTGCTGTCCGGGATCGTGGCGGACGTGGCGCCCGACCCGCTCCGGCTGCCCTGGGTGATCGTGCTGCTCCTGGCGGTCGCCGCGATCGTCGCGTTGCGCGGCGTACCGGAGACGGTGCGGGAGCGCTCGCCGGTGACGCTGCGGGTGCAACGGTTGCACGTGCCGGCGAACATCCGGGGCGCCTTCGTCCGCTCGGCGATCACCGCTGGCGCCGGGTTCGCCGCGCTCGGGGTGCTCACGTCGGTGAGCGGGCTGTTCCTCGGCATGGTCCTGCACGAGACCTCGCACACCCTGGCCGCGCTCGTGGTCTTCGTGGCGTTCGCCGGTGCGGCGTTCGGGCAGCTGCTGACCCGCGTCCTGTCCTCGCGCGCCGCGCTGGCCGGCGCCTGCGTCGGTCTGATCGTGGGGGCGGGCCTGCTCGCGTTCAGCATGTGGATGGCGCTGCTGGGGACGCTCGTCGTCAGCGCGGCGATCATCGGGGTCGCGTCCGGGGTGGCGGTCGGCGACGGGATCGCGACGATCACGATGAAGACCGAACCGCAGCACCGGGCCGAGGCGGTGTCGACCTTCTTCGCGATCCTGTTCGCCATGCTCGGCGTGCCCGCCGTCGGGGTGGGCCTGCTGATCCAGGGCACCGGTCTGCGTCCCGCCGCCGAGATCTTCAGCGCGGTGGTGGCGGTGCTCGCCCTGGTAGTCCTGCTCAGCCTCTTCCGCGGCGACCGGACCCGGCCCGCGCACTGAGCACCGCCGGGCCTGAGCCCGCGCACTGAGCACCGGGCGGGGCGGTGCGCGGGTAGACCCGGAGGTCTTGCGTTCGCACCGTGGATCCGAGTGAGGTGTGATCATGACGTTCACCACCCGGCCCACGCTGCGGGGCACCTTCGGCATGGTCTCCTCGACGCACTGGCTCGCCAGCCAGTCGGCGATGGGCATCCTGGAACGCGGCGGCAACGCCTTCGACGCGGCGGTCGCCGCCGGATTCGTCCTGCACGTGGTCGAACCGCACCTCAACGGACCGGGCGGCGAGGTGCCGGCCATCGTGGCCACCGCGCAGGACCCCAGGCCGAAGGTGCTGTGCGGGCAGGGTCCCGCGCCGGCCGGCGCCACGATCGCGCACTTCCGGTCCCTCGGGATGGACCTCGTCCCGGGGGCCGGGCCGCTCGCGGCGGCCGTACCCGGCGCCGTGGACGCCTGGCTCCTGCTGCTGCGCGAGCACGGCACACGTACCCTCGCCGAGGTGCTGGAGCCGGCCATCGGCTACGCCGCCGCCGGACACCCGCTGGTGGGTCGGGTCGGTGCCACCGTGGCGGCCGTCCGGTCACTGTTCGAGGAGCACTGGCCCACCTCCGCCGCCCTCTGGCTGCGCGGCGGCCGGCCGCCGGCGGCGGGGGAGCTGGTCACCAACCCGGCGTACGCGGACACCCTGCGCCGGCTGGTCGAGGCGGGACAGGCGGCCGGCGGGGACCGGGAGGCGCAGATCGAGGCCGCGCGCCGGGCCTGGAGCACGGGTTTCGTGGCCGCGGCGATCGACGCGTTCAGCCGGCGGCCGTTCCAGGACTCCAGTGGACGGCCGCACGCCGGGCTGGTCACCGGCGACGACCTGGCCGCGTACTCGGCGACCTGGGAGGCGCCCGTCACCCTGGACTGGCACGGCTACTCGGTGGCGAAGACCGGTTTCTGGGGCCAGGGTCCGGTGTTGCTGGAGACGCTGGCCACCCTGGACGCGCTCGACGATCCCGGCGCGTACGACCCGGCGACCGCGGCGGGGGTGCACGCCCAGGTCGAGGCGCTCAAGCTCGCCTTCGCCGACCGGGAGGCCTGGTACGGCGACGGCGTCGACGTGCCCGGCGCGGCGCTGCTCTCCCGGGAGTACGCGCGCGAGCGGGCGGCGCTGATCGGTGCTCGCGCGTCGGCGGAGTTGCGGCCGGGGCGACCGGACGGTTCGCGGCCACGCCTGCCGGCCCACGTCCGACCCGACACCGTACGGCGAGCACCCGCGACGGATCCCACGACCGGGGAGCCGACCGTGCAGGCGGACGGGGTGACCCGTGGCGACACCTGCCACGTGGACGTCGTCGACCGCTGGGGCAACATGATCTCCGCGACCCCCAGTGGTGGCTGGTTGCAGAGTTCGCCGACCATTCCGGAACTCGGCTTCCCGCTGGGCAGCCGGTTGCAGATGTGCTGGCTGGAGGAGGGGCTCGCGTCCTCGTTGGCGCCGGGCCGTCGACCGCGTACGACGTTGAGCCCGACGATGGTGCACCGCGACGGCGAGCCGGTGCTGGCCTGCGGGACCCCCGGCGGTGACCAGCAGGACCAGTGGCAGGTGCCGTTCCTGCTGCGGCATCTCGTCGCCGGCCAGCCGCTTCAGGAGGCGATCGACGCGCCGGCGTGGCACACGCTGAGCCTGCCGGAGTCGTTCTATCCCCGCGAGATGGCGCCCGGCGTCCTGGTGGTGGAGGACCGGTGCGACGAGCGCGTGCGGGCGGCGCTGCGGGCGTACGGGCACGAGGTGCGGGTCACCGACGGGTGGAGCCTGGGTCGGCTCTGCGCGGTGACCCGCGATCCGGCGACGGGTGTGCTGTCCGCCGGCGCGAACCCCCGGGGGATGCAGGGCTACGCCTGCGGCCGTTAGGGCATGGGTCAGACGCCGCGCGCGAACAGGGCGAGGCGTACCCGGTTGGGGCTGTCCGTCTTGGTCATCAGGCTGGTGATGTGGGTCTTGACCGTGGTGACACCGATGTGCAGCCGGTCGGCGATCTCGGTGTTGGACAGGCCCTCGGCGACCAGGTCCAGCACGTCGTGTTCGCGGGCGGTCAGACCCTGCGCCTGCCGTGGTGTCTCGGGCCGGGCGTGCACCGCGCGCTGGACGAGACGCCGCAGCACCTCCGGGCTGAACGGGCTGTCACCGACGGCGGCCCGCCGGATGCCGTCGAGCAGTTCGGTCGGGGGCGCGTCCTTGAGCAGGAACCCGCAGGCTCCGGCGGTCAGGGCCGGGTAGAGGTGGTCGTCGTCGCCGAACGTGGTCAGCACCAGGATGCGGGTGCTGGGGCGGTCGGCGAGGATCCGGCTGGTCGCGGTGATCCCGTCGACACCGGGCATCCGCAGGTCCATGACGACGACGTCGGGCAGCAGCCGCCCGGCCAGCGGGATCGCCTCCCGGCCGTTGTCGGCCTCGCCGACGACCTCGATGTCGGGTTGGGCGTCGCAGAGCATCCGCAGCCCGGCGCGGATGAGGTGCTGGTCGTCGACCAGCAGCACCCGGATCACGCCGGCTCCGGCGCGGGCGCACCGGCGGGGGACGTGCGGTCCCGGGGCACCGTGGGGGCGGGCGGCTGGACGCCGGAGGACGGGAGCACGGTACGCACCCGCCACCCCGTCGGGGTCGGGCCGGCCTCCAGCCGACCGCCGAGGACCTCGACGCGCTCGCGCATCCCGGTGATGCCGTGCCCGCCACCTGTCGGAGCGCCCACCGGCGTCCCACCGTGTCCGTTGTCGGTCACCTCCCAGTGCACGGCACCGTCGCGAACGGCGACCACGAGGTGCGCGAGCGCGGACGTCCCCGCGTGTTTGGCCACGTTTGTCAGCGCCTCCTGGGTCAGTCGCAGGACCGCCATGCCGCGGACCGCGTCGAGCGAACCGATCGCCGGGTCCAGGTCGGCGTCCACGGTGATGCCGGCCTGCCGGGCCCGGTCGATGGACGTGCCGATCGCCGCCGGCAGCGCGGAGGGTTCGATCGCGGTCAGCGCCGCGTCACCGCGTACTCCGTCGGGGTTGCGCAGCACCGCGACCAGCCGGCGCAGCTCCGCCAGGGCCGCGGTGCCGGTGCCGTGCACGTCGTCGAACACCTCGCCGACCCGGGGGTCCAGGTCGGTGAGCACGTGCCGGGCCACGCCGACCCGCAGGACCATCGACGCCACGTGGTGGGCGACGACGTCGTGCAGCTCGCGGGCGATGGCGGTGCGTTCGTCGGCGCGGGCCGCGCGGGTCTCCGACGCGTGCTGGCGCTGCTCGGCCACGGCGCGCTCGACGGCCTGTCGACTCAACTGGCGGTTGGCGCGGATGACGAGGCCGAGCAGCACCGGCACGCCAACCTCCAGGGCCAGTCCGACGACGCCGGAGGCGACCCGGTTGACCGGGGCGCCGATCGAGTCGGTCAGGTCGACCGCGACGAGCAACGCGGCGGACAGCCAGATGACCCGGGGGCGGTGCGCCCGCATGGTGACCTCGAGCAGCGCCCAACTGGCACCAACCTGGTTGATGGTGAAGTCCTCGACCAGGCTGAGCGCGACCGCCAGCAGGACGGTCTGGATCACCAGGTTGACCACCGGTCGACGGTGTGTCGCCAGGGCCACCGCGAACGCGAGCGCCGCGAGGATCCACTGTGTTGTGCTGGCGGCGCGGCCGTAGGGGACGAGGAGCAGGAAACCCAGCCCGCTGAGGTCGAGCAGCACCATCCGCACGAGCGTGTCGCGCATGTCGAACAGTCGCGCCGGCCATCCCACGGTGGTCAGCCTAGGTGCTGTGGGTCGGTGGCGGCAGCCGCCGGCCGCCGCCACCGGGGCCGGACCGCGAGGTACGCGGCCAGGCCCAGCGGTCCGAGCAGGATGGTCAGCAGCAGCACCGGAGCCATCACCAGCGCCGGCACCCCCCGTTCCCTGCTGTCCAACCACGCCCAGCGGCCGACGAACAGGTCGAACGCGATCATGTGCGCCCAGCCCGCCGCCGCCCCGGTGGAGGTGCCGAGCAGGTCACGCACCCCGTCCAGGGTCGGCGACCCCACGGCCGTCAGCACGTCGCCCATCGCCGGGATCACCAGCAGGGCGTAGATCACCACGACCGGCAGCACGATCAGCGGCGAGGCGATGATCCGGGCGGTCCACGACCAGCGCGGCAGCAGGATCATCAGCGCCCAGAACGGCGCGGCCACCGTGAACGTCAGGGAGAACAGCGTCTCGGTCATGCGACCAACGCCAGTTCCGGGCGGCGTCGGCCGGCCAGCACCAGCCCGCTGGCGGCCGCCGTCGCGAGCACCAGGACCGCGACCGCGGCCAGCGTGCTGGCGTCCGGGCGCAGCAGCGGCTGTCCGCGCAGCGCCTGCCAGGTCAACAACACGGTGAGTACGCCGTAGGCGCTGCCCGCGACGACCAGCAGGCGGACGTGGGTGCGTTGGTCCAGCCGCGTGGCGAACCGGGTCAGCAGCATCGCCAGGATCGGCAGCGCCTGGAGGGCGTGCAGCCCCACGAAGTGCCCGATCCGCAGGTCACCGCCGGTGGTGCTCCAACCGACGATCGGCAACCCCGGCCCGCCGTCGGGCACGCCGACGCTGTGCGCCCCGCCGATCCCTTCGATGCCCGGGTCCTGCATCGGCAGGATCATCGGTACCGCCGCGAGCATGCCCAGCAGGGACAGGCCGAGCCCCCACCGGACGGCGGTCGCGGCGGCCCGGTCGGGGATCCGCTGGATCAGGACGACGACCCCGATGACGAGGTGCGCGAAGAACAGAAACATGATCGCCAGGCCCGTCGACGCGGTCAGCACCGTGTTCAGGGGGGTGGTGACGTTGTAGTGGCTGGCCTCCCCGCGGAGCATCTGAACGACGATCCACGCGTTCTCGACGACCGCCACCGCGACGATGACGACGGCCGCCCTCTCGGTGGCCCGGCTGCGTCGGGGCAGCAGGGAGAGCATCCAGGCGAGCGTCGCGCCGTACAGCACGAAGGACACCCCGAACTTGAACGGCTTGAGCCAGATCGGAGCCCCGATGAGGACGCGCGAGTCGGCGAGAACGCCGACCGCGGCGATGACGGTGAGCACCGCCATCACGGAGACCAGGACCATCAGTGGGCGGTTCCAGTGCGTCGCCCGACGCAGCACGGTAGTCATGTCTGTAGATGCTCGCGGCCGGTGCGGTCGAAAGCGTCCGACCGCGAGCCCCGGTTGCGGCCGGCGGTCGGAGCGGGCCTCCTCCCTGGGTAGGAGGCGAAAACGGGCCTCGAACCTCCCCGCGCCGCGCCCAGATCCGCGAAACGGCAGTGATGTCGTCGCCATCCGAGTCCGTCAGGGCCGCAGCTTGCCGTCGTCGTCGAGAACAACTCTTGCCAGCCGCTCGGGGAACATGCGGCGCACACTCGCGGAGTATTCGCTGCCGTCGCCGGGCTGCGTTACGCGATCGCCGTCCACTCGCACCGGCACGGAGACGCTCCAACCGCCCTCGGACCCCGGGGCCGCATCGCAGTGCGCCCACGCAAACGAGGAAGAGCCGTCGCGCCCGAGTAGTCGGACCTTGCAGGTGCCTGGTCCGCCCAGCAGCTCGCCGGGCAGGAGCGTCGCGAGCCGCTTCTCCTCAGCCTGAACGTCAGCCGAGTTTCGATCCGGCAGCGGGTACGCCGCCTCGGAGCAGCCGGCGAGTAGCGCGATCGCCAGCCCGAGCCGGACGGCGTGTCGGCGAATCACCCGTGCAGCATCCCATCCGGTGGCCCGTGCACGCCATCACCGTCCGCTTTGCGATATGCCATCCGGGCACGTACGTCTGCTCGTTTCACGTAACGGTATGAAATTACCGCTTTAGGGTAAGACCGCCCTTCATGACTACATCCTCCGATAGCTTTCGAAGTAGAGGAAAACTCGTATTCCTCCCTTCGTGTGCGTAAAGGAGTTCAGTGATGAAGCGCAGCGTTGCGCTCGCGGCAGCCCTCCTGGCGGGTCTGACCAGCGTCGGATCAGCCCCCGGGACCGCTCTCGCCGACGGTGGTGGCCCCGGATACCACGACGACCGCAAGGGGGGTGAACACCACCACGGCGACGAGGGCGCGGTCTTCGTCCAGACCAACAAGGCCGAGGGCAACACCATCAAGGTGTACGACCGCGACGAGGACGGCCGTCTCACCAAGGCGGGCGAGTACGAGACCGGCGGGCTGGGCGGCTTCACCATCGGCGCGCCGCTCGACGCGCTGGCCTCGCAGGGCTCCCTGATCTACCACAAGGGGTTGCTCTTCGCCGTCAACGCCGGCAGCAACACCGTGACCGTCTTCGGTGTCGAGGGCACCAAGCTGCACAAGCTCCAGGTCATCTGGTCCGGGGGCCTGCTGCCGGTCAGCATCGCGGCCCGCGGCGACCTCGTCTACGTCCTCAACGCCGGTGGCGAGGGCTCGGTGCAGGGCTTCGAGCTGCACAAGGGCCGCCTGTCGCAGATCGAGGACGCCAACCGGTCGCTCGGGCTGCACAACGGCAACCCGCCCGCGTTCGGCACCGCCCCGGCGCAGGTCAAGATCGACCCGGACAGCGAGTTCGTCCTAGTGTCGACGAAGGGCGCCAACGTCATGTTCAGCTACGAGATCGGTCGCCACGGCGAGCTGGCCTCGAACCCCGTCATCAGCGACGCGGGGAACACCCCGTTCGGCTTCACCTTCGACAGCGAGGACTCGCTGCTGGTCACCGAGTCGGGTGCCAACGCGGTCAGCCGGTTCGAGCTGGAGGACGACGGCACGCTCGACCAGGTCGGACCGTCGGTGCCCAACGGTCAGCTGGCGCCGTGCTGGATCCAACGCGTCGGCGACTACTTCTTCGTCGCCAACGCCGGCAGCTCCACCATCAGCTCCTACCGGGTCAACGACGACGGCAAGCTCGAAATCGTCAAGAACGTCGCCGCCGACACCAACGGCGGGTCGATCGACATGACCACCAGCGACGGCTTCCTGTACGTCCAGAACGCCACCGCCGGCAACGTGCAGGGCTACGAGGTGAACGAGGACGGCTCGCTGAAGCTCGTCACCACCGTGGAGGGCCTGCCGAAGTTCGAGAACGGCATCGGCATGGAGGGCATCGCCGCCTCCTGAACGGCGTCATCCACTGGTCCCGGTCGCTCGCCGACCGGGACCAGTTCCGTGTGGTGCCCGCACCCGAGGGCCGCGCCCCGCCGAGGACCTGGCCCCGACGTCAGGAACCGACGGCCCGTCGGAGCACGGCAGCCAACTCCGCTGAGCGGTGGTCGGCCTCGACTCCCTCGACGAGGATCAACTCGCCCTCGAGATGCCTCGTCCGCAGGGGTTTGATCTCCTGGTACGCGGGCGAGTGGTACCAGGATCGGGCACTGGCCGAATCGGGAAACTCGACGATGACCAGGTCGCCCGACCACCCACCTTCGAGCACCTCGACAGACCCACCGTGGACGATGAACCGGCCACCGAAGGGCACCAGAGTGGCATCGATGCGCTCCAGGTATTCCAGCACCTCGGCATGGACGGGTGCCCGGCGCAGATGAGCAAGCGCGTACGCGGTCATGATTCTCCTTCGTTGCGGACGGGTCGTGGCCTTTCCGGAAATGATCGCGAGTGCCGGCGCTCGCTGTCGATTACGTCGCAGGTAATAGGGCGTAACCCGTTGTGGTCACTAGGGTCAGGGAGTGACGACCAGGACCAGGCCGGGCCGGGCGGTGGGGGAGCTGCTGCGCGACTGGCGTCGAGCCCGTGGGTTGAGTCAGCTCGACCTGTCGATCGGGGCGGGAGTGTCGGCCCGGCATCTGAGCTTCGTGGAGACTGGACGGTCCCGGCCAAGCCCGGACCTGATCCTGCGGCTGGCGGAGCAGCTCAACATGCCACTGGCGGAGCGCAACACGGTGCTGCTCGCCGGCGGATACGCCCCCGCCTATCCCAGCCAGGAGCTGAGCGACCCGGAACTCGCCCCGCTACGGGCCGCCGTACGGCAGATGCTCGACGGGCACAGCCCGTACCCCGCGGTACTCGTCGACCGGCACTGGCAGCTCGTCGAGGCCAACCCCGCCGTCGCCCTGTTCACCGACGGCGCGGCACCTCACCTGCTGACCCCACCGATCAACGTGCTGCGGCTCAGCCTGCACCCCGACGGGATGGCGTCAAGAATCATCAACCTGCCCGAGTGGCGGGCCCACCTGCTCGCCCGCCTGCGTCAGCAGGCCGCGATGACCACCGACCCGGTCCTGTCCGACCTGCTCGAAGAACTTCGCGGCTACCCCAGTGGCGACGACGTCGTGGCGCCCACCAGCGACGAACGGTCGCGTGTCGTCATACCACTGCGGTACCGCCACGGCGAGCGGGAGCTGTCCTTCATCAGCACCACCACCCTCTTCGGCACCCCGCTGGACGTCACCGTCGCCGGACTGGCCGTCGAGGCATTCTTCCCCGCCGATCCGGTGACCGCCGCCGCGCTGCACGCCCTCGGCACGCCCGGAGCCGGCACGCGCTGACCTCGACGCGTGTCGGGGTGTCCTGTCGGCACACGTCGGCCGGGGCGACTCCTCCCGCGTCCGCCATGCCGGCCGTGCCGCGGGCGTTTCAGAATGAACCTATCGGTCATATTTTCCGTGTTCCCGGTGAGGTCACCCCACCAGAGTCGCGGAGGCACGATGTCAACGGTTCGAACCGGTCCGGTCCTCGGACTGATCGTGCAGATCGCTCTGCTGGCGGTGCTTTCCGGCACGGTCGGTCTCGGCGCTGCGGGATGGGTGGCCGGCCTGGCGTACGGGGTGGGCCTGTGCGTCCTGCTCGGCCGGGGGATGTCCCGGTCGGCCGCGCGTGGTCTGAGCCCGGCGGACCGGGTGACCCTGAGCCGGGCGATCCTCGTCGGCGGCGTGACGGCCCTGGCCGCGGACGCGCTCACCCGGCCGGCGCCGATCGCGTTGATGGTCGCCCTGACCGCCGTGGCGCTGGCCCTCGACGCGGTGGACGGGTACACGGCCCGACGCACCGGGACCACGAGTGAGCTGGGCGCGCGCTTCGACATGGAGATCGACTCGTTCCTGGTGCTGGTGCTCTGCCTCCACGTCGCTCCGGCGGTCGGCGGCTGGGTGCTCGCGATCGGCGCGATGCGCTACGTCTTCGTCGCCGCGAGCTGGGTGCTGGGCTGGATGCGCGGGTCCCTGCCGCCGCGCTACTGGCGCAAGGTCGTCGCGGCGATCCAGGGCGTGGTGCTGCTGGTGGCCCTGGCGGACGCGCTGCCCGGACTGCTGACGACAGTGGTGTTGATGGCGTCGCTGGCGCTGCTGATCGAGTCGTTCGGCCGCGACGTCAGGTGGTTGTGGGTGACCCGGCACCGTCGCCGCACCCCGCTCCACAGCATCCTGGGCGTACCGGCCACGATGGTCCAGGTGAGCAGCCACCGCCCGACGGTTACCGCGACCCGCGGTGACATCGCCCGCGTCTGAGCCGCCCGTACACCGCACCGACCATGGAAGGATGCCCGGGTTGTCGCTCTTGACGCGAGTACGTGAGCTGCCGAGCCAGAGACGAGCGATGCGGGACGGGGTCCCGGGTGGCACCGCCGACGATGGCACCGCGGGCGCGGGTCGAGCGAGGCGTTCCGTCGCCGCCGGGCTGACGGCCGTCCTCGCCACGCTGCTCGTGCTGGTCGTCCTCACCATGCCGTACGACTTCGGCCGTCTCACCCCTGCCGCGTTCGTCCGGATCCCCCTGGAGGCGCTTCTGGTCGTGGCCCTCCTGCTCGCCCTGCCGCAGCGGGGCAGCCGACTGGTCGCCACCCTCGCCGGGGTGGCCCTCGGGCTGCTGGGCCTGCTGAAGTTGCTCGACCTGGGGTTCACGGCCGCGCTCAGTCGGGCGTTCGACCCGGTGCTCGACTGGGCGTTGCTCGACGAGGGGTTCGCCTTCCTCAGCGAGTCGTACGGCCGGCCCGCCGCGATCGGCGTCGCCGCCCTCCTGGCGGTGGTGCTCGTGGGACTGCCCGTCCTGGTGACGCTCTCGGTGCGGCGACTGCGACGGCTGGTGGTCGGGCACCGCACCGGCACCACCCGGGTGGTGGCCGCGCTCGTGGTCATCTGGGTGGCCTGCGCCGCGTTCGATGTGCGGGTGACGCCGGCCGTGCCGGTCGCCGACACGTCCGCGACGACCCTGGCCAACGGCCACGGCTTCCAGGTACGCCTGCGTCTGGACGACCGGAAGACGTTCTCCTCGCTGATCGAGGCCGACCCGTTCCGCGACACCCCGGGCGACCAGCTGTTGACCGCGCTGCGGGGCAAGAACGTGGTGGTCGCGTTCGTGGAGAGCTACGGCCGCGACGCCGTCGAGGACCCGGAGTTCGCGCCGCAGGTCGGTGCCGTCCTCGACGGCGGCACCAGCCGGCTGGGCGCCGCCGGCTTCGCCGCGCGGAGTGGCTTCCTCACCTCGCCGACGTTCGGTGGCGGCAGTTGGCTCGCGCACGACACGTTGCTCTCCGGCCTCTGGATCGACAACGACCAGCGTCACCGCACCCTGCTGGCGAGTGACCGGATGACCCTCAACGGCGCCTTCCGGCGGGCGAGTTGGCAGACCGTGGGAGTGATGCCCGCCGTCAGCAGGGCGTGGCCGGAGGGGTCGTTCTTCGGCTACCAGCGGTTCTACGACGCCAAGGCGCTCGCGTACCGTGGCCCGAAGTTCAGCTTCGGCACGATGCCGGACCAGTACACCCTGGCCAGTTGGCAGCGCCTGGAGCAGGCGAAGCCGGACGGCAACGTGATGACGGAGCTGGCGCTGGTGTCGAGCCACGCGCCCTGGACCCCCGTTCCGCCGATGCTCGACTGGGCCGCCGTCGGCGACGGGTCGGTCTACCGCGCCGCCGGCGCGGACGGGTCGGACGACGACCGGCGCCGGAACACCACCCAGATCCGGGCGGACTACCGCACGTCCATCGAGTACACGCTGAGCACGCTCATCTCCTACGTGCAGACCTACGGAGACGACGACCTCGTGTTCGTCTTCCTCGGCGACCACCAGCCCGCCGCGGTCGTCACCGGTGAGGACGCCAGCCACGACGTCCCGATCACGATCATCACGAAGGACCGGGCCGTGCTGGACCGGATCTCCGGGTGGGGTTGGCAGGACGGCCTCAAGCCGGGACCGCAGGCGCCGGTCTGGCGGATGGACACCTTCCGGGACCGGTTCCTGACCGCCTTCGGACCGTGACCCGGCCCGTCGCACCCCACCAACGGACTGGACCCAGACGCATGACGGCTACCACCGACACCAGGATCGCCGCGCTCCGGAGCGATCCGGCGATGTCCCCGCTGCACCGCTCGCTGGACGTCTACTACGGCGATCCCGAACGCGACGCGCGGATGGACGCCTTCTACTCCCGGTTCGTCACCGGTGGGGATCTCGTCTTCGACATCGGCTCCCACGTGGGTGACCACATCGGCAGCTTCCGCCGACTCGGAGCCCGGGTCGTCGCCGTGGAGCCGCAGCCGCTGTGCCTGCGCGCCCTGCGGGCGATCTACGCCGACGACGATCAGGTGAGGCTCGTCGACGCCGCGTGTGGCGCGGCCCCCGGCCGTACCCGGTTGCACCTGAACTCCACCAACCCCACCGTGTCGACCGCCTCGCCCGAGTTCGTGCGGGCGGCCCGGGGCGCGGGCGGGTGGGAGGGCGAGGTGTGGGACTCGGTCATCGAGGTCCCGGTGGTCACCGTCGACGCCCTGATCGACGAGTACGGCACGCCACGCTTCACCAAGATCGACGTGGAGGGTTTCGAGGACGAGGTGCTGGCCGGCCTGACTGGGCCACTGCCGGCGCTCTCGTTCGAATTCACCACCATCGCGCGCGCGGTCGCCGGTCGGTGTCTCGATCGCCTGACCGTGCTCGGCTTCGACGGCTTCGACGTCGCGCTGGGCGACGACAAGTCGATGACTTTCCAGAGCTGGGTAAGCGCGTACGACATGGCCGCGCACCTCGCCGCGCTGCCGCATTCCGCGAACTCCGGCGACGTCTACTGCGTATCCCCCGGCAGGAAGACCATCGCCACGCCGTAGCCGAGCGCGACGCCACATTACGCGTAGGGCCAGCGGCGGAGACCCCATCACCAGACCGTGCCGCGCCGCCGAGGGTTTGTCGACGACGGTTCTTCCGGCGCGCACCAGATCGCGTACCCTCCGCGGATGGACCTCGATGATCTTCCACTCGCCGAGTTCGCGTTTCCGGGGCCGCTCCGGGACACGCTGGTCGCCGCGATCCTCACTGGCGCGAAGACCTCGACGACCGGCCTGCTGGTCGGTTACGAGTGCGCGAACGAGCCGCTGCCCGAGGTGGGCCAACTGTCCGCCGTGGTGGACTCCGCCGGGCGGCGGGTCGCGGTCATCGAGTTGACCGACGTACGGGTGGTTCGGCTCGCGGACGTCGACCTGGCACACGCCCTGGGCGAGGGCGAGGGCGACGAGTCGGTGGCGCAGTGGCGGGCGGGGCACGAGACGTTCTGGCACAGCGCGGAGGTGCGCGAGGAACTGGGCAATCCCGACTTCACGGTCGACGACGACACCCTGGTCGTGACCGAGCGTTTCCGGCTGGTGCGCGTCGTCTGAGCACCAATGCCCACCGTGGACCGTCGGTAGCGGACCACACCGTCGTGCAAGGTCACCTATGCTCGGCGCGTGATTTCCCCGGCACTGGAGATTCGCGGCCTGGTGAAGACCTTCGGGGCGCATCGCGCGGTGGACGACATCGACCTGACGGTCCACTCGGGCACGTTCCACGGCATCGTCGGTCCCAACGGTGCGGGCAAGTCCACCACCATCGGAATGGCCGTCGGGCTGGTCACTCCGGACGCCGGTGAGATCCGCATCCTCGGGCACGACGCGCTGCGCGACCGCGGCCTGACCCGGGCGCTGACCGGGGTGTTGCCCGACAGCCTCGACTTCCCGGAACGCCTCACCGGCGCCGAACTGCTGCGCTACAGCGCCGGCCTGCGGGGGCTGCACCGCGTCGCGGCCACCGAACGCGCCGCCGAGCTGATCGAGGTGCTCGGTCTGGCCAAGGGCGCCGGCACACCACTCGCCGACTGCTCGACCGGCACCCGCAAGAAGCTCGGCCTCGCCCAGGCGCTGCTGCACGCCCCCCGGCTGCTCGTGCTCGACGAACCGTTCGAGGCGGTCGACCCGGTCTCCGCGGCCACCATCCGCCGGGTGCTGCGCCGGTTCGTGGGCGGCGGCGGCACCTGCGTGCTGTCCACCCACTCGATGCTGCTGGTCGAGCAGATGTGCGACGAGGTCACCGTGATCCATCAGGGCCGGGTCGCCGCCGCTGGGCCGGTCGCCGAGGTCGCCGCCGGCGGCAGCCTGGAGGAACGGTTCGTCGAGTTGGTCGGCGCCGACGCCTCCGGCAGCGCCGGCCTGGACTGGCTGACCGAGGCACGATGAGCGCGCAACCGCACGCCGGCGCCCTGCACACGATCGCGGTGCCGGCCCGGATGCGCGCGGCCATGCTGCGTCGCTCGCTGCGCGAGCATCCGGGACCCACGGTGGCCGGCCTGGCGGGTCTGCTCGCCGCCGTCTGGCTGATCCGGTACGCGCTGCGCGGTGACCAGCACACCCTCGCCCTGCTCGTCGGGGCGTGGGTGCTCGGCTGGATCGTGCTGCCGCTGCTGCTCGGCGGCGGGCGCGGCCGGGTCCGCCCAGCTCACCTACGGTTGGAGCCGATCGGTGGCCTCCCGGCCGCCACCGGTCTGCTCGCCGCGTCGGCGATCGGCATCGGCCCGGCCGTCTCACTCGTGGCGCTCGCCGCGCTGCCGGTGCACGCCGCTCGGCACGGCCTCGTCGCGGTCCTCGTCGCCGCCGTCGGCGCGGTGCTGCTCTGGTTGCTCGGGCTGATCGGTTCGGCGATCGCACTGGAGATCGTCGGCCACGCCGGCGGTCCGGCCGGGGCGCTGCTCACCGGCGTCCTCACCGGCACGGCGATGGGTGTCGCCGGGTCGCTCTGGGCGGTCTTCCCCTGGGTGTCGGTCCTGCTCGTCCGGGCGCCGGACGAGGTCGTCCGGGCCATGGGGTATGTGCCGAGTGCCTGGCCGGTCGCCGCCGCTTCCGGACCAACCGGGCAGGGGGTGCGCCTGATGGCGACCCTGGTGGGCATCGTGGCGCTCTGCGCCGCCGCGTACCTCCTGCTCGTGCGAAGGGTGATCACCACGGGCGTGCCGTTCCGGCCGCGCGGGACCACCGCGTTCCCGCCCGTGCGGCGCGACGGCGGTGAGCCGGCCGCGCGGCGCGCGACCACGGCGGCGTCACCGGCCGGAGACGGGCGTCCCGGGCGCGGCTGGCGGGCGTGGGTGCCGGCCGCGACGCGGGCGGTCGTGGGCCGTGAGGTACGGGCCTGGATGCGGCATCCGCTGCGGTTGCAGTATCTGGCGTTCGCGGTGGTGTACGGCGCGCTGCTCGCCGGGCTGCCGCTGCTGTCCGACGTGTACCTGCTGCTGCCGTGGGCCGGGTCGCTCGCCGTGCTCGGCGCGGCGGCGATGTCGGCGGGACTGGTCGGACTGGACGGCACCGCGTTGTGGCTGCCGCTCACCACACCTGGCGGCGAACGGGCCGAGGTCCGCGGTCGGGCCCTGGCCTGGCTGATGCTGATCACCCCGATCGGGGTGCTGCTCGCCGTCGTCGGTGTGCTCCTCGCGCCCGACGTCGACCCGCTGGCCGCGCTCTCCACCCTGCCGGCTCTGCTCGGCGCGGGCGCATCGGTGCCGGTGTGGGTGTCGCTGCTGCGGGTGCGGCCGGTAGCCGACCCACGGCACCCCACCTCGGCCGACAACCCCACCGACATCGTCAGCGTGCTGGTCGCCACCGGGTCCGGGATGGTGGCCGCCGCGCCGGTGCTCGCCCTGGTGATCTGGGGTCCGCCGGAGGTGGCGCCGCTGCTGCCCCTGGTCGGGCTGCTCGGCGGCGCCGCGGCCTGGTGGGGCGGCATCTGGTTGGCCGACGAACGCCTCACCCAGCGCGGAACCGACGTGCTCGCCGCGGCCGGCCAGCGGAGCCGACCCGCGGAGACGGTGCTCCCGCTGACCTGGGACGCGCAGTGGTACCGGGAGAACACCGCGACCGCGTGGGCACTCGGACTGCTCACGGTGGGGTGGATCCCGGTGATCCCGCAGGGGGTGATGCCGTTGGCGTTCGGGATCGACAGCGGGTGGATCGTGGCCGGTCACCTCAGCGGGAGCGCGCACACGGCGGCGGGGTTGGCGATGGTCGGGCTGGGCGTCGCGATGCTGCTCACCGGCCTGGTGCTGTGGGACCGCCGGCCGCGGCCGGGCCGCTCGTGATCGCCACCGTATCTTCTAGTCATGAGAATGGATGCCGCCTCGGCGTACGTGGTCCGGCGGAGCCGGCTCCGGACCGGACTGACGTTGGCGCTGTACAGCCTGTTACCGGTCACGGCCATCGTGGTCGGCCTGCAGGACCTGCGCGTCCGCTTTCTGTTCGTCATCCTCGGCGTGCTGTTCGAGGTCATCTTCGTCAGCATGGGGCTTCGTCGCGTGCGGAGCGCGATGCGGCGGGAGCTGCTCTTCGCCATTGACGAGCAGGGCGTCTATCTGGGTCCGGATGACTTCGGCCGGCCGGCGATGCGCGAGAAGTGGTCCAACATCGACGCGATCGTCTACTTCCACGGCCGGGTGTGGACGACCCGTAATCTGCCACCCATGACCCGTCACGTGGGCATCGTCCAGGGTGGCAGAATCGTCGCCTCCCGGGGGAGGGGCGGCTGGTGGCTGAACGTCCGGCGCGCCTCCGCGGCCGCTGCTCGGTTCGGCGGGGGAACGCCGGTGCTCAAGGCGCCGTTCTACGGCCAGATATCGCGGGAGTGGTTCCACACCATTCCCTTGCCGCCGAACTGGCTCGCCACCCACGCCGGATCTCGCAACAGGTGACTCCGAGCGCGACCCGCCCGGCGTGAGCTGATGTGTCTCTAGGGGAGTGCGACTACAGCATTTCGACGGGGACCAGATTGAGGCCGTCGACCCCGTCGAGTGTCATCAGGTGTGATACCCCGGAGCCCTTGCCATTCAGGGGATGCGCGAACCGCCACGACTCGTGCGGTATCAGCGCCTTGAGCTGCGTGGTCAGGTCACCCTTGCCCTGGCACCGCTTGCGCAGGCGCTCGTACGCGGCGGAACGGTCCTCGAACCCGACCGACGTCGCGTGTGGCAGTGCCCGGACGGCGTCGTGGATGGTGGCTCGTTGGTCGCTTGTCGCCGAGGTCTTCAACCGGACGATGACCCCGATCCGGGAGGGCCGAGGATCGGCGTCCGCCATCCGGAACGACACCCCGTCGACACCGTCGGCCTCGGCCATCACCAACTCGATCGCCTCGGCGATCAGAGAGTCGGTGACGGTGGCGTGCACCAGCTCGGGCGCGTACTCCGGCTTGAGATCCGCCAGCAGGTCGGGCTGGTCCTGGAAATCGGCCTTGGACCGCTCGTACACCTGGTCGCGGGTTTCGAGAGCCACGCCCTGCACGCTCGGCATCGACCGGAGTCGCTGCTGCACGGCGTCTCTCTGTGTCGCCGTCGCGTCGTTGTCCAGGAAGACGGTCAACGCGACGTCCCCGGAGTCGTCGGGCTTTCCGGTGCAGGTCGACAGGACCAGGAGGAGGGTTAGTGCCAGGGACCGTGCCACGCGACGCATGGGGCCGATGGTAGGTGATCGTGAAGCGCCACAGGCGCCCACGCGACGTGGTCAGGGACTCAGTCGAGCACTCCGGCCTGGTGGGCGAGGATCGCCGCCTGGACGCGGTTGGTCAGGCCCAGCTTCGCCAGGATCCGGCTGATGTGGGTCTTCACCGTCGCCTCGCTCAGGTAGAGCCCGGCCGCGATAGCGGTGTTGGACAGGCCGCCGCCGACGGCGACCAGGACCTCTCGTTCCCGCTCGGTGAGCACCGTGAGTCGTTGTTCGGCGTTGCTGCGTCGATCGGGGGTCGGGCCGGAGAACTGGCGGAGCAGTCTGCGGGTGACCCGTGGGGAGATCATCGCGTCGCCGCGCGCCGCGCTCCGCACCGCGTTGATCATGTCTTCGGCGGTGGCGTCCTTCAGCAGGAAACCGACGGCGCCGGAGCGAAGCGCCGTGTGCACGTACTCGTCGAGATCGAACGTGGTGAGCACCACGACGTGGGGCGGCCGGTCGAGCCGGGAGATCCGCTCGGTCGCGGTGAGCCCGTCGGTCCGCGGCATGCGGATGTCCATGAGGACGACGTCGGGCCGCAGCGTCCGTGCCAGCTCGACCGCCTGGGACCCGTCGGACGCCTCTCCCACGACCGTGATGTCCGGGGCCGCGTCGAGGATGGTGCGCAGCGTCGAGCGCACCATCCACTCGTCGTCGACGATCAACGTCCTAGTCGGTGCGGTCATGATCCTTCCCGGCTGCGATGGGTATCTCGGCGACCAGGCTGAATCCGCCGTCGGGGGTCGGATCCGAGGTCAGCTTCCCGCCGATCAGGTGGACGCGCTCGGCGAGGCCGAGGAGCCCGTGGCCGCCGACCGGCAGGGGAGGGGCGGTGGCCGGCCGTCCGCGCCCATTCCTGATCGTCACCCGCAGCGACTGCTGTGTCTGCCGGATGCATATCCGGGTTCGGGCGCCTGGCGCGTGCTTGTGCACGTTGGTCAGGGACTCCTGCACGATGCGGTAGGCGGCATGCTCGATGAGCAGCGGTAGGCGTTCCCCGGTCACGTTCCCCATCTCCAGGGTGACCGGTACGCCGAGCCGGCGGGAATCCTCGACAAGCGCATCCAGCTCGGCCAGGCCGGGCTGCGGGGCGAGTGGCGCGGCGTCAGCACCGCGCAGGATTCCCACCAGGGCGCGCAGTTCGGCAAGCGCCTCCCGCCCAATCGCCGCGATCTGCCGTCCCCGGGCCACCGCGTCCCGGCCCCTGGCCGACTCCAGTGCGGTGGCCTGAAGCACGATGAGCGCCACCCGGTGGGCGACGACGTCGTGCATGTCACGGGCGATGTTGGCGCGTTCGTCGCTGCGGGCCTGGATCACCCGCTGGTGCTGCTCGCGTTCGAGCCGCTCGGCCCGTTCCCGCATCCGCTCGATCAGCTCCCGCCGGGTCCCGACGTAGAGGCCGAGCAACGCTGGCGCGACGCAGATGGCAACGCTGAGCGGGATCGCCCCATCGGCACCGGAGTACCGCCAGATCGGGGTGCCGACCAGGACCACCGAGACGAGGACGCTGGCGGCGACCTTCGGCCATGCCGTGGTGCGCTCGGCCAGCGTGTAGAGCGCGAGCAGGACCGTCACGTGGGCCGACACGAGAAAGGTCGCACCCAGGGAGCAGGCCAGCAACAGCACCGGGGTCTGGCGCCGCCGCCAGGTCAGCAGCCCGACCGCGAGGCCGAGGGGGATGCCGAGCCACAGCGGAGGATAGCGGGGCCCGAAGCCGGCGATGGTGGGGCCGAAGAAATCTGTCCCGAACTCCCCGGTCGCCACGAGCACCGCGATGGCGCACGCCGCCAACGCGTCGATCAGCGGCTGGTGGCGGGACCAGCGCACCACCTGGTCCAGGAGACGCGACGTCATGATGGTGCCAGCGTAGGGCCGATCGACCGGCGCAGGCGTCGGTCGAAAGTTGTACACCACCCCCGTTGATCATCGCCGATGGACTGACCCGTTCCATCAGATCCGCCGACGCCCCGACCTGCCCGCCCCGGCGAGGGTGGGGGCATGGCCAGACCACGTCTCAATCCGCGAACAACGCAGCTCGTCTTCGGTGTCTTCGCGGTCACCGCGGGTGCCTTGATCGCGCTGCGTACCGACCCACCGCACCCGCACTTCACGACCGCGGGGACGTACGGTTACGCGCTTGCCGCGGTGCTGTCGTTCGGCGGCTGGCTCGCGCTCGGGCGCCCCGCACTCGCCGCCCGTACCCGCCAGGTGCTGATCGTCTTCCACCTGCTCTTCGTACCGGCGCAGTTCCTGTTCCTGTTCGCCCACGACTCGCCGTGGCTCGGCATGGCGCTGTCCTCGGCGATCGTGGGTGGTCTGAAGCCGCGCTTTCCCCGGCTGGGTCGGATGGCGCGGAAGGTGTGGCTGACGCTGCACGTCGGCATCGGGGTCGGCTGGCTGGGCATCGCGACGGGCATGCTGCTGCTGGCGATCATCGGGGCGACGGCCGACAGCCACGAGATGCAGCACGGGGCCTACCTGTTGCTGAGCAAGTTCGATGTCTTCCTGGCGATTCCGAGTGCATTGCTGACGATCATCATCGGTGTCGTGGTTTCGCTCGGCACCCCGTGGGGCCTGCGCAAGCACAAGTGGGTGCTGGCCAAGCTGGTCATCGCCCTCGCCATACCTCTCCTGGCGGGCGTCGAGGGCCCCTGGATCGAGGAGCTTGAGGCCCGCGGCGCAGCGGGACTGATCGAGCCCGGCACCACGGGGATGCTGCTCGTCGGCGCCATGGGGCTGTTCACCGTCCTGCTGTGGACCGCGACGATCCTCTCCGTCGTCAAGCCCGGCGGGCGTACCCGGTGGGGCCGCCGCACGGAGGAGCGCCGGCCCGCCCCGAACGCCGATGCCGCGCGTCCGGTCGCGGCCAGCACCGTTGCCCCGTCCTCCCGATGACCCGGATTCGTCCTCGACGCGTGCGAACGGAACACGTCCCAGAAGGAGAAGAAAGTCCATGACCAGTTCGTACGCCATCGAGGTTGCGGCGCTGACGAAGACGTTCGGCACGCTCAGAGCCGTCGACGGCCTGAGCTTCACCGCCGAGTACGGCAGCGTGGTCGGCTTCATCGGCCCCAACGGCGCGGGCAAGACCACCACCATGCGCTCGCTCGTCGGGCACATCCGGCCGGACAGCGGCCGGGCACACGTCGCCGGACGCCCCTACCGGGAGTTGGCCGACCCGTTGGGCACCGTCGGCACCGTCCTGGAGGCCGGCGCCGTGCACCCGGGCCGCAGCGGCCGCAACCATTTGCGGATCCTGGCCCGCCAGGCCGGGCTCTCCAAGCGGCGGGTCGAGGAGGTCATCGACGACGTCGGGTTGGAGAGCGCTGCCGGCCGCCGGGCGGGCGGCTACTCGCTCGGCATGCGTCAGCGGCTCGCCCTGGCAGCGGCCCTGCTCGGCGACCCGGCGATCCTGATAGTCGACGAGCCCGCCAACGGGCTGGACCCCGAGGGCGTCCGCTGGCTGCGCGAGTTCCTCCGTGGCCTCGCCGCCGAGGGCCGTGCCGTGCTGGTGTCCAGTCACGGGCTGGCCGAGCTCGCGCTGATGGTCGACAAGGCGGTCGTGGTCGGGCACGGCCAGCTCATCGCCCAGGAGACGCTGGCCGGGCTGAGAAAGCTCGCCGGCGACCCGACGGTGCGGATCAGTGTCCCCGAGCCGGACCGTCTCGCCGGTCTGCTGGCCGCACGGGGCCACCAGGTGCTCGAACGCACCGGGACCACCCTCACCGTCGCCGGAAACGACCCGCGCGCCGTCGGCCGGGTCGCCTTCGACAACGGCATCGGCGTGGACCGCCTTCTCGTTACTGAGCCCTCATTGGAGGAGGCCTACTTCCGCCTCACCCGTGGAAAGGAATCGATCCGATGATCGCACTGACCCGCGCCGAGCTGATGAAACTCCGTACCGTGCGGTCGACCTGGGCGGTGCTCCTCGTCCTTCCGGTCGTGGCCTTCATCAGCCTGCTGGATGTCGCACTGGACCAGGTGGAGGACAACACGAGCGTCGTCGACTTCATGGACGTCTCGCTCGTCGTGGTGGGCGTGGTCGTGGCCGCCCTGGCCGCGGCCGTGGTCGGCAGTGAGTTCGTCCGCCGGACGGTGGGCCTCCACTACCTGGCAGTGCCGCGGCGCTTCCCCGTGCTCGGCGCCAAGGTGTCGGCGTTCGCCTGCGTCGGCGCCGTCCTCGGGCTGCTGTCCACGCTGCTGGCGACCGCTGTCGTCACACCGATCGCCATGGGTCGGGACGTCGTGCTCGACGGACCGGGCGAGGCCGTCCTTCGCATCCTGGCCGTGACGGCGGCGATCAGCGTGCTGGGCGCGCTCGGCGCCGCCATCGGGGTGCTGGTGCCCCAGCCGGCCATCGCCGTCGGGGCAGTCATCGGATGGCAGTTCGTCGAGATGCTCCTCGGGTTTGCCTTCGGTATCGGCCACTACCTGCCGATCGGCCTCGTCGAGACAGTCGCCCATCTGGGCGGCACGGTGGCGTTGCCGGTGGCGTTCGGACTCCTGTTCCTGTACGCCGCGAGCGCCGTGGGCGTCGCCCTGCTCGTCGCGAGGCGCCGCGACCTCACCTGAACCGAGCACGGAGTTGGCGTTTCGTAACCTGGATCCGCCAGACTGCGCGGTATGGGAGATCGTTGGCGTCGGTGGGCGTGGGTCGGGGTGCTCGTCGTCGGGCTGGTTCTCTACCTGGCGGTGCTGCGGACGCTGGTCAGCACCAAGAATCCGAACTTCGTCCCGGCGCTCATCCTGCTCGGCGCGACGCTTGTGCCGTTGACGTTCCTGACGTTCGCGCAGGCGCGTACCGGTCGGTGGCAGGTGCCGGCGTCGGTGCTGGTGACGTCGGCGTTCTTCGGCGGGGTGATCGGCACGGTGGTCGCCGGCACGCTGGAGTACGACACCCTGCGCGGCCTCGGCGCCCTGCCCATGCTGTTCGTGGCGTTGATCGAGGAGTCGGCGAAGCTGATCGTCCCGGTGGTGCTGCTGTTCACGGTGGTGGCCCAGCATCGGCGTCGGGTGCCCTCGGACGGGTTGATCATCGGTATCGCCGCCGGCATGGGTTTCGCCGCGCTGGAGACGATGGGGTACGCCTTCACCGCGCTGCTGAGTTCGCAGGGCAACATCGGCGCGGTGGAGCAGACCCTGTTCATCCGTGGCCTGACCGCGCCCGCCGGGCACACCGCGTGGACCGGGCTGACCGCCGGCGCGCTGTGGGCGCTGTTGGCCAGCCCGAGCGTCGGCCGGCTCTTCGGCTTCCTCGGCACGTTCCTGGGTGTCGTCGTTCTGCACACCCTGTGGGACACGTTCTCCGGTTCACTGGTCTTCGTCGTGCTGGCGATCATCAGCATCGGCTGGCTGCTCTGGGAGCTGCGCCGCTACCGGGCCTTCGGTGACCACCGGGTTGGGCAGCTCCAGCCGAACTGACCCTCGCCGTACACCACCATGCCTTTCCCGGCCTGCTTGCGAGGGCCGGGGAAGGCATGACTGTTGGTGATCTCGCTGCGATCGGGTTGGTGCCTCGTCTACTGTCAGGCTGTTCACATTTGGTGTGATTAGTCGGGAAGGTGTGGCGATGGGGGTGCGGACCTGGATCGAGGGCTGGCCGGTCTACCGCCAGCTCACCGGCACCGACCCGCTCGGCCGGGGTACGGCGGCCGAGTCCGACGGATCCCGGGCGCTCACCGCCCGCACCGACACCGCCGACTCGATGGCCCGGTCCGTCTGCCCGTACTGCGCCGTCGGCTGCGGCCAGCGGGTGTACGTCAAGGACGGCCAGGTCAGCCAGATCGAGGGCGATCCGGACAGCCCGATCTCGCGGGGTCGGCTCTGCCCGAAGGGCTCGGCCAGCAGGAGCCTGGTGACCAGCCCGCTGCGGCAGACGACGGTCCGCTACCGCCGGCCGTACGGCACCGAGTGGGAGGACCTCGACCTTGACACGGCGATGAACATGATCGCCGATCGGGTCCTGGCCGCCCGGGACGAGACCTGGGAGGACGTCGACGTCGAGGGTCGGCCGCTGAACCGGACGCTGGGGTTCTCCAGCCTGGGTGGGGCGACGCTGGACAACGAGGAGAACTACCTCATCAAGAAGTTGTTCACCGCGATGGGGGCTCTCCAGATCGAGAACCAGGCCCGTATTTGACACTCCGCCACCGTCCCCGGTCTGGGGACCAGCTTCGGTCGCGGCGGCGCCACCCAGTTCCAGCAGGACCTGTCGAACTCCGACGTGATCGTCATCCAGGGTTCGAACATGGCCGAGGCGCACCCGGTGGGCTTCCAGTGGGTGATGGAGGCCAAGCGTCGGGGCGCGAAGGTGTTCCACGTCGACCCACGGTTCACCCGTACCAGCGCGCTGGCTGACTCGTACCTGCCGATCCGGGCCGGCACCGACATCGCCCTGCTCGGCGGGGTGATCCGCTACATTCTCGACAACGAGCTGGACTTCCGGGAGTACGTCGTCGCCTACACCAACGCGGCGACGATCGTGACCGACGAGTTCGCCGACACCGAGGACATGCACGGGCTCTTCTCCGGCTTCAACGACGACAACGCCACCTACGACCAGGCCAGTTGGCGGTACGAGGGACACCGTCAGACCCAGACGACCCGCGACAGCGAGACGCAGCGGGAGACCGCGGCCGGGCTGGAGAACGAGTCGCACGGCGCACCGGTCGGTGGGCAGACCGAACGCGACGAGACGTTGCAGGACCCGCGCTGCGTCTACCAGATCCTCAAGCGGCACTACTCCCGCTACACCCCGGAGATGGTGGAACGGGTCTGCGGCATCCCGCAGGACAAGTTCCTCGAACTGGCCCAGGCGTGGACGGAGAACTCCGGCCGCGACCGCACCGGCATGCTCGTCTACTCCGTCGGGTGGACGCAGCACAGCGTGGGTGTGCAGTACATCCGCACCGGCGCGATCATCCAGCTGCTGCTCGGCAACGTGGGCCGTCCGGGTGGCGGGGTGATGGCGCTGCGGGGGCACGCCAGCATTCAGGGCTCGACGGACATTCCGACGCTGTTCAACCTGCTGCCCGGATACCTGCCGATGCCGCACCACGCCAACCACCCGACCCTGGCCAAGTGGGTGGACAGCATCGCGCACCCCGGGCAGAAGGGCTTCTGGGGCAACGCCCGCACCTACGGCGTCAACCTGCTCAAGGCGTACTGGGGTGACGCGGCCACCGCCGACAACGACTACTGCTACGGCTACCTGCCGCGGATGACCGGCGACCACGGCACGTACCAGCAGGTGCTCGACATGATCGACGGGAAGATCAAGGGGTACTTCCTGCTGGGTCAGAACCCGGCGGTCGGCTCGGCGCACGGTCGCGCGCAGCGCCTCGGCATGGCTAACCTGGACTGGTTGGTGGTCCGGGACCTGTTCGAGATCGAGAGCGCCACGTTCTGGAAGAACGCTCCGGAGATCGAGACCGGCGAGATCATGACGGGGGAGTGCCGGACCGAGGTGTTCTTCCTGCCCGCCGCCTCGCACGTGGAGAAGGAGGGCACGTTCACCCAGACGCAGCGGCTGTTGCAGTGGCGGGAGAAGGCCGTCGAGCCGCCGGGCGACGCCCGCTCCGAGCTGTGGTTCTTCTACCACCTCGGGCGGATCGTCCGGGAACGGCTGGCGACGTCGACGAAGCCGCGCGACCGTGCCCTGCTCGACCTCAACTGGAACTACCCCACGCACGGTCCGCACGCGGAGCCGAGCGCCGAGTCGGTGCTCTACGAGATCAACGGGTACGACGTGGCGACCGGCCGGCCCCTGTCGTCCTTCACCGAGATGAAGGACGACGGCTCCACCGCGGGCGGTTGCTGGATCTACACCGGGGTGTACGCCGACGGCGTCAACCAGGCCGCCCGCCGCAAACCAGGCGCGGAACAGTCCCTGGTGGCCCCGGAGTGGGGGTGGGCGTGGCCGGCGAACCGGCGCATCCTCTACAACCGTGCGTCCGCCGACCCGGACGGCAACCCGTGGAGTGAGCGCAAACGCTACGTGTGGTGGGACGCGGAGAAGGGCGAGTGGACCGGTTACGACGTGCCGGACTTCGAGAAGACCAAACCGCCGTCGTACCGACCGGCCAAGGACGCCTCGGGCGTGGCGGGCATCGCCGGCGACGACCCGTTCATCCTCCAAGGTGACGGCAAGGGCTGGCTGTACGCGCCCACCGGCGTGCTCGACGGACCCATGCCCACGCACTACGAGCCGGTGGAGTCGCCGGTGCGTAACCCGCTCTACCGGCAGCAGGCCAACCCGACCCGCAAGGTCTACACGCACCCGATCAACACGCTCAACCCGAGCCCACCGGAACCACACAGCCAGGTGTTCCCGTACGTGTTCACGGTCAGCCGGCTCACCGAGCACCACACCGCTGGTGGGATGAGTCGGACCGTCCGGACGCTTGCCGAGCTGCAACCGGAGATGTTCGTGGAGGTGTCACCGGAGTTGGCGGTCGAGCGCGGGCTCACCCACCTGGGGTGGGCGCACCTGGTGACCGCCCGCGCCGCCATCGAGGCGAAGGTGTTGGTGACCGACCGGCTCACCCCGCTGCGGGTGGACGGTCGGATCATCCACCAGGTGTGGTTGCCGTACCACTTCGGTTTCGAGGGTCTGGTGACCGGCGACTCGGCCAACGACCTGTTCGGGATCAGTCTGGATCCGAACGTCCTGATCCAGGAGAGCAAGGTCGGCACCTGCGACATCCAGCCGGGGCGACGCCCGCGGGGACTCCAGCTCCAGGAACTCGTCGTCGACTACCGGCGGCGCTCCGGGGACCTCAACCCGCACTACCCACCGCAGGTCACGACCGACTCCACCGACGGCGGCCCGGACCAGGAGGTCTGACCCATGCCCCACGCCAACGCCCTGTACGGCCCGCTGGATCCGGCCCCGGACGCCGGTTACGAGAACGCGCCGCCGCGGATGGGGTTCTTCACCGACACCAGCGTCTGCATCGGTTGCAAGGCCTGCGAGGTGGCCTGCAAGGAGTGGAACGGCGTCCCGGAGAGTGGCCTGGACCTGCTCGGCATGTCGTACGACAACACCGGCGCGCTGACCGCGAACTCGTGGCGACACGTCGCGTTCGTCGAGCAGCCCCGCCGGGCCGGCCTGGCGACCCCCGCGTTCGAGCAGAACCCGGACGGGCCGGCGATCAGCCCGGCGACGGCGGCGCTCGGCGCGCTGACAAGCGTCGACACCGGGACCAACCCGGGGTTGCCCACCGGGTCGCCCGCGGCGGCGACGCGCATGTCGGCCGGGCCGCAACCGGAGTTCCTGGGGATGCCGGGGGCGCAGCCGCCGGGCCGGGGGACGGGCGTCGAGGAGCGTACCGATTTCCGGTGGTTGATGATGTCGGACGTCTGTAAGCACTGCACGCATGCGGCTTGTTTGGATGTGTGTCCGACGGGTTCGTTGTTCCGGACGGAGTTCGGGACGGTGGTGGTGCAGGAGGACATCTGCAACGGGTGTGGGTACTGCATTTCGGCGTGTCCGTATGGGGTGATCGATCAGCGTAAGGATGACGGTCGGGCGTGGAAGTGCACGCTGTGTTATGACCGGTTGGGTGCGGGGATGACGCCGGCGTGTGCGCAGGCGTGTCCGACGGAGTCGATCCAGTACGGGCCCCTGGAGGAGTTGCGGGAGCGGGCGGCCACGCGGGTCGCGACGTTGCGGGGGCGGGGGGTGCCGGAGGCTCGCCTGTACGGGCACGATCCGCATGATGGTGTGGGTGGTGACGGGGCGTTCTTCCTGTTGTTGGACGAGCCCGAGGTGTACGGGTTGCCGCCGGATCCGGTCGTGACGACCCGTGACCTGCCGAAGATGTGGAAGCGCGCCGGGCTCGCCGCCCTCACCATGGCGGCTGCCACCGTGTTCGCGTTCCTCGGAGGTCGGTCATGACCGACCGGCCAGCGAACGAGCCGGCCGGCGCCCGGTTCCGCGAGTTCCAGGACCGCGTCGACCAGGCCGTCGGGCAGCGCCAGCGCGGCCGGGGTCGCGGTCACGACGGCGAGCAACTGACCGTGCCGGTGGCCGACTTCACCTCCTACTACGGCCGGCCGGTCCTCAAACCGCCGGTGTGGAAGCACGACATCGCCGGTTACCTGTTCACCGGGGGCCTCGCCGCCGGGGGCGCGTTGATCGGCGCGGGCGCCCAACTGACCGGCCGGCCCGGCCTGCGTCAGGTGGGGAGGTGGACCGCGCTCGGCGGCGTCACCGCCAGCGCGTACCTGCTGGTGCACGACCTCGGGCGGCCCGCCCGGTTCCACCACATGCTCCGGGTCGCCAAGCTGACCTCGCCGATGTCGGTCGGCACCTGGATCCTCACCGTCTTCGGGCCACTGGCCGGTGTCGCCGCGATCGCCGAACTGGCGCCGCGGCTGCCGCAACACGGTGTGCTCGGCCTCGCCCGCCGGCTGGCACCCCCGGTCGGCAACGCCGCCGGCCTGGCCGCCGCGGCCACCGCCCCGGCGCTGGCCACCTACACCGGGGTGCTGCTCGCCGACACCGCCGTACCGTCCTGGCACGACGCGTACCCGTCGTTGCCGTTCGTGTTCGCCGGCAGCGCGCTCGCCGCCGCGTCCGGGGTCGGACTGATCGCGGCGCCCGCCGCGGAGACCACCCCGCTGCGGCGACTCGTCCTCGCCGCCGCGAGCACCGAGTTGATCGGCGGTCGCCGGCTGGAGCGGATGGGCCTGACCGGCGAGCCCTACACGCACGGTCGCAGCGGCCAACTGGTCCGGGCGGGCCGGGTGCTTCTCGGTGTGGGCACCGTCGCCGCGTTGTTCAGCCGGCGGAGCCGGATCCTGTCCGCGCTCGCCGGCGCCGCGCTTGTCGCATCGTCGGTGGCCACCCGGTTCGGCGTCTTCGAGGCGGGCATGGCGTCGGCGCGCGACCCGAAGTACACGGTCGTGCCGCAACGGGAGCGGCGCGACCGCAGGGAGGGCCGGTCGCCGGCCGAGAAGGGGACATAGCTCGACCAGCAGGCGCCAGCCAATGAGCCAGCAGACGGGGGACTCAGCTCATGGCACACTCCGCAACCGACCAAGGAAGATCCGCGCCGACGCGGGGCCGATGGGGTCTCGTCGTCGCCGCGGTGCTCGTCCAACTCGCGCTCGGCGCGGTGTACGCGTGGAGCGTGTTCAACAAGCCGTTGCAGGACGAATTCGGCTGGGCCAAGTGGGAGGCCGTGCTGCCGTTCGAGGTGGCGATCGGCACGATCTTCATCGGCAGCCTGATCGGCGGTCGCATCCAGGACCGACGTGGCCCGCGACCGGTCGCGCTCGGCGGTGGGGTGCTCTACGCGGTCGGCAACATGCTGGCCTCGCTCACGTCGTCGGAGGACGACCTGTGGTTGCTGGTGCTCACCTACGGGGTGCTGGGGGGAATCGGCCTGGGGGCCGCGTACATCACCCCGATCGCGATGCTCGCCAAGTGGTTCCCGGACCGGCGCGGCCTGATCACCGGCATCGCGGTCGCCGGGTTCGGCTTCGGCGCCGTGATCGTCGCGCCGGTGGCGAAGGGGCTGCTCAACGGCACCGACGATCCCACCCACGTGTTCTTCCCACTGGGCGTCGCGTACCTGATCGCGATCCTGCTCGGGGCGTCGTTCTTCCGTAACCCGCCGGCGGGTTACCAGGTGCCCGGGTTCACGCCGAAGACCGCCGGTCGGGCCATCGCCGGCACCCGGGTCTACACCCTGCGCGAGGCTCTGCGCACCCGGCAGTGGTACCTGCTCACCGGCATCCTGGCGCTCAACGTCACCTGTGGCATCGCGCTGATCTCCCAGGCTTCCGATGCCGCCCAGGTGATCACCGGGGCCAGTGCGGCGGCGGCCGCCACCCTGGTCGGTGTGCTCGGTCTGTTCAACGGGGCCGGGCGGGTGGCCTGGGCGTGGTTGTCCGACCGCACCGGGCGGATGCCGGCGTTCCTGGGGATGCTGCTGCTCCAGGCGATCTGCTTCTTCATCCTGCCGCACGCCGCGTCGCTGGCGCTCTTCGCGGTCCTGGCCGCCCTGGTCTACCTGGCGTACGGCGGCGGATTCGGCACGATGCCCGCCACCGCGGCCGACTACTTCGGCACGCCCAACGGCGGTGCCATCTACGGCGCGATGATCGTGGCCTGGAGCATCGGCGGCGTGGTCGGACCACTTGTCACGTCGCTGCTCTACGAGGCGAGCGGCAAGAGCTACACGCTGCCGTTCACGGTCATCGCGATCGTCGCCCTCATCGCGCTGATCCTGCCGCCGATCACCCGGATGCCGTCCGAGCCCAACCCCTAACAGCCCGCCCACCGCGCCGCTGCCCCGTCGATCATGGAGTTGTGGTGGGGGACAGACCACTCGTCGTGCATCACATCAGGCACCACAAGTCCATGATCGACCGGGGCGGGGGCGTCGACATCACTCGCGGGAGAACCCGCCCTTGGGGGTGATGATTTCGAGGTTGGTGCCGTCGGGGTCGTTGAAGTACGCGACCTCGGTGCCGACGGCGGCCGGCGGGTTCACCTCGCCGTCGGCGAAGGTGTACGGCTGCCCGAGGAACTCGATCCCGGCCGCGCTCATCCGGTCGAAGACCGCCCGCACGTCGTCGACCTGGAAGCACAGGTGCATCGAGCCGGGCCGGTTGGCGGCGACCTGGGCGGCGTCGCCGACCGGCTCCTGGAACTGGATCAGGTCGATGCCGAGGTTGTCGAGGTTGAACGTGGCGTACCGCAGCTTCGTGGTCGGCAGCCCCTGCGCCTGCGCGAACCCGGCTCCGTGCATGTTCTCGTCCCGTACGACCGGCTCCGCGCCGAGCAGGGCCTGGTAGAACGCGACCGAGCGGTCAAGGTCACTCACCGCGATCCCGACGTGCGCGGCCGAGGTGAGGCCGATGGACACCGTCGGGGGGTTCGGGAATGCCATGCTGACTCTCCTTACCAGCGTTCTTCGTCGCCTTGTCGTTGCTGATCTTGGTGTCGTACCCCCTTCGCGCCGGATCATGCGAAGACGTGTCCGGCCGCATACACGCCGCCTGCCCACATCAGGCAGGCGTCACGCTCGTTCGATGCGCGGATGCCGACGATCGGTCAGCCGCAGCCCGACGCCTCGTACCGCTTCGATGCTGGCTCCGGTGTCGAGCTCGTGCAGCTTGCGCCGCAGCCGCTTCACCAGGGACTGCACGTCCGCCCTGCGCTCCCGACCCTCGTCCCGCCAGACCGACCGGTGCAGGTCGGCGTAGCTCCAGACCCGGACCGGCTCGGTGGTCAGGCAGATCAGCAGGTCGTGCTCCAGCCGGGTGAGGTCGACCTCGCGGTCCCGGTAGCGGGCGACGGACCGGGCGGAGTCGATCACCAGCGCGGAGTTCGCGGTGGGCGTCGTGCTGGCCGGCTGCTGCGGCACGGCGATCAGTCGGCGTAGCTCGTCGAGGTCGGCCACCAACAGCAGTGGCGCGATGCCGTCGAGGCGTTCCGCGAGCCGGATCCGTTCGGCCGGGGACGAGGTCACCGCGATCAGCAGCGGGAACGGCTCGTCGGCCGGATCACCCCGATTCCACGTCGCCTCGTCGTCGTCCTCGGCCACAGCACCGCCCGGGATCGATGGGCATCCCTGCCCAGCTATCGTCATGGTCCTGACAATGATTGGCAAGCGCGTCGCCAGCAGGGCAACTCTTAGCGACAAGTTGCTCACGGCAAGTTCTTGATCGCCCGTTCATCTCGATCATAGTGTCCAGTCGGGCAACCGGCGTGACCCGCGCGGTGCATGGGGAGGCATGGGGGGTTCGATCGCTCGGCCCGCCGAGACGATCCTCCCGCACCCTCACCATGGCCCATTGACACCCTGGGTCGTTCTGAGGGAGGCAGCACCAATGTTCAGACGTCCACAATGGGGGCGCGCGGCCAGATCACTGGTCAGCGCCGGGGCGGCGACGATCCTCGCCGCAACCTGCTTGGTCACCATCGGATCCGGCGCGCAGGCCGCGCCGGGCGGCGCGATGGGGGCGGGAGACAAGATCCGACCGGAGCTCGCGAAGCAGCTCCAGGCCAAGAGTGAAGGGGACTTCTGGATCCGGTTCAAGGACCGGGCGGACCTGAGCAAGGCCAGCGCCATCAAGGACTGGTCGAAGCGCGGCACGGCGGTCGCGGACGCTCTGCGCAAGACCGCCGCGGCGAGCCAGGGCAAGATCCGGGCCGACCTCGACAGCGCGGGCGCGAAGTACCAGACCTTCTGGGTCACCAACGCGATCAAGGTGAACAGCGGCTCCCTCGCGATGGCGCAGAAGTTCGCCGGCCACGCCGAGGTCGAGGGCCTCTACGCCCCGGTCGCCTACAAGCTGCCCGAGACGATCAAGGGCACCGACGAGAAGACCGTGAACGCCCTGGAATGGGGCATCGCCAACATCAACGCCGACGACGTCTGGTCCCAGTTCGGGGTCAAGGGCGAGGGCATCACCGTCGCGAGCATCGACAGCGGGGTCCAGTTCGACCACCCGGCGCTGGTGAACTCCTACCGCGGCAATAACGGCGACGGGACGTTCGACCACAACTACAACTGGTTCGACGCCGCCGACGCCTGCGCGACCGGCCCCTGCGACGACGACGGCCACGGTACGCACACGATGGGCACCATGGCCGGCTCCGACGGCGCGAACCAGATCGGTGTCGCCCCCGGGGTCAAGTGGATCGCGGCCAACGGTTGCTGCCCCACCGACGCCGCCCTGATCGAGTCGGGTCAGTGGATGCTCGAACCGCTCGACCTCAACGGCCAGAACGCGGACGCGAGCAAGCGACCGAACGTCATCAACAACTCGTGGGGCACGATTGACCCGTCCAACGAGCCCTTCATGGAGGACGTGACGGACGCCTGGGCCGCGTCCGGGATCTTCGGCGTCTGGTCCAACGGCAACAGCGGGCCGGCCTGCCAGACCAGCGGCTCACCCGGCAGCCTCGCCAGCAACTACTCCACCGGCGCGTACGACGCCAACAACAACATCGCCGGCTTCTCCGCCCGTGGTGCCGGGCAGAACGGCGAGATCAAGCCCAACATCTCCGCCCCCGGTGTGAACGTCCGGTCGAGCATCCCGGGCAACGCCTACGGCAGCGCCAGCGGCACCTCGATGGCAGCGCCGCACCTCGCGGGCGCGATCGCGCTGCTGTACTCGGCGGCCCCGTCGCTCATCGGTGACGTCGACGCGACCCGTGCGCTGCTCAACGGCACCGCGATCGACAAGGCCGACGCCCAGTGCGGCGGCACCGCGGCCGACAACAACGTCTACGGCGAAGGCCGGCTGGACGCCCTCGCGTTGCTCACCGCCGCGCCGACGGGCGACATCGGCACCCTGGCCGGCACGGTCACCGACACGGCCACCGGCGCCCCGATCGCCGGCGCGACCCTGACGCTCACCGGCCCGACCGCGCGTGAGGTGACCACCGGCGCCAACGGCACGTACTCGACCCAACTCCCCACCGGCGACTACCAGGTCGCCGTGGCGGCCTTCGGTTACGCCAGCACCACGAAGTCGGCGACGGTCACCAAGGCCACGACCACCACGCTCAATGTCGCGCTGACGCCGGTGCCGAGTGTGAACGTCACCGGGGCGGTCACCGACGGCTCCGGCCACGGCTGGCCGCTGTACGCGAAGGTGACCGTGACCGGCGTGGCCGGTGTCTACGACTACACCACGCCGTCGAACGGCCGATACAGCCTCAAGCTGCCGGCCGGGCAGACCTACACCCTGACGTACGAGTCGCAGTACCCGGGCTACCAGACCGTCACCAAGCAGGTCGTGGTCGGCTCGGGCAACACCACCGCCAACGTCGCGGTGCCGGTGGACACCACCACCTGCACCACCGCGCCCGGCTACACGTTCGGCTCCGACGGTGAGTACGAGTCCTTCGACGGCACGACCGCGCCGCCCGGCTGGACGGTCGTGGACAACGCGGGCAGCGGTCAGGTCTGGACGTTCACCGACGACGGCGACCGGGGCAACCTGACCGGCGGCAGCGGCAACTTCGCGATGATCGACAGTGACAACTACGGTGCGGGCACCAGCCAGGACACCTCCCTGGTCAGCCCGGTGGTCGACCTGACCGCCGTCACGGCCCCGGTCATCCGGTTCAACCAGGACTTCAACCAGCTCAACGACGACACCGCCGACGTGGATCTGAGCATCGACGGTGGTGCCACCTGGACAAACGTGCTCCGCCAGGAGACCGACGTCCGGGGCCCGAAGGTGACCGAGATCGCGATCCCGCAGGCGGCCGGTCAGGCGCAGGTGCAGGTGCGGTTCCACTACTACGACGCGAGCTACGAGTGGTGGTGGGAGGTCGACAACGTCCTGATCGGCAGCCAGATCACCTGCGTGCCGGTCGACGGCGGGCTGGTCGTCGGCAACGTCCGCGACAAGAACGACAACAGCTACGTCAACGGCGCGACCGTCACCAGCAAGGACAGGCCGGCCGAGAAGGCGGTCACCGTGGCGACCCCGGACGACCCGGAGTTGGCCGACGGCTTCTACTGGATCTACTCGACGCTCACCGGCACGCACCCGTTCACCGCGAGCGCCGGTAACTACGTCAGCCAGACCAAGCAGGTCGACGTGGAGGCCGACTGGGCGACCGTCGCGAACTTCCAGCTCGCGGCCGGTCGGCTGTCGGTGACGCCGACGCAGTTGAGCGCCACGCTCCAGATGCCCAGCGGCAAGGCCAGCAAGACGTTCACGGTGACCAACACCGGTGGCGCGCCGGTCGAGGTCAAGTTCGCCGAGCGGGACAACGGATTCGAACTCCTCCGGGCGGACGGGTCCACGGTCACCCGCCAGCAGGTGCTCGGTGGCTCCGGTGCGCCGGAGCAGCGGATCACCGCCCCGACGTCCTTCGCCGCGAAGGCGTCCGGCAAGCAGGCCAAGGCGACCACCGCCGGGGTCGGCGCGCAGGCGGCGCCGTGGACCGACATCGCCGACTACCCGTCCACCATCATGGACAACCGGGTGGTCAACCTGGGCGGCAAGGTCTACTCGCTCGGCGGTGGCGACGGGAGCGCCTCCACCACGAAGAACTACGCCTACGACCCGGTCGCGCAGACCTGGACGGCAATCGCCGACCTTCCCGGTGCCCGCACCGCCCTGACCGCGGGCGTCGTGGAGGGGAAGATCATCGTCAGCGGCGGCTGGGGTGACTCGGGGCCGGACTCGGCCACCTGGTCGTACGACCCGGGGGCCAACACCTGGACGGAGCTGGCCGACAACCCGGCGCCGCGATCGGCGGCCGGTCAGGCCGTCGTCGACGGCAAGCTGTACGCCATCGGCGGCTGCACCACCGCCGCCTGCACGCCGATGTCGAACAGTGTGGTCCGGTACGACCCGGGCAGTGACACCTGGACGACGCTTGCCAACTACCCGAAGTCGGTGGCCTTCGCCTCCTGCGGCGGCATCGACGGCATGATCTACTGCACCGGCGGCAACGACGGGGCCGCGGCGCAGAAGTCCAGCTACGCCTACGACCCGGGTGCCAACACCTGGACCACGATCGCCGACGCGCCGAGCGACAACTGGGCCAGCTCGTACGCCGTCGCCAACGGCAAGCTCCTCGTCGTCGGTGGTTCGCAGGGTGGTGCCATCAGCAACGCGGGCTTCGCCTTCGACCCGGGCGCCGGTTCGTGGTCGAACCTGCCGAACGCCAACACCCCGCGTTACCGCGGCGGGGCGGCGTGTGGCTTCTACAAGATCGGCGGCTCGTCCGGCAGCTTCAACGCGGCCCCGGACAGCGAGGTGCTGCCCGGCTTCGAGGGCTGCGCCGAGTCGGCGGCCGATGTCAGCTGGCTGGCGATCGACAAGACGGCGGCCACCCTCGCGCCGGGTGCGAAGGTCACGGTCACCGTCACGATGACGGCGAACGTGGACCAGCCGGGCACCTACTCCGGTGCGGTCGCGATCGCGGAGAACACGCCGTACTCGGTCGCGCCGGTCGCGGTGACCATGACCGTGAACCCCCCGAAGACGTGGGGCAAGCTCATGGGCACGGTCACCGGCACCAGTTGCCAGGGTGCGACCTCGCCGCTCACCGGCGCGGTCGTGCAGGTCGACTCGTGGGCGTCGTCGTGGACCTTCGCGACCGACGCCGAGGGCAAGTACGCCTACTGGGTGGACCGCCGCAACAACCCGATCACGATGATCGTCGCCAAGGACGGTTGGAAGCCGCAGACCCGTCAGACGAAGATCAACGTCACCACTCCCACGGTGGAGGACTTCGCGTTGGCGCCGATCCGGTGCTGACACCCCAGCGGTAGCGACAAGTCCGGCCCGCCTGGTCGCAGACCAGGCGGGCCGGACCGGGTCCGGCAGATCAGACCGGGACGAGCCGGAAACCGACCCCGCGTACCGAGTGGATCGTCGCCGCGGCGTTCAGCCGGGCGAGCTTGCCGCGTACCCGGCGGACCACCGAGTGCATGTCGGAGCCGCGCCCGAGGTGCCGGTTGCCCCAGACCTCAAGGTGCAGGCGCTCGTAGGTCCAGATCTGCCCGGGCGCGTGCACCAGGCAGAGCAGGACGTCGTGCTCCAGACGGGTCAGGTCGATCTCCTGGTCGCGCCACCGCAGCACCCGCCGGTCGGAGTCGACGGTCAGCTCCGACGGCGGCGGTGGGCTCGGCGCCCCCTCGGCGAGCACGTCCGTGACCGGGGGAGTCGGAAGGGGAGGCGTCTCGATCACCCCGAGGAACTCCCGCGCCTGGTCGACTGTCGAGACGATCAGGAAGGCGTCGCTTCCGCCGAGCAGCCGGGCCAGCTGTCGGCGTTCGGCCGGCGACGACGCGATGCCGATGACCAGGCTGGCAACTGGAGTTTCCTGCATTCCCCCAACCCCTTCCGGTTCCCCAACTCACTCCGGATGGATTTTTCGCACCGTCGACGCACACATCGATCGGCGCCCTGACCCTAGTGGCGGCTGATCTCGGGCGGGTTAAACATCGTTGCATGTAAGCAGATGAATTTGACCACGTCGCGGGGGCGCCAGCGGGGCCGCGGGCGGTCCGACAGCAGTTGTGACAGAACCAAGACATTCCGCGTACGGCGCACGGACCTGTCGGCGCGAGCATGGTCGCCATGTCCATCGGATCGTCGTACCCCGTCGGGCGGTCGACGCCCGGCCCGCAGCCGGCGCGGCCGCTGCCACACGCCCGCGCGGCGGTGCCGCCGGGTCTCCGGCTGCTCGCGGCGTCGCTGTGCGGCCTGCTCGCCCTGACCCTCACGGCGGCCGTCTTCGTGCGCACGTACCCCGGTCAGTGGTGGGACGGCGCGCTCCTGCCGCGCGCCGAGCGGGGCGGCGGGTACGAGCAGCAGACCGTCCTGGTGGGTCCGGCCAAGAGCGTCCTGGCCGCGTTCGGCAGCCCGACACTCCTCGCCGCCCTGCTCGGCGCGGTGCTGGTGGTGGGTGCGCTCCGCCGCCGGCTGGCGGCGGGCGTGGTCGGCGTGGGCCTGGTCCTGTGCGCGGTGGTGGTGGCCGGCGTGGTGAAGTCGGCGCTGCCCCGCCCGGATCTCCAGATCGAGAGTTCGACCACCCACAACAGTTTTCCCAGCGGCCACGTCGCGGCGGCGACGGCGCTGCTGCTGGCGTTCATGCTGGTCCTGCCCGGTTGGGCCCGGCGGTGGTTGGTGGTGCCGGGCGCGGCCGGTGTGGCGGTCATCGCCTCGGCCACGATGATCGCGGGCTGGCACCGGTTCAGTGACGCGCTCGGCGGCGTACTGCTGGGGGTGGCGTTGTTCTGCCTGGCCGCGGCGGCGCTGGTGGCCTGGCGCGGTGACCAGGGCGCGGACGGCCGACCGGAGGGCGGCGGCCGGTGGCGCGGCCTGGCCGCGGCGGCGGCCGGCCTGGTCGTGCTGGTGTGGGCGCTGGTGGTGGTCGTGCCCGGGCTGGCCGCGTCGGTGCCGCGCGGGGCGCTCGTCGCCATCGTGGGGGTCGGCGCGGTGACGATGGTCCTGGTGGGTTCGGTGGTGTTCCTGGTGCGGACCTCCGACTTCGCGGGCCCGCCTCCCGCGCGGTCGCGGTCATCGACCGGATCCCAAAAGATCTCATGATGGGATACTTGACGACATGTCCCAGGTGCTGCTGATCGAAGACCACCAGACGGTGCGGGACGGGCTGCAACTGGCGCTCACCCGACAGGGCCACACCGTGCACGCCGTCGGGACCGGTGAGCAGGGGTTGGACCGGCTGCGCACGACCTCGTCCGACGTGGTGGTCCTCGACCTGATGCTGCCCGGGATGGACGGGTTCGAGGTGTGCCGCCGGATTCGGCAGCTCGGCGACCTGCCGATCATCATGCTCACCGCCCGCAACGACGACATGGACGTGGTGGCGGGCCTGGAGGCCGGCGCGGACGACTACGTGGTCAAGCCCGTGCAGGCCCGGGTGCTCGAGGCGCGCATCCGCGCGGTGCTCCGCCGCACCGGTGGCGAGTCGCGGCGTCCCGCCGGCGAGCGCGCCGCGGTGGAACAGTACGGCCCGCTGACCATCGACCGGGCCGCGCTCGTGGTCAGCAAGGACGGGACGCCGGTCGGCCTGGCGCCGACCGAGCTGCGCCTGCTGCTCGAACTCTCGCACACCCCGGGCCAGGTGCTCAGCCGCCAGCAACTGCTGGAGGCCGTGTGGGAGCACGGGTATCTCGGGGACTCGCGACTCGTGGACGCGTGCGTCCAGCGGCTGCGTGCCAAGATCGAGGTCGACTCGTCGGCGCCGGTCTTCATCCAGACCGTGCGCGGCTTCGGCTACCGTTTCGGGCCGCTGTGACCCGCTGGGCCAGTGCCCGGGTCCTGGGCCTGCGGGTCCGGCTGCTGCTGACCTTCGCGCTGCTGGGCGTGACCACGACGGCGGCCGTGGCCAGTGGCAGCTACGTCCAGGCCCGCACCGTCATCCTGCAACAGGCGCAGGACGCCGCCGTGCTGTCGCTGACCGACCAACTCACCACGGTCTACCCGATCGCCCAGCTCCCGCCGACCCAGGCTGACCTCGACCTGCTGGCCCAGCGGCTCTCCGACCGGCAGAGCTTCGCGGTGGTCGTCTACCGGGACATGCGGTCACCGGGCGGCGCGGAGATCGCCGACCCGCTCACCCCCGAGCTGCGCCGGGAGGTCGACGACGGACGGATCGCCTGGCAGCGGATCTCGCGCGACGGACAGCCCTGGCTGCTCATCGGCACCCAGCTGGCCCTCGAGGTGTCCGACGGCACGTCCCGGCCGTCCGGGCTGGAGGTCTACTCGGTGCGCAACCTCGTGCCCGAGCAGCAGAGCATCGACCGGCTCGCCACCCGGGCGTGGCAGACCGGCGGGCTGTCCCTGCTCCTCGCCGTCCTGCTGGCCCTGCTCGCCGCCCGCGGTGTGCTGCGACCCGTCCGCGACCTGGGCCGGGCGGCACGCCGCCTCGGCGAGGGCGACCTGAGCACCCGGCTGACCGTCCGGGGCGCCGACGAGCTGGCCGATGTGGCGCGAACCTTCAACGACACCGCCGGGACGCTGGAACGGCAGGTCGGAGAGCTGCGGAGGATGGAGTCCGACGCCCGCCGCTTCGTGGCCGACGTCTCGCACGAACTGTGTACGCCACTGGCGGCGATGACGGCGGTCACCGACGTGCTCGACGAGGAGGCGGAGCACCTGCCCGGTGACGCGGGCCGGGCCGCCCGGCTGGTCAGCCGGGAGACGCAGAACCTCACCCAGCTGGTCAACGACCTCATCGAGGTCAGCAGGTTCGACTCCGGCACCGCACGGCTCGCCCTGGACGACGTGGACGTGGCCGCGGCGGTGACCGCGACCCTGCGGATCCGGGGTTGGCTCGACCGGGTACGCGCCGACCTGCCGCCCGGAGTCGTGGCCCGGCTGGATCCCCGCCGGCTCGACGTCATCGTCGCCAACCTGGTGGGCAACGCCTTCCGGCACGGCACCGAGCCGGTGTCCGTACGCCTGCGCGCGGACGCGGACTGGGTCACCATCGAGGTCGCCGACCAGGGGCCGGGGCTGGACCCGACGGTCCTGCCGCACGTGTTCGACCGCTTCTACAAGGCCGACACCGCGCGGACCCGTTCCGAGGGCAGCGGCCTCGGCCTCGCCATCTCCTGGGAGAACGCGCGCCTGCACCACCACGGCGACCGGCGGGGGAGCCTCGTCGCGGGCAACGCCCCCGGCGGCGGAGCGGTGTTCACCCTCCGCCTGCCCCGCGACCCGGCGGACGCCGGAGGTGCCCGGTGACCAGGCGCGCGCTGCTCGCCGGTGGCGTTGTGCTCACGCTGCTCGCCACCGGCGGCTGCGGGGTCCGGCCCAGTGGGGTCATCACCGGCCGGCCCGCGGTCAGCGGACCCTCCCGGGGCGTCGGGCTCTACCTGCTCGCGCAGGGTGAACTCGTGCTGGCCCTCCGCCCGGCGTCGGCGGACGCCTCGCCCGCCAACGCGCTCACCCTGCTCGCTGCCGGCCCCGACGAGAACGAACGCAAGCAGGGCTTCACCAGCGAGGTGCCCGCCGGGCTCGACCCGGTCACGCTGACGTCCGGAACCAACCGGTCCGACGACCTCACGGTGCGGACGGCCGGCGCGGCGCGGTCGCTGTCGTCGAGGGCGGCCGACCAGATCATCTGCACGGTGGCCGACGCCGCGGCCCAGTCCGGCCTGGCGGAGAATTCCACGCCGGTCACCATCGTCGGGTCCGACGGCGCCCGGCCACCCCGGCCGTGCCCGCTCAGGTGACCGCGTGCCGACCGCCGCTGCGCGCCAGGTCGACGGGTCGCGCCTGCCGGGGCAGCCCGGTGTGGCGACCCCGGTCCTCATCGACGAGCGCGCCGGCGATCAGGATGTCGATCAGCGCGGCGAAGCCGAGACCGGCCTGCGCCCAGATCTGCGGGAACTGCGACGCGGCGGTGAAACCCGGGAACGTGTTGACCTCGTTCACGATGGGCTCGGGTGACCCCTCGGCGGGCAGGAAGAAGTCGACCCGGAGCAGGCCACGGCAGTCCAGGGCGCGGAAGGCGCGGATCGCCCGGTCCTGGAGCACCTCGGTGGTCTCCGCGTCGAGCGGGGCGGGGATCTGGAACGCCGCCCCGCCGTCGTACTTCGCGTCGTAGTCGAAGAAGCCGGGACCGGTCACCCGGATCTCCAGCGGCGGGCCGGCCTGCACCCGCCCGTCCGGGTGCTGGAGGACCGCCACGTCGATCTCCCGCCCGCGCGCCCCCTGCTCGACAAGCACCTTCGGGTCGACCGCACGGGCCTGCTCCAGCGCGGCGGGCACACCCGCCCACTCGTCCACCTTGACCACGCCCAGGCTGGAACCAGCCCGGGCCGGCTTGACGAAGACCGGCAGGTCCAGCCGTTGCCGGTCGGTGGGCGACAACTCCTCGCCGGGGCGCAGGGTCACCCCCGGGCTGACCCGCAGGCCCTCCGCCGCGAGGAGCCGCTTGGTGACACCCTTGTCCATGCCGGCGGCGCTGGCGAAGACACCGTTTCCGACATACGGCACGCCGAGCCACTCCAGCAGCGACGCCACCGTGCCGTCCTCGCCGTACGGGCCGTGCAGGGCCGGGAACACCACATCCTGTGTACGCAGCACGCGCAGCGCCTGGGGGAGTGTCGTCGGGCGACCGCCGACGTGCCACCCGCCGGCACGGTCGATGAGTACCTCGGTGACCTCGTACCGCTCCCGGTCCAGGTTGGCGAGGATGCTCTGCGCCGAGCGGCAGGACACCTCGTGCTCGCCGCTCTGCCCGCCGTACAGCACTGCCAGTCGGGTCGTCATGAATTCCGTGCCCTTTCGTGGAGATGGTCACGGGCCACCCGCGGCCCGATCCCGGTCAAGATCTCGTGCGGGTTGGTGTCGGCCCAGCGGGCCCACTCGACGACCGTCGGTGGGGCCTGGTCACCCTCGGTGGGACCGAAGACCACGACCGGGTCGCCGATCGTCACCGGAAGGTCCCCGGCGTCGACCACGCACTGGTCCATGGCGACGCGCCCGACGATGGGGCAGCGTCGGCCGCCGAGCCACACCTCGGCGCGACCGCCGGTGGCGCGGGGCAACCCGTCGGCGTAGCCGAGCGGCAGCAGCGCCAGCGTGGTCGGCGCGGCGGTGACGTGGTCGGGACCGTAGGAGACGCTCGTGCCGGCGGGCACCCGCTTGACGTTGACCACACTCGTGCGCAACGTCATCGCCGCGGTCAACCCGAACTCGCCCGGACCGCTCGCCCCGAACGGGTCCACGCCGTACAGCGCGATCCCGATCCGGCAGAGGTCGTAGCGGGTCCGCGGTGCGGACAGCGCGGCGGCCGAGTTGGCCAGGTGAACCAGGTCCGGGTCGAGGCCGGCGGCGCGGGTCACCCGCAACGCCTCCTCGAAGGTCGCCACCTGCCGATTCAGCTCGGGAGCGCCCGGCAGGTCCGCGTCGACGAGGTGGGACCACACCCCGCGTACCCGGACCGCGCCCTCCCGCTCGTACTTGCGGGCCCAACCCACCAACTCCGGCCAGTCGTCCCCGGCGGCCCCGTTGCGGGACAGACCGGTGTCCGCCTTGAGGTGCACCATCGCCGGTACGCCGAGCAGGTGGACCGCGTCGACGACGGCATGCAGGTGCGTCGTGGTGGACACCCCGATGTCGACGCCCGCCGTGATCAACGCCCCGAAGTCGTCGTTCGGCCGGTGCAGCCAGCTCAGCGTGGGGGCGGTCACACCCGCCGTACGCAGGGCCAGCGCCTCGGCCGTCGAGGTCACCCCCAGCCAACGGGCGCCGGCGCGCAGCGCGGCACGGGCCACCTGCACCGCGCCGTGGCCGAACCCGTCCGCCTTCACCACCGCCATCAGGTCGGTGCCGGTGAGCGACGTGATGGCGCGCACGTTGTCGGCGATCGCCCCGAGGTCGACCACCGCCTCGGCCAGGGCGCTCATCCGGCCGCCTCCGCCCGGTGGGGGCCGGGGAGCGCGAACAGCCAACGCGCGTGCACCGCCAACAGCCCGCGGTGGACGGCCAGGCTCAGGACGATCACCAGCCCGCTCAGCAGAATCGGATAACCGAGCACGATCAGGCCCTGGGCGGACCGGTCCAGGCCGGAAACCGGTACGAGTAACAGCCGGTGCAGCAGGGCCAGGACCGGCATGTGAATGACGTAGATCGGCAGTGTGATGCGGCCGAGCCTAGCCAGCGGAGTGCTGAGCGCCGACCACCGGGCCAGCCGGGCAGCGGCGGTTATGCCGAAGATCACTGCCAGCACGGACACCGCCGTCCATACGCCGAACCACTGCTGGGCGCCGGCCGCCGCCATCGCGGCGAGCGCGAGCGCGTAGGCGCCCGAGGTCAGCACGAGGCGGCGTCCGCTGGCGGTGTCCGCCCACCGCTCGACCTGCGGTCGCAGGGACAGGCCGGCGAGGAAGAAGACCAGGTTCTGGTAGAGGCCGGCCCGGTTGCCCGGGGTGTCGAGCAGGCCGGCGGCGGCGATCGCGGACAACGCCGCGGCAGGTACGAGGACCAGCGCCCGGGGCGCCCGGCGGGTCGCCTTGGCGACTGTGAAGTACAGCGCCAGCGCGTACAGGTACCAGAGGTTGGACGGCGTGATGGTGAGCTGCTCCAGCAGGCCGAGGACGGAGGTGGCGCGGTCGGTCGGCAACTGTGGGGCGGTGGCGAGGACCGCGGTGTGGATCAGCAGCCACACGACGTACAGGTAGAGGAACCCGCCGATCCGGCTGCGGGCGACGACCCGCCACGGCCGCTGCGCGGCGTTCGCCGCGAAGACGCCCGAGATGGTGAAGAACAGCGGCATCCGTAGCGGCAGGAACTGCTCACCGAGCGTTCCCCACAGGCCCGGCACCGGTACGCCGACGTGCCAGTCGATCTGCAGGTAGTCCTTCACCACGACGTGCCACAGGACGACGAGGATGATGCAGACGCCCTTCGCCGCGTCGGCCCACTGCGCCCGGTGTGTCTGCCGCCCGCTGGAGACGGTCCCGGTCCAGTACCGGTGGCGAAACCGGACGCGCGTCGCCTCCGGTTGCGTTTCGACGGGCTGGGACTCGGTGGGAGACAACTGTTGGATCACTCAGCAGAAGCTGCCAGCCGGATATCCGCGCGTGGTCCACGAATTGTCATGAACCGGTAATGGACGCGACCAGCCCACGAGACAGGTCGCGAGACGTCCCCTAGGCTCGGTGCGGAGGTGCCGAACATGAAGCTCGGGCTGCACTACTGGAACTACTCGACCCCGGCCGATCCGACCGCGATCGCGCCCACCCTGGCGCAGGCGGCCACCACCGCCGAGCAGGCCGGCGTCGCGTCGTTCACGGTGATGGACCACTTCTTCCAGATGGACGCGGTGTTCGCCGCCGAGGAGCCGATGCTGGAGGCGTACACGACGCTGGGCTACGTCGCGGCGAAGACCCAGCGGATGACGTTGGGCGTGCTGGTAACCGGTGTGATGTACCGGTACCCGGGGTTGCTGGCCAAGACCGTGACGACCCTCGACGTGCTCTCCGGCGGCCGGGCCCGCCTCGGCATCGGCGCCTCCTGGTACGAGCGGGAGCAGCTCGGGCTGGGCGTGCCGGTGGTACCGGTGGCCGAGCGGTTCGAGCGGCTGGAGGAGACGCTGCGCATCTGCCTGCAGATGTGGAGTGCCGACGACGGCCCGTTCGACGGACGCCACTACCAGCTCGCCGAGACCATCAACTCGCCGCAGCCGCTGCGCCGACCGCACCCGCCCATCATGATCGGTGGCGGGGGCGAGAAGAAGACGCTGTTGCTGGTGGCGCGCTATGCCGACGCCTGCAACCTGTTCGGCCGTGCGGGCGCCGACGACGTGGCGCGCAAGCTGGACGTGCTGCGCGGGCACTGCGCCGCCGAGGGCCGCGACTACGACACCATCGAGAAGACGGTGGTCGCCTCCCGGTCGCCGCTGGACGACACCGACGCGTTCCTCGCCGAGGTGTCCGACTACGCCGCGCTCGGTGTGAGCGAGGTGCAGGTGACCCCGGACCGGCACCCGGTCGAGTTCGCCGAGCGGCTCGGCGACGAGGTGCTGCCCCGACTGGCGGACATCGGCTGACTTCGCCGCGACGCGGTCGCGGAAAACGGAGCCACCGTGTACAGAGGACCAATTTCGCGGCGGTAATGAGACGGATCACGTAAGCGGCCGTTCCGACTGCCCGAAAATTGCTCGCGCGGTGTCCCAGGTAGCCTCTCCGCGTGTCGCAGATGTTGCCGCTTCTTGTTACCGATCGGTATGACGTCGTGGAACTCCTCGGCCAGGGCGGAATGGGCCGAGTGTGGAAAGCCCACGACCGAATGCTGCAGCGGGACGTCGCCGTCAAGGAAATCGTTCCACCGCCCGGTCTGACCAATGAGGCGCGCCAGGAATTGCGGATCCGGTCGCTTCGGGAGGCTCGGGCGATCGCGCAGCTCGACCACGTCAACGTCGTCCGGGTCTTCGACGTGTTGGTGGGCGCCGACGGTGATCCGCAGATCGTGATGGAGTACGTGCCGTCCCGGTCACTGCACGACGCCATCACCACCGACGGCCCGATCCCACCGGTGCGGGCGGCCGCCATCGGGCTGGCCGTGCTCGGCGCGCTCCGCGCCGCCCACCGCGCCGGCATCATGCACCGCGACGTCAAACCCGCGAACATCCTCGTCGGCGCGGACGGCCGGATCGTGCTCACCGACTTCGGCCTGGCCACCGCCGTCGAAGATGTGAACCTGACGCTCAGCGGTGTGGTGCTCGGCTCGCCCGCGTACGTCTCCCCGGAGCGCGCCATGCGCGGCACCGTCGGCCCCGAGGGCGACCTGTGGTCACTCGGCGCGACCCTGTACGCGGCGGTCGAGGGTCAGTCGCCGTACGCCCGGCCGTCCAGTCTGATGAGCCTCACCGCGCTGGTCACCGAACCACCACCCGCCGCACGGAACGCGGGACCGCTCGCCCCGGTGTTGGCCGGCCTGCTGCGCAAGGACCCGGCCGAGCGGATGGACGCCGACACCGCCGAGCGGCTGCTGCGCGCGGCCCTCGACGGCACCGCGCTGCCCACGGCGGGAACGCGTCCACCGGGGACCCCCGCCCTGGCGGTGGCGGCCGAATCCGGCACCGACGACGTACCCCCGACCGGGCCTGGCTCCCGGTTGGACGGTGACGGCCCCGCGACGGGCCGCCGTCGGCGGACCTGGCTGCTCGGTGGTGTCGCGGTCGCGCTGGCGCTCGGCCTGGTGATCGGCATTCCGCTGGCCATCCGATCCACGCCGCGTCCGAATGGCGACGGTGCCGAGCTGGTGGGGGCCGCCGCGCCGGGTACGACGCCGACGCCCGGCGGCCCACCGAGCGTCGCCGCTCCCGGGCCGATCGCCTGGTCGGCCTACCGGGACGGCAGTGGCTTCGTGGTGCCGGCGCCGCGCGACTGGCAGATCGTCCGGCGGGGCCAGCGGGTCGAGTTCCACGAGCCGGACGGCGAACGGATGCTCGTGGTCAGCCAGACCGACACGCCGCGCACCGACCCGCTGGCCGAGCTGGACGGCTCGGCGGTCAGCGAGCGGTATCGCGACTATCGCCAGGTCGAACTGCTCGCCGTCAACTACCAGCTCAGGGCCGCCGACCTGGAGTGGCTCTACACCGGCGACGGTGGCACGGCGATGCACGCCCGTCAGCGGACCTTCCGGACGGCGGACCGCAAGGGCTACAGCCTCGCCTGGTTCACGCCCGAGACCGCCTGGGGTGTCGACGCGTTCCGGAAGGTCACCTCGGGGTTCCGGCCCGCGTCGGCGGGGGTCGGCAGCACACCGACCGGCACACCTCCGAGCAGCGGATCACCGACGCCGAGCACGTCACCGGCCCGGTCGGGCTACCGGCTCGTCGGGACCGCGAGCAAGCGGTGCCTGGACATCGCGACGCCGCAGTCGCCCGACCCGGTCCGGCTCCGACTCTGGGACTGCCGCGACGACCGCGCCGCCAACCAGCTCTGGACGACGGGACCGGACGGCAGCGTGCGGCTCGGTGGCCGGTGCCTGGACGTGCTCGGCGCCTCCAGCGACGCCGGTGCGGCAATCCAGCTCACCACCTGCAACACGACACCGGCGCAGCGGTTCACCCTCGACGCGGACCGCCACCTGGTCAACGCGCACAGCCAACTGTGCCTGGGCGCGGTCGACCAGAGCACCGCGGACGGCGCGCTCGTCGAACAGCGCGGCTGCGGCGCCGGGACGAACGACCTGCGCTGGACCCGGAGTTGACGGCTGCCCCGGGACAGCCCGAGGGGCTGTCCTCCCCGTGCGGGGGAGGGCAGCCCCTCGGTGTGCGGGTCAGGCGACCGTGGCGGGGAACCTCTCCCACACCCGGTGCGCGGCCATCAACTGCTGCACGGCCGCTAGCGCCTCGGCACCGGAGTCCGCCGTCACGACGCCGGGCGTGCCGGCCACCCCGGCCTGCTCCAGCACGGTGACGCCGGCACCCCAGGCGCCGACGGCCTTGGCGTGCCGCCAGCTCTCCTCGACGAGCAGCAGCACGCGCGGATCGACGGCGGCCGGTCCCGGCCTGCCCGCCTTGGCATCGCGGGCCGGGACGGCATCCGGCGCGGGCACCGGCGCTCCGGCCAGCAGGACCGCGTCGAATTCGACGGACCGGCCGGTGGCGAAGGTGCGCTGCACCGCCATGCCGCCCACCGTGCCACCGTGCGGGGCGATCAGCAGCGGCACCATGCCGGCCGCGAAAACGGCCCGCCGGACCTCGTCGACGTCGTCCAGGTCGCCGTCGGGGTCGACGACGATGCCGACCATCCGGCCGTCACTCGGCCACTCCCGGCCGACCTGCGACAGCGCCGGGCTGGGCGTGACGTCGGGCAGCGGCACGGTCGGCTGCGGGGCGGGCAGGCCCAGCCCCGTGGCGACCTGCTCGCAGAGCACCGGGTCGACGTTGGCGAGGCACTGGAGCTGACGCTCCTTGATCGCCTGGTGGTAGCACTTGCCCAGCTCGAAGGTGTACGCCCGGATGATGTGCTCCTTCTCGACCGGCGACATGCTCGACCAGAAGAGGCGTACCTGGCTGTAGTGGTCGTCGAACGACGCCGGGTTGGCGCGTACCTTCGGCGCCTGCGCCACCGTGACCGGCACGTCGACGAACGCGTGCTCGGCGTCGCCTGCGGGGAACGGGTTGCCGCCGTCGAGCGAGTTCGGCCGGTACGGTGCGACGCCCGCGTGCACGGCGTGCTGGTGGAAGCCGTCGCGCAGCATGTCGTTCACGGCGGCGTGCGGGCGGTTGATCGGGATCTGCGTGAAGTTGGGACCGCCCAGCCGGGTGAGCTGCGTGTCGACGTACGAGAAGAGCCGGCCCTGCAACAGCGGGTCGTTCGTCACGTCGATGCCGGGCGGCAGGTGGCCCAGGTGGAAGGCGACCTGCTCGGTCTCGGCGAAGAAGTTCGTCGGCGTCCGGTTGAGCACCAGCCGCCCGATGGGCTGCACCTCGGCCAGCTCCTCCGGCACGATCTTCGTCGGGTCCAGCAGGTCGATGCCGGCGAAGGTCTCCTCCGGGGTGTCCGGGAAGACCTGGATGCCCAGCTCCCACTCGGGGTACGCGCCGGCCTCGATCGCGTCGTAGAGGTCGCGCCGGTGGAAGTCCGGGTCGATGCCCCCGATCAGCTGTGCCTCCTCCCAGGTCAGGGAGTGCACACCGAGCTTGGGCTTCCAGTGGAACTTGGCCAGCACCGTCTCCCCGGCCTCGTTGACGAGGCGGAAGGTGTGCACACCGAAGCCCTCCATCGTCCGGTACGACCGCGGGATGCCCCGGTCGGACATGTTCCAGATGGTGTGGTGCTGCGCCTCGGTGTGCAGCGAGACGAAGTCCCAGAAGGTGTCGTGGGCGCTCTGCGCCTGCGGGATCTCCCGGTCCGGGTGCGGCTTGCCGGCGTGGATGATGTCCGGGAACTTGATCGCGTCCTGGATGAAGAACACCGGGATGTTGTTGCCGACCAGGTCGAAGGTGCCCTCGTCGGTGTAGAACTTGGTCGCGAAGCCGCGGGTGTCGCGGACCGTGTCGGCCGAACCGCGCGAGCCGAGCACGGTGGAGAACCGCACGAAGACGTCGGTCTCGCGTCCCTTCTTGAGGAAGCCGGCCCTGGTGACCGCCTCGGCGGTGCCGTACGCGGTGAACACGCCGTGCGCACCGGCGCCCCGGGCGTGCACCACGCGCTCCGGGATGCGCTCGTGATCGAAGTGCGTGATCTTCTCGCGTAGGTGGTGGTCCTGCAGGAGCACCGGGCCGCGCGGGCCGGCCTTGAGCGAGTGGTCCGTGTCACGCAGCCGCGCCCCGTTCGCGGTCGTGAGGTAGGCGCCCTGCTGACCGTTCGCGGTCGTCGGTGCGCCGGTCTCCGCGCCGGTCGGCGTACGCGTCTGCGGTGCCCCCTGTTCCGCCTTCGGCGGCAGCGGGTCGTGCGGCGTCGTCGGCTCCTCGACGCTTGGTGGCGCGCTACCCGGTGCGCCGGGGACATCCGGGGTCAGGGCGTCGGCGATCTTTCCGGAGGCCGTCTTCACGGCGTTCTTGACCGCCTCGGCGGGCTTGCTCGTTTCCACTTGACGAACCCCTCCATGGAGCGTGTGTGGGCAGGCGAGAGCCCTGCTACCCCTGGTCAGAGGGTCGAAACACGACCGATCCCGGCAACCTGCGTCGGAACTGGTGATTTCGCCGATGCGCGGACCGGCGGACCGGCCAAAACTGACGTACGTCGATATCCCTCGACCCTAGGGAGTGCCCGACGTGTCCTCACCAACCACCACCCGTCCCCGTTCCGTCGTAGCCCGACTCGCGGTGGCCGCCGTCCTGGTCGCCGGTGGCGTCCTCTCCGGCCCGACCGGTGCCGCGCAGGCCGCCGGCCCGTACGAGCGCGGCCCGGCACCGAGCACCTCGATCCTGGAGGCCAGTCGCGGCCCGTTCGCCACGGCGTCGCAGAGCGTGTCGTCGCTGAGCGTCACCGGCTTCGGCGGCGGCGTCATCTACTACCCGACCAGCACCAGCGAGGGCACCTTCGGCGCCATCGCCATCTCGCCCGGTTACACCGCCGCCTGGTCCAGCATCAGCTGGCTCGGACCGCGGATCGCCTCGCACGGCTTCGTGGTGATCGGCATCGAGACCAACAGCCGGCTGGACCAGCCGGACAGCCGGGGTCGCCAGTTGCTGGCCGCGCTCGACTACCTCACCCAGCGCAGCTCGGTCCGCACCCGGATCGACAGCAGTCGACTCGCGGTGGCCGGGCACTCGATGGGTGGCGGGGGCAGCCTGGAGGCGGCCTCGTCGCGGCCGTCGTTGCAGGCCGCGGTGCCGCTCGCGCCGTGGAACCTGGACAAGAGCTGGTCCGAGCTGCGGGTGCCCACGCTGATCATCGGTGGCGAGAGCGACAGCGTCGCGCCCGTCGCGTCGCACTCGGTGCCGTTCTACAACAGCATCCCGGCCTCCGCCGAGAAGGCGTACCTGGAGCTGAACGGGGCGAGCCACTTCTTCCCGCAGACGACGAACACGCCGACCGCCCGGCAGATGGTGGCCTGGTTGAAGCGGTTCGTCGACGACGACACCCGCTACGAGCAGTTCCTCTGCCCCGGGCCGAGCGGATCGCAGATCGAGGAGTATCGCAACACCTGTCCCAGTTCCTGAGCGTGGTCGCGGGGCGGTCGCCGGTGGCGGCCGCCCCTTCGGCGTGCACGCAGGGCCATTGAAGGTCTTGACGCGATACCCGAGAAACGTACACTGCGAGTGTAAATAAACACCCGCCACGACAGAGGGATGGGTGATGGAGCGCGGCCTCGAACTGCACCACATCGGCGTCCGTTTCGGCGGCCTCACCGCCCTCGACGACGTCTCCCTGCGGGTGCCGCCCAACCGGGTGGTGGGCGTGATCGGGCCCAACGGCGCCGGCAAGACCACGCTGTTCAACGTGATCTGCGGGTTCGTCGCGCCGGAGACCGGCTCGCTCACCCTCGACGGTCGACCGCTGCGGCCACGTCCGCACCGGCTGACCCGGCTCGGCATCGCCCGGACCCTGCAGGGGACCGGCCTCTTCGCCGGTCTGACCGTGCTGGAGAACGTGATGACCGGCGCCTCCCACACCGCCCGTTCGGGCTTCGTCCCGGCCCTGCTCGGGCTGCCGGCCAGCGACCGCGACGAGCGCCGGCTCCGTCAGCACGCCCTGGCCATCCTCGACGACCTGGGGATCGCCGGGCACGCCGAGGCCGCGCCCACCACACTGCCCTTCGCCGTACGACAGCGGGTCGCCCTGGCCCGCGCGCTCGCCGCCCGTCCCCGGCTGCTGCTGCTCGACGAGCCCGCCGGTGGCCTCGGCGCCGACGACATCGCCGAACTGGCCGAGCTGGTCCGGCACCTGCCCCGGCGCGACGACGACCCCTGTGCGGTGCTGCTGGTCGAGCACCACATGGACCTGGTGATGGCCGTCTGCGACGAGCTCGTGGTGCTCGACTTCGGCCGGGTCATCGCCGCCGGCACCCCGGACGAGATCCGCGACGACCCGGCGGTCACCGACGCCTACCTCGGCGCCACCGTCGAGGAGGTCTCCCCATGACCGCGACCGATCTGCTCGTGGTGCGGGGGCTGGTCGCCGGTTATGGCGCCGCGCCCGTGTTGCGGGCCATCGACCTCAGCGTCCCGGCCGGCACCATCGCCGCGGTCGTCGGCGCCAACGGCGCCGGCAAGACCACCCTGCTGCGCGCGCTCTCCGGCATGATCCGCCCGGCCGCTGGCCAGGTGCTCCTCGCCGGGGAGGACCTGCGCGGCACGCCGGTGGAGCAGCTCGTCCGGCGCGGCATGGCGCACGTGCCGGAGGGGCGGGGCGTGATCAGTGAGCTGACCGTCGACGAGAACCTGCGGCTCGGCGGGTTGTGGCGGCGCGACCGGGCCGACGCGGCGCGTGCCCTCGACGAGGTCTACGAACTCTTCGAGCCGCTGGCCCGACGCCGCCGACACCTCGGCCACCAGCTCTCCGGCGGTGAGCGGCAGATGCTCGCGCTCGGCCGGGCACTTGTCGGCCGACCTCGCCTGCTCCTGCTCGACGAGCCGTCGCTCGGCCTGGCGCCCCGGGTGGTCGCCCGGACCATGGCCCTGCTGCGCCAGCTACGCGACCGTACCGGCCTGACCGTCCTGCTGGTCGAGCAGAACGTGCGCAGCGCGCTCGCCGTCGCCGACCAGGGCGTCGTGATGTCCCTCGGTCAGGTGGTGATCGCCGCCCCGGCGGCGAAGCTGCGTGACGACGTCGACCTGCGCCACGCGTACCTCGGATTCTGACCACCACCTCGTCCCCCGGAGGGAGGACTGTTGGACCGCTTCGTCTTCCTCACCATCGACGGCCTGTCCCGGGGCGCGGTGTACGCCGCGTTCGCGCTGGCCCTGGTGCTCATCTGGCGGGCGGCGCGGGTCGTCAACTTCGCCCAGGGGGCGATGGCCGTCGCCGCCGCGTACGTCGCCTACACCGTCAGCGCCGCGACCGGCTCCTACTGGCTGGGCTTCCTGGTCGCGATCGTCGCCGGCCTGCTGCTCGGCGCGCTTGTGGACCGCGTCGTGATGCGGCACGTCGACCACGCCTCGCCGCTCAACCCCGTGATCGTCGCGCTCGGGCTGGTGCTGTTGATCCAGGCCGTGCTGGGCATGGTGTACGGCAACGAGTTCCGTCCCGCCGAGGCGCCGTTCAGTCGGTCCGCGCTCACCGTCGGCGGGGTGGCCGTACTGTCACCGTACGACCTGTTCGTCTTCGCCACGATCGCGGTGGCGGTCAGCGGCCTGGCCTGGATGTTCGCCCGTACCCCGGTCGGGTTGCGGATGCGCGCGGCGGCCTTCGCCCCCGAGGTGTCCCGGCTGCTCGGGGTCAACGTCGGTGGCATGTTGACCCTCGGCTGGGCGCTCGCCTCCGGGGTGGGCGCGCTGGCCGCCATGCTGGTGATGCCGACCGAGCTGGGCCTGCACCCGCACGCGATGGACCTGGTGTTCGTCTCGGCGTTCACCGCGGCGGTGGTCGGTGGGCTGGACAGCCCACCGGGGGCGGTGGTCGGCGGCCTGGTGGTGGGGCTGCTGCTCTCCTACGTGAGCGGATACGCCGGGAGCGACCTGACGCCGCTCGCGGTGCTGGTCCTGCTGTTGGCGGTGCTGCTGGTCCGACCCGGTGGGCTGTTCGCCCCGGTCGCGGCGAGGCGGGTGTGAGCGCCACGAGGGCGGCAGTGCCGCCGATTCAGCAGACCGCCGAGGCGGACCGCCCCGTCGACCGGCGACGCGGCTCGACCCTGCTGCGCCACCTCGCGATCGTGCTCGTCGTCGGGCTCCTGCTGGTCGGGGTCAGCTACGCCGTCGAGCCGTTCCGCAACTTCCAGCTCGCCACCGTGGCCGCCTACCTCTGCGCGACCGCCGGGCTGACCGTCCTCACCGGACTCAACGGTCAACTGTCGCTCGGGCACGGCGCGTTGATGGCCACCGGGGCGTACACCGTGGCCCTGTGCCAGAACGCGTTCGCCGACCGGGGGATGACGAGCGGCTGGCTGCTGCCGCTCTCGCTGGGCGCGGCGATCGTCAGCACGGTCGCGGTCGGTGCGGTGGTCGGCGTGGCGGCGGCCCGGCTGCGCGGTCCCTACCTGGCCGGGGTGACCCTCGCGGTGGCCGTCGTCGTGCCGGCGCTGGCCGTCACCTTCGACGGTGTCTTCAACGGCGAGCAGGGGCTGTCGGTGCCGGTGGAGCCGCCGCCGATGTCGCTCGGCCCGTACTTCCCCTACGAGCGGTGGCAGCTCTGGCTCACCGGCGCGGCGACCCTGCTGGCGTTGCTGCTGCTGGCCAACCTGATCCGCAGCCGGTACGGGCGCACCTTCCGGGCGGTTCGGGACGACGAGGTGGCGGCCCGACTGGCCGGCATCCACGTGGCCCGCACCCAGGTCCTCGCGTTCGTGGTCAGTGCCGCCACCGCCGGGCTCGGCGGGGCGCTGCTGGCGGTGCTCGCGCAGAGCGTCTCGCCCGGGGCGTTCTCGCTGACCCTGTCGCTGTTCCTGCTGATGGCCGTGGTGATCGGTGGTCTCGGCCGCCTCACCGGCGCGTTGTGGGGGGCCGTCCTACTGGTCGCCCTGCCCGACCTCACCCACTCCGCGACCGAGTTGCTCACGCTCTCGCCCGCGGTGGCGCAGCGGCTGGAGGGAAACCTGCCGCTGGCGATCTTCGGCCTCACCTTGATCGTCGTCATGATCGCGGCACCCGGTGGCGTACAGGGACTGCTGTCCCGTCTTGGTCGGCGTCTGCGGACCCGGCGTTCCTGAGCTGCTCCGTGCCCGGCCCCGGCCGGGCGTTCCACCACCCACACCGTTCCCCACAAACCGGACCGAGAAAGGTCGGTGTTCTCCATGCACCGTTTGGCACAACGTGGTCTCGCGATCGCCAGCACCATCGCCCTGTTGGCCGCCGCCGCTGGTTGCAGCGGTGACGACGGCTCCGGTCCCGGCGGGGCATCGGTGCCGGGCGTCACCGACACCGAGGTCGTCGTCGGCACCCACATGCCGCTCACCGGGCCGGCCTCGGCCGGCTACTCGAAGATCGCCCCGGCGACGAAGGCGTACTTCGACTACGTCAACGCCAACGGCGGCGTGCACGGTCGGAAGATCACCTACAAGATCATGGACGACGGCTACAACCCGGCGAACACCCAGCAGGTCGTACGCCAGCTCGTCCTGCAGGACAAGGTCTTCGCCGTCCTCAACGGTCTCGGCACGCCGACGCACAGTGGCGTGCTCGACTTCCTGAAGAGCAACCGGGTGCCGGACCTCTTCGTCGCCTCGGGCAGCCGCAGTTGGGACCAGCCGGACAAGTATCCGGGCACGTTCGGGTTCAACCCGGACTACACGGTCGAGGGCAAGATCCTCGCCAACTACGCGAAGGCGAACCTGGCCGGCCAGAAGGTCTGCTTCCTCGGCCAGGACGACGACTTCGGCCGGGACAGCCTGGCCGGCGTGGAGAAGGTGCTCGGCGCCGGTGCCGTGGCGGTCAAGCAGACCTACGTCACCAGCAACACCAACGTGGCGCCGCAGATCGGCGCGTTCAAGGCGGCTGGGTGCAAGGTCGTCGTGCTCGCCACCGTGCCCGGCTTCACCGCGCTCTCCGTCGGCACCGCCGCCCGGCTGGGCTTCAAGGCGCAGTGGCTGGTCTCCAACGTCGGCGCCGACTACCCGACCCTGGCCAAGCAGCTCGGCGCGGCCGCCCCGATCCTGGAGGGCATGGTCGGCACCAACTACCTGCCGATGCAGAACGACACCGCGAACCCGTGGATCCAGCTCTTCACCAAGATCAACAAGGAGCACAACGGGGACGCGCCGTTCGACGGCAACACCGTCTACGGCATGTCGGTCGGTTACCTCTTCGTGCAGACGTTGCTCGCCGCCGGCAAGGACCTCACCCGGGAGAAGGTGCTGGAGGCCGTGCAGAAGGGCGGCTTCCAGGGTCCCGGGCTGGTACCGCTGCGCTTCTCCGCGAAGGACCACTCCGGGTACGGCGGTCAGCGGCTGAGCCGGGTGACCGGGGGAGTGCAGAGCTACTTCGGGCCGGCGTACGAGACCGACGAGGCGGACGGGCCGGTCAACGAGTACACGGCCACCCCGGCCGCGCCACCGGCTAACGGGGTGCCCACGGCCTCCTGAGCGCCGCCGAGCCTCGCCTTCCTGCTCCGCGATCGTGCACGTTCGGTCCCGGCGCACGGGGGCATCCCACCACTGTCGACAACCGAAACCGTGAGTTCGGAGGGCTAGGAGCGTCCGGCCGGGGGGGGGGCGCGGGGCGCACAGCACTGGCCCAGCGCCCGCAGCGCGCCCACGGGG
>NZ_JBEZFV010000004.1:0-19826 GCF_040649655.1 Micromonospora sp. NPDC048905 | reverse complement strand
CTCCGGCGGCTCCGCATAAAACTCGCCCCGCTCTACCCCCTCACTGCGACTCTTCGGGAAATGGTCGGCCTCATTCGCCGCACGCCCGCACCGCCCCCCCCCCCCCGGCCGGACGGCTGCGCGCCCCCCGGCGGTGTTCCCGGAAGACGTTGACCGACACCGATCGCCGCTCCTACTATCTGCACTGTGAATGCATATTCGGGCCGGCTTGCGGGCCGCGTCGCCATCGTCACCGGCGCCAGTCGCGGGATCGGCCTGGCCATCGCCGAACGCCTCGTCGCCGAGGGTGCCCGGGTCGGCGTCACCGCCCGACACCCCGAGGCGCTGGCCGAGGCGGTCACCGCCCTCGGTGGGCCGGAGTACGCCCTGGCGGTGCCGGGCCGCGCCGACGACCCCGCGCATCGAGCCGCCGCCGTGCGTCAGGTCGGCGCGACGTTCGGGCCGGTGGATCTCCTGGTCAACAACACGGGCATCAACCCGGTGCACGGTCCGCTGCTCGGGCTGGACCCGGCCGCCGCCCGCAAGATCCTCGACGTCAACCTGGTCGCCACGCTCGGCTGGGTGCAGGAGGTCTGCGCCGCGGGCATGACCGAGCGCGGCGGCTGCGTCGTCAACGTCTCGTCGATCGCCGGTCTCGCGCCGTCGCCCGGCATCGCCTTCTACGGCGTCAGCAAGGCCGCGCTCAACCACCTCACCGCCAGCCTCGCGGTGGAGCTGGGGCCGGCGGTCCGGGTCAACGCGGTCGCCCCCGGCGTGGTGAAGACCCGCTTCGCCGCCGCGCTCTACCGGGGGCGGGAGGAGGAGGTCGCGGCACACTACCCGCTCGGACGCCTCGGGCTGCCGCCGGACGTGGCGGGCGCGGTCGCCTTCCTGGCCTCCGACGACGCTGCCTGGATCACCGGGCAGACAGTCGTCTGTGACGGTGGCGTCTCGCTGACGGGCCGAGCCGGATGAGCAGGCCAGCGGTCGGCCCGGAGTCGCTGATCTCCGCCTGTCTAGACTCGTCGGTGCGTCGGGAGGCGCCGTGGCGGTGAAGGGGCGGGGGCGGATGGACGGGGTCGAGGTCGCGAGTCGGGTCGACGGGCGTACCGCCCGGGCCGAGCGCACCCGCGCGGCCATCGTCGAGGCTCACCTCGCGCTCATCGGCGAGGGGGACCTGCGCCCGACCGGGGAACGCATCGCCGATCGGGCCGGCATCTCGCTGCGGACGCTCTGGACCAACTTCAAGGACATGGAGACGCTCTTCGAGGCCAGCGGCGCGGAGGTGCTCCGGCAGCAGGACGCCGCGCATCGGCCGATCTCTCCCGGGCTGCCGCTCGCGAAGCGGGTCGACGCGTACTGCCGGCAGCGGGCCCGGTTGCTCCAGCTCATCGCGCCGTCGGCGCGGGCCGCCCAGATGCGCGAGCCGGTCTCCGAGCAGCTGCACCGCAACCGCCTCAAGCACATCGAACGGGTCCGCGACGAGGTCGCCGAGCTCTTCGCCGTCGAGCTGGCCGCGGCCGGGCCGGGGCGGGAGCAGTTGCTCAACGCCCTGGTGGCGGCGAGCACGTGGCAGGCCTGGTCGATGCTGCGTTACGGGCTCGGGCTGGGCGTGGACTCGGCCCGCGCCGTGATGGCCCGGACGGTGGGCGCGCTGCTGGCCGAGGTCGCGGCCGACTGATTCCGGCTCGGCCCGATTTCGCCTCCTCTTTCCATTCGGTTACCGATGAGTGACACTTCATGCATGGTTACTGCATCGAGAGTGCAACTAACCGTGCTGCGTGGCCGGGACGACGAATGCCGCGCCGTCCGGTGCCTGCTCGACGGCGTGACCAACGGTGGCGGTGCCCTGCTGCTGCACGGTGAACCGGGTTCGGGCCGCACCGCGCTGCTCGGCCACGCCCACTGCCACGCCGAGGGCGTCACCGTCCTCGCCGCGAGCGGACTGGCCGAGGAGGCCGCGCTGCCGTACGCGGGTCTGCAACGACTGCTCGACCCGGTGCTGCACCACGCCGCGGCCCTGCCAACGCCGCAGCGCGACCTGCTCCGGCGGGCACTGGGTGGGGACGGTTGCCCAGCCCATCGCCGGCTGGCCCTCTCGATGGCCGTGCTCGGGATCCTCGCCGACGGGGCACGGGACCGCCCGTTGCTCGTCACCATGGACGACGTGGATCGGGGCGACCCGCTGACCGGGCAGGTGCTGGCCGTCGTGGCCCGCCGGCTGCGGCACCTACCGATCGTCGTCCTGCTCACCGCGGACGTCGGGGTCACGATCGACGGGATACCGGCGCACCGCCTCCGGCCGCTCGACGCGCGCAGCAGCGTCGCCGTCCTCACCGACCGGCTACCCGAGCGGCCCGCCGCGTCGGTGGTGACCGCCCTGGCCGCGATCGGCGGCGGCAACCCGCAGGCCCTGGTGGACCTCGCCGAGGTGCTCAGCCCGGCCCAGTGGCGGGGCGAGGAGCCGCTACCCGCCGCGCCGCCGGAGGACGGCGCGCTGGGCCGCGCGTACCGGGCGCGGCTGGACCGGTTGCCGCCGGACACAAGGCGGATGCTGCTGCTCGCCGCGCTCGACCAGGACGGTACGCCGGGCACGCTGATCCGGGCCGCCGGAGCCGCCGGCACCGAGGTCGAGGCCCTCGCCCCGGCGGAGGTCGCCGGCCTGGTCCGCGTCGAGCCGCAGGGCGTCACCTTCCCCCAACCGTTGGTTCGCACGATGATCGTGGCCAGCGCGCCGCTCGCCGAGCGCCGGGCCGCACACCGGCTGTTGGCCGGGGTGCTGAGCGACGACGGGCAGCGGCTGCGCCGGGCGATGCACCTGGCCGCCGCCACGGCAGGCACCGATCCGGCCCTGGCCGCGGAGTTGGAGGAGGCGGCCTCGGGCGGCGCCGGTGGCTGGGCCGTTGCCGCGGAGGCGCTGCGCTGGGCCGCCGACCTCAGCGACAATCCGACCCAGACGGCCGTCCGGCTGCTGGGCGCCGCCCAGTACGCCTGGGCCGGCGGGCGACCCGAGGTGGCCCGGCTGCTGCTCGACCGCCTGCGTGCGGTCGCCCCGGACCCGACCCTGCGGGGCCGCGCCGACCTGCTGCGCGGCGAGTTGGAGCTGCGGTGCGGCACGGCGTCGGATGCCTCGGCCCGACTGCTGGACGCGGCCGGAGCGGTCGCCGACAGCGACCGGTTCCTGGCGATGTCCGGGCTGGTACGAGCCGGCGAGTCCGTCTGCTTCGCCGGCGACCAGTACCGGTACGCCGAGGTCGGTCGGCGGGCGCTGGCCCTACGGCGGCCGACCGACCCGCCGGCGATGGAGCTGATGGGCAGCCTGGTCACCGGGGTGGCGGCGACCCTGCGGGGCGACCACGAACGGGCCGGCCCGACGCTACGCCGCGCCGTCGTGCTGGGTGCCCGGTTGAACGGGTCGGCGATGACCCCCACCGCGCTCACCTGTGCGGCGGCGGCCGGCCTGGTGGTCGCCGTGGACGGCGCGGCGCACCGGCTCGCCGAGCGCGCGGTCGCGCTGGCCCGCGATCGGGGTGAGTTGTCCATGCTGCCGCGAGCGCTGGAGCTGCGGGCGATCGCCGAGTACTGGCAGGGCCGGCACGAGGCGGCTGCGGAGACCTCCCGCGACGGGCTGCGGGTCGCTCGCGCCACGGGTCAGGTCAACTGCGCCAACGTCCACCTGGGCATGCTCGCGGTGCTCGCCGCGATCCGGTCCGACCGCGACACCAGCCTGCGGCAGATCCGCGAGATCGGCGAGTCGCCGACGCCGGGCAGCCGTCCACACGCGCTCGCCGGCTGGGCGCTGGCGGTGCTCGACCTCATCGACGGGCGGCACGCCGAGGCCGCGGACCGGCTGGCGTCGCTGGCTCGGCTCGGCACCGGTCGAGGCCAGGTCCTGGTGCAGGTGATGGCGACGCCGTACCTGGTGGAGGCGGCGGCGCACCTCGCACACCGACCGGCGGCCGCGGCCGCGCTCACCGTGTTCGACAGATGGGCCAGCAGCACGGCGAGCCCGCTGCGCCGGGCACTGTCCGCCCGGTGTCACGCGCTGCTCGCCCCCCGGGGCAGCGCCGAGGCGGAACGCAATTTCCAGGCGGCGCTACGGCTGCACCCGACGGAGGCCGGCACGTTCGAGCTGGCCCGCACCGAGCTGCTCTTCGGCCAGGAACTGCGGCGCAGCCGACGCCCACGTGACGCGCGTACGCACCTGCACCGGGCCCGGGAGACGTTCAACCTGCTCGGGGTGGCGTGCTGGGCCGAGCGGGCCACCTCGGAGCTGCGGGCCGCCGGGGAGTCGGTCGGGCCGCCGGACCTGCCGGCGGCGCGGCTGCTGACCGGCCAGCAACTGCGGATCGCGGAGCTGGTCGCGGAGGGTGCCACCAACCGCGAGATCGCGGCCCAGATGTTCCTCTCGATCCGCACGGTCGACCATCACCTGCGCAATGTGTTCCACCGCCTCGGTATTCGCTCGCGGACCGAGTTGGCCCGCGCGTTCGCGGGCGAGCGGCACGCCGGGCTGGCCTCCGACCGGTGACCCGGGGTCCGCTCTGGACGGCATAAACTATCACCGCTAGTTTAAAGGCCATGGACCTCACCCTCTCCGCCGAGCAGGCCGCGGTCCGCCAGCTGGCCGCCGAGTTCGCCGACCGTGAGCTGGTGCCGCACGCCGCCGTCTGGGACCGGCGCGAGTCGGTCGACCCCGCCATCGTCGGCATGCTCGGCGACCTGGGCTTCCTGGGGCTGACCATCGCCGAGGCCGACGGCGGTTCCGGCGGCGACCACCTCGCGTACTGCCTGGTCCTGGAGGAGCTGGGCCGGGGCGACTCGGCGGTGCGCGGCATCGTCTCGGTCTCCCTCGGCCTGGTCGCGAAGTCGATCGCCGGCCACGGCACGGCCGAGCAGCGGGCCGAGTGGCTGCCCCGGCTCTGCGCCGGCACCGCGCTTGGCTGTTTCGCGCTGACCGAGCCGGACAGCGGCTCGGACGCCGCCGCGCTGCGCACCCGCGCGGTCCGTGCCGGCACCGACTGGCTGCTCACCGGCACGAAGACGTTCATCACCAACGGCACCACCGCCGACGTCGCGCTGGTCTTCGCCCGCACCGGCGGCCCCGGGCACCGCGGCATCAGCGCGTTCCTGGTGCCCACCGACAGTCCGGGGCTGACCCGACGGGAGATCCACGGCAAGCTGGGACTGCGCGGCCAGGCCACCGGGGAGTTGAGCCTCGACGGGGTACGCGTGCCCGACGCCGCCCGCCTCGGCGGCGAGGGCGCCGGGTTCCGGCTGGCCCTCGCGACCCTCGCCAAGGGCCGGATGTCGGTGGCCGCCGGGTGCGTCGGCATCGCCCAGGGCTGCCTCGACGCGGCGGTCGGCTACGCCGGGCAGCGCACCCAGTTCGGCAAGCCCATCGCGGGGCACCAGCTCGTCCAACAACTGCTCACCGCCATCGCCGTGGACACCGCCGCCGCCCGGCTGCTGGTGTGGCAGGTGGCCGACCTGATCGACCGGGACCAGCCGTTCGCCACCGAGGCGTCGATGGCCAAGCTCTTCGCCAGCGAGGCCGCCGTCCGCGCGGCCAACAACGCGGTCCAGGTCTTCGGCGGGTACGGCTACATCGACGAATACCCGGTCGGCAAGTACCTGCGTGACGCCCGGGTCGCCACCCTCTACGAGGGCACCAGCCAGATCCAGCAACTCCTCATCGGACGCGCGCTCACCGGCGTCAACGCCTTCTAGTCTCCGGGAGACCTGACATGCGAGTCTTCAGCTCGGTCGAGGAACTGGCCACCGCGGTCGGCGAGACCCTCGGACCCGGTCCGTGGGAGCGGATCGAGCAGAGCCGGGTCGACCTCTTCGCCGACGCCACCGACGACCACCAGTGGATCCACCTCGACCCGGTCCGGGCCGCTTCGGGCCCGTTCGGCGGGACCGTCGCCCACGGGTACCTGACGCTGTCGCTGCTGCCGGCGCTGGCCGGCCGGCTCTACCGGGTGGAGGGGGTGGCGATGGGGGTCAACTACGGGCTGAACCGGGTCCGCTTTCCCGCCCCGGTGCGGGTCGGCGCCGCCGTCCGGGCCGCTGTCACGTTCGCCGAGGTGTCGGCGGTGACCGGCGGCGTGCAGGTGGTCGCGACGGTCACCGTGGAGAGCGACAGCGGCGGCAAGCCCGTCTGTGTGGCCGAGACCGTCAGCCGGCTCTACCACGCGACGAGGTGATGATGGTCGCCGGCTGCGCCCACCGCCTCAGCCAGGTGCGGAATTCCTCGTCCAGGTCGTCGTTGCGGCGGCTCTGCCTTGCGGAGAAGTTCCGGAACTTGTGGCCCACCCGTCTCCGCCGCGCTGTCCCGCCCGTCGGCTCCCCACCTCTCGCTCCCGCCAACTAGACGCCCACCAGGGCAGCTGTCTGGTCGGCAGCTGCACGGCGCCCTGCGGGTCTCGTAAAACTTCCGGAAATTGTTGCTCGTCGATCAGCGGCGCTGACATACTCCACATCCATCGGAGTCGATGACCACCACCACCCACCGGGGTGCCGTGTCAGTCACCCCAGCCCGGGTTCACCGGAAGGAAAGACATGACCGAAAGGTGCCACGGGGACACCCGCCCACGAGCGCGTACGGCTATCGTCCTCGCCGCCGCGGCTCTGCTCGCCGCGACAGGTGCAGCGTTCCTGCCGAGCACGGCGAGCGCCGGAACCACCCTGGGCGCGTCCGCCGCCGAGAAGGGTCGCTATTTTGGCACGGCGGTGGCCGCGAGCCGGTTGAGCGACAACGCGTACACCACGATCTTGAACCGTGAGTTCAACATGGTCACGGCCGAGAACGAGATGAAGATGAACGCCACCGAGCCGCAGCAGGGTCGGTTCAGCTACACCGCGGCGGAGCAGATCGTCAACCACGCGCGAAGCCGCGGCATGAGCGTGCGGGGTCACACCCTCGCGTGGCACTCGCAGCAGCCCGGCTGGATGGAGAGCATGAGTGGCAGCGCGCTGCGGCAGGCGATGCTCAACCACGTGACGCAGGTGGCCACGCACTTCCGTGGTCAGGTGGTTGCGTGGGACGTGGTGAACGAGGCGTTCGCCGACGGCAGCTCCGGGGGCCGTCGCGACTCGAACCTGCAGCGCACGGGCAACGACTGGATCGAGGCGGCGTTCCGGGCGGCGGACGCCGCGGATCCGAACGCGAAGCTCTGCTACAACGACTACAACACCGACAACTGGACGCACGCCAAGACCCAGGGCGTCTACAACATGGTGCGCGACTTCAAGGCCCGTGGCGTGCCGATCGACTGCGTCGGCTTCCAGTCGCACTTCAACAACAACTCGCCGTACGTGAGCAACTACCGCACCACGTTGTCGAGCTTCGCGGCGCTGGGCGTGGACGTGCAGATCACCGAGCTGGACATCCAGGGAGCTCCGGCGAACACCTACCGCAGCGTGGTGGAGGACTGCATGGCCGTGCCCCGCTGCAACGGGATCACGGTCTGGGGCATCCGCGACAGCGACTCGTGGCTGGCCTCGCAGACGCCGCTGCTGTTCAACAGCAACGGCTCCAAGAAGCCGGCGCACGACGCCGTCCTCGCCGCGCTGAACAACGGCGCCGCGGTCCCGACGACGGCCCCGCCGACGAGCGCCCCGCCGACCTCCACTCCGCCCACCTCCGCGCCGCCGACCTCCACTCCGCCGACCTCCGCGCCGCCGACCACCGCGCCGCCCACCACGCCTCCGCCCGGCGGCGGTTGCACCGCGACGCTGCAGGACAGCACCCGGTGGGGCGACCGGTTCAACAGTCAGGTGACCGTCAGCGGGGCGAGCAACTGGAGCGTCGTGGTGGCCGTCACTCCGCCACAGAAGGTGTCCGCCACCTGGAACGGCAGCCCCACCTGGGACAGCAGCGGAAACGTCATGACGATGCGGTCGAACGGCAGCGGCAACGTCTTCGGCTTCACCACGATGGCCAACGGCAACTGGACACGTCCGCAGGTGCTTTCCTGCACCGCCTCCTGAGCACCACCGCACGCTGACGGGGCGGCGACGGGTTTCCGTCGCCGCCCCGTCCTCTGTGACCAGATCGGATCCACGGCTGGCCGACCTCAGCTCAGCGCAGCCGCCTTGCGTAGGAGCACCGAGCGCTCACGCTGGTTGGCGCACAGTCGGGCGGCCAGCTCCAGCTCGGCGCGCGCCTCCGGTCGCCGGCCGAGGCGGGTCAGTAGCTCACCGCGTACGGTCGGGACCAGGTGCGAGCCGGGGAGCCGGTTCGCGCCGATCAGCTCGTCCACGATGGCCAGGGCTGGTGCGGGACCCGAGGCCATGGCCACGGCGACGGCCCGGTTGAGCTCGACCACCGCAGAGGGCGCGGCCCGGCCGAGTGCCTCGTAGAGCACCACGATCCGGTCCCAGTCGGTCTCCTCGACCGAGGGCGCCGCCGCGTGGGTGGCGGCGATCGCGGCCTGCAGGCCGTACGGGCCGCGTGTCGACGCCCGGGCCAGCGCGGCCAGCCCGCGGCGGATCGCCGTACGGTCCCACAACCGGCGGTCCTGATCGGCGAGCAGCACCGGCGCGCCATCCGGACCGGTTCGGGCCGGAAAGCGCGCGGCCGTCAGCTCGCACAACGCGAGGAGGCCGTGCACCTCCGGTTCGTCCGGTTGCAGCGCCGCGAGCGTACGGGTCAGCCGGATCGCCTCGGACGCGACGTCGGGGCGCAACAGCCGGTCGCCCGACGTGGCCGTCGACCCTTCGGTGAAGATCACGTAGAGGACGCTGAGCACACCGTCCAGGCGTTCCCGGCGCTCGGCGGCCGGCGGCAGCTCGAACGGCACCCCGGCCGCCGCGATCGTCTTCTTGGCCCGGGTGATGCGGGCCTGCACGGTCGGCACGGGTACCAGGAGCGCCCGGGCGACCTCCTCGCTGGTCAGCCCGCCGACCACGCGCAGGGTCAGCGCCACCCGGGCCGCCGGGGAGAGGACCGGGTGGCAGCTGACGAACATCAACGCCAGGACGTCGTCGTCGATCCGGTCGGGATCGACGTCCTCGTCGACAGGTGGGTCGACGGCCGGGTCGGCCGCCAGCAGGGCGTACCGGTCCTGGAGGGCGACGCGGCGGCGGATCGCGTCGATCGCCCGCCGCCGGGCCGTGGCCATCAGCCAGCCGGCTGGGTTGGCAGGTGAGGCGCGCGGCCACGACACCAGCGCCTCGGCCACCGCCTCCTGGGCGGCGTCCTCGGCCAGCCCGAAATCGCCGGTGAACCGGGTCAGCGCGGCGACGATCCGGGCCGACTCGACCCGCCAGACGGCCTCGACGTCGGCCGTACCCATCAGATCTGGCCGTTGCTCTCGCTGCCGTGCGGGACCTCGTCGGGCTCGGCCACCCGCCGGACCTCGATCTTGGACCCGCGGCCCGCCGGGAACCGCTTGGCCCACTCGACCGCCGGGAACCGTTTGGCCCACTCGACCGCCTCCTGTTGGGTGGCGACATCGAGCAGGAAGTAGCCGCCGAACAGTTCCCTGGTCTCGCCGTACGGCCCGTCGGTGACCACCGGGGCCTCGCCGCTGAAGTCGACCACGACGCCCCGGCCCGGATCGTCCAGCCCTTCGGCCGCGACGAGAACACCGGCCTCCATCATCTCCTCGATGAACCGGCCGGTCGCGGCCATCGCCTCGTCGATGTTGGCCATCATGGCCGCGTTCGTCTCGTCGGTGCCCCGCATGATGAGCATGTACTTCGACATCGCGTTCTCCTCGTCCGGCGGTGCCGCCTCCCGGCCCGCGCACCTCCATGTCGAACGAGCGGCGCGCGGATCGACACGGCGCCTCAATGATCTCTTGCCGCGGGCGGTGCCGGGCCGTGCGGCCCGGCACCGCGACAGCATGGTCAGGCGAGGGTGCAGGCGGTGCCGTTGAGGGTGAACGCGGACGGCTTGCCCGCGTTCCCGGTGTGGGTGGCCTGGAACCCGATGTCGACCGAGGTGCCCGGCGCGATCGCCGCGTTGTAGGAGACGTTACGCGCGGTCACCGCTCCGCTCGACGGGGAGAAGTTGGCGTTCCAGCCACCGGTGATGGTCTGCCCGCCCGGCAACGTGAACGTCAACGCCCACCCGTTGACCGGGGCGCTGCTGGTGTTGGTCACCGAGACGGACGCGGTGAGTCCGTTGCCCCAGGCGTTGACCGTGTACGTGACGCGGCACGCGCCGGACGGGGGCGGGGTGGTCGGTGGCGGCGTGGTGGGCGGCGCCGTCGTGGGTGGCGCCGTCGTGGGTGGCGCGGTGGTCGGTGGCGCGGTGGTCGGTGGCGTGTCGCCGCCGATGCTGCCGGGCACCGACCGGAGCGCGTCGTACCAGGCCACGGCCATCTTGCGATAGCCGGTGGCGTTGGGGTGCACCCCGTCGGCCAGGTCGCTGAGCGTCAGGGCGCGGTACATGTCGACCAGGTGGACGCGCTTGCCGGCGGCGGCCCGGGCCTGCACGATCCCCGGGATCGCCGCGTTGTACCCCCGGACCACGTTGTCCGCGCCCGACTTCGGGATGATCGTCGCGACAAACACGTCCGCGTTCGGGGCGGTGTTGGTGATCCGGTCGACGAGGGTGGCCAGCCGGCCCGGCGCGCCGGACGTGTCGCCGTACATGTCGTTGGTGCCGATGTGCAGCAGCACGGTCCGGGGGTTCGTGGCCCGTAACCAGTTGACGACGTTCGCGTCGATCTGGGCGATGGTCCACCCGGAGTGGCCCTGGTGGTCGTGGTCGCCGAGGCTGGCGGGACCGTTGAACTGGGAGCCGACGAAGTCGATCCGGTAACCACCGGCCGTGAACCGCTGCCAGAGTTCGATCCGGTATCCACCCGCGACGTTGAACCCGTCGGTGATCGAGTCGCCGAGGGGCATCACGCGGACGCCGCCGTTGGATTCCGCGTTCGCCGGGGCGGTCGCGATCGGTACGGCCGCGGCCACCGCCGCGACGGCGGCCAGGGCCGCCCACCACAGGCGGGCTCGTCCGGGCCTCGACGTCGGCGCGGTGGCGATGGGCGGCGGAGGGACGGGGTGGCCGAGCGTTGGACTGCTCATGGGACTTCCTCTGGTGGTGAGGGTGCGCGACGACAGCGGCCACCGGGAGGACGGTCGCCGCCAGGACGCGGTACGCGGGGGAGCGGGCTGCGGGGAACGACCAGGAACCCGGACTTCTGCACTGGTGGTCGTGGCGCTGATGCTTGTCATCGATGGTCGGGGGTGACGGATCGATGGACGGTGGCGGAGTGTTGCCCTGCACCTCGCCTGACGCACCTTAACGTGGCATCGCCGACACCGGCAAGAGATCGGTGTCCAACTATGATTCGTGGCCCGGGAGCCGTCCGGACGGGCCGGCCGGGTGCAGCATCGAGCCGAGCCACCGCAGCTGACGCCGGACGTGCACGGCCTCGCCGCCCTCGTGACCGTTGAACGGGTAGACGTGCATCTCGCGCGCGGGCGGAACCGGCGGCCGGGCCGCCGCCGCGTACTGGTTGTAGGCGGCGAAGCCGGTGCTCGGCGGGCAGACGGTGTCCCGCAGCCCGATCCCGAAGTGCGCCGGCGCCGTGGCCCGGCGGGCGAAGCTCACCCCGTCGACGTAGGACAGGGTGCGCCACACCGCGTCCTCGGCCTCCCGGTGCACGGCCAGGTAGCGGGCGATCTCGCCGTACGGCGCCGGTTCGCTGAGCTGGACGGCCCGCCGCATGTCGCAGAGGAACGGGGCGGTGGTCAGCACCGCGCCCAGATCGGCGACCAGGCCGGCGACTGCCAGGGCCAGGCCGCCGCCCTGGCTGTTGCCGACCGCGGCGACCCGGGCGCAGTCGACCCCCGGCAGGGCGCGGACCGCCTCGACCGCCCGGACCGCGTCCGTGATCAGGCGCCGGTAGTGGTAGTCGCGCGGGTCGAGGATCCCCCAGGTGGCCGGCCAGGGGCCGCCGGGTGCGCCGTGCGGGTCGACGGTGTCCCCGGGAGCGTACTGGCCGGCCTGGCCCCGGTTGTCCATCAGCAGGTGGGCGTACCCGGCCGTGGGCCAGGTCAGTCGCTCGTGGGGCAGACCCCGACCACGGCCGTAGCCGGCGTACTCGACGACGGCGGGCAGTGGCTCGGACACCCCGGCCGGGCGGGTGTACCAGGCCCGGACCGGGTCGCCGCCGAAGCCCGCGAACGTGACGTCCCAGGAGTCCAGCAGCCGCAGGTCGGTGGGCTCTGGACGAACGTCGACGAGCACCGGTCGGGCGGACGCCTCGGTGCGGGTGTCGCGCCAGAAGTGGTCGAAGTCGTCGGGTTCGACGATGTCCGGGGCGTACCGCTGGAGGTCGTCGAGCAGGGCGGCGGCGTGGGGCACGGGTCCTCGCAGGGGCTCGGGTCAGTGCGGGCTGGCGGGGGGTGCGGTGCTCTCCCGGACGATCAACTCGGTCACCAGGTCGATCCGGCTGGTCGCCGGCTCGTTGCCCCTGGTCAGGTCGAGCAGCATCTGGGTGGCGATGCCCGCCATGTCGCGCAACGGCTGGTTGATCGTGGTGAGGGCCGGGTCGGTCCAGGTGGAGACCGGCAGGTTGTCGTACCCGATCACCGACAGGTCCTCGGGCACGCGCAGGCCGCACTGGCGGGCGGCCCGGAGCACCCCCATGGCCTGGGTGTCGGAGCCGGCGAAGATCGCCGTGGGTCGGGACGGCAGGCGGAGCAGTTCCAGCCCGTGGGCGTGCCCGGCTCCCGCGGAGAAGCTGCCGTAGCGGACCAGTTCGCGGTCGACCACGAGCCCGGCCTCCTCGTGGGCCGACTGGAAGCCGGCAGCGCGGGCTCGGCTGCAGAGCACATCGGGCGGCCCGGAGATGATGGCGATCCGCCGGTGCCCCAACTCCAGGAGGTGCCGGGCGGCCAGCAGGCCACCGTTCCAGTTGTTCGAGCCGACGGTGGGTACGGAGGCCGAGGTCGCGCTGTCGGTGTCGACGACGACGAACGGTATGCCCTGACGCCGCAGGTGCTGCTGTTGGGCCTCGGCCAGATGGGACAGGACGAACACCACGCCCAACGGACGGTCGGCGAGGATCGCGTCCAGCCATCGCGCCGGGGGGCGGTGCGCGCCGTTGAGTTGAGCCACCGACAACCCGATGCCGGCCGCGGCGGTCACCGCCTCGACACCGCGCAGGATCTCCATGGCCCATCCGGTGTCGAACTCGTGGAACACGAGATCGATGCGCCCCCCGCTGGTCGAGGGTCGCCGGGTGCGGCGCTGGTACTGGTGGCGATCGAGGCTCGCCTCCACGCGCGCTCTGGTGCCCGGGGCGACATCGCCCCGTCCGTTGAGGACCTTGGAGACCGTGGCCACCGAAACGCCGACGTCGTGGGCGATTGTCGCGATGGTGGTGGAGGCGGGTGGATCGAGCGGGCGGTGCTCTGTCATCGCAGCCCCAGGCAGCATCCGAAATTTTCGGGAGACCTTAACACGATTGGCCCAGCACGCCAGCCGATGCGACAGCGGCCCGGCCCGCTCTGCGACCGCCGGAGTCCAGTTGAGACCCTTGACACTCATCGATGGGGCACTTAGGTTGCCGAAAAGGTTGCGCAGGCTTCCGGAAAGTTTCGGATCGGTCGAACGTCCGCCACGGAACTGGTTCCACCAGGGCTCGGGGATGTGGCCGGAGCTAAGGGGTCATGGCATGAGAGGTCAGTTGCCCGTGCACAGCGACGCGGCGCCGTGGCGCGATCCGCGGCTGTCGCCGACCGAGCGGGCCGAGGCGCTCCTGCCGTTGATGACACTGGAAGAGAAGATCGCGCAACTCGTCGGCGTCTGGGTCGGCGCGGACGCCTCCGGCGAGGGCGTCGCCCCACACCAGTCCGACATGATCAGCGAACTTCCGCCGTGGAACAGCCTCATCGAGTACGGGTTGGGCCAGCTCACCCGGCCGTTCGGCACCGCGCCGGTCGACCCGGTCGTCGGCGCCCGGTCGCTCGCCGCCTCCCAGGCGCAGATCGTCGCCGCCAGCCGGTTCGGCATCCCGGCCCAGGTGCACGAGGAGTGCCTCACTGGGTTCGCGGCCTGGCGGGCCACCGTCTACCCGACCCCGCTGAGCTGGGGCGCGTCCTTCGACCCCGACCTGGTCGAGGCGATGGCCGACCGGATCGGGCGTTCCATGCGCGCCGCGGGCGTGCACCAGGGGCTCGCGCCGGTCCTCGACGTCACCCGCGACTACCGCTGGGGCCGCACCGAGGAGACGATCGGCGAAGACCCCTACCTGGTGGGGACGACAGGTGCCGCGTACGTGCGGGGCCTGGAGGGCGCCGGTGTCGTCGCCACCCTCAAGCACTTCGCCGGCTACTCCGCCTCCCGGGGCGGGCGCAACCACGCGCCCGTGTCGATGGGTCGTCGGGAGCTGACCGACGTGATCCTGCCGCCGTTCGAGATGGCCCTTCGGTTGGGCGGCGCCCGCTCGGTGATGAACTCCTACGCCGAGATCGACGGCCTGCCCGCCGCCGCCGACGAGGAACTGTTGACCCGCCTTCTCCGCGACGAGTGGGGTTTCACCGGCATCGTGGTCGCCGACTACTTCGCCGTCCGCTTCCTGGAGACCCTGCACCGAGTCGCCGCCGACGCCGCCGACGCCGCCCGGCTCGCCCTGCGGGCCGGGATCGACGTCGAGTTGCCCACCGTGGACGCCTTCGGCGCCCCACTGGTCGAGGCGGTACGCCGCGGCGACGTCGACGAAGCGCTGATCGACCGGGCGCTGCGGCGGGTGCTCATCCAGAAGATCGAGATCGGCCTGCTCGACGAGGACTGGCAGGTGCTCCCCGACGACGTGGCGAACCTGCGACTCGACGACGAGGCCAGCCAGGACGTGGCCGTCCGCCTGGCCCGGGAATCCGTCGTGCTGCTGCGCAACAGCGGTGTCCTCCCGCTGGCCGTCGGGAGCCGGGTCGCCCTGATCGGCCCGGTCGCCGACGACCCGATGGCCATGCTGGGCTGCTACTCGTTCCCCAACCACGTGGGCATCCACCACGGTGACCACGGGCTCGGCCTGGAGATCCCCTCGCTGCGCGACGAGCTGGCCCGACGCGTCCCCCTGCTCAGCCACGAGCCGGGCTGCGCCATCACCGGCGAGGACACCTCTGGCATTCCGGCCGCGGTCGCCGCGGCAGCCGCCGCCGACGTGTGCGTGCTCGCCGTCGGCGACCGGGCGGGAATGTTCGGCCGGGGCACCTCCGGCGAGGGCTGCGACGCCGTCGATCTGCGGCTGCCCGGCGTCCAGGCCGACCTCGTCCGGGCCGTCCTGGCCACCGGCACCCCGGTCGTCCTGGTGCTGATGACCGGTCGCCCCTACGCGCTCGGCCCGGAGGTCGACACCGCTGCGGCCGTGGTGCAGGCGTTCTTCCTCGGGCAACTCGGCGGGCAGGCGCTCGCCGAGGTGCTCACCGGCGCGGTGAACCCGTCCGGACGGTTGCCGGTCAGCGTCCCCCGCGACGCCGGTGGCCTGCCGGGCACCTACCTGGCGCCGCCGCTCGGTCGCCGCACCCAGGTCTCCTCGGTCGACCCCACCCCGGCGTACCCGTTCGGCCACGGGCTGAGCTACACCACCTTCGAGTGGACCGACGCCACAGTGGTCGGTGCGGCCGACGAGTCGCCGGACACGCCGGCGACCTGGCCGATCGACGGCGAGGCGCGGGTGCGCGTCACCGTCACCAATACCGGTGACCGGGCCGGCACCGAGGTGGTGCAGCTCTACCTGCACGACCCGGTCGCGCAGACCACCCGCCCGGTGGTCCGGCTGGTCGGCTACACCCGACTGCCGCTGGAACCCGGCGAGGCGGCCCACGTGACGTTCCGCGTACCCGCCGACCTGGCCTCGTTCTGCGGCCTGTCCGGCCGGCGGATCGTCGAGCCCGGCGACGTGGAGCTGCGCTTCGGCCGGTCGAGCGGCGACGTGGCGGCCACCCTGCCGCTGCGGCTGACCGGCGTCGAGCGCCAGGTCGGCCACCAGCGGGACCTGCTCACGTCGGTGCGGGTGGAGCCCCTCGTGGCCGTCCCGCATCCCGCCTAGGAGGGGCCGAGGATGACATCGACCTTACGGCCACCGCCGCCGGCGCCACCCCGGTCGCCGGCGGAGGCGGCCAGCCCCGCCCCGCGGGCGCCGCGCCGTCGCCGGAGCTGGCGCCAGGCGCTTCGCCGGGACTGGCAGCTCTACTCGTTGGCCATCCTGCCGCTGCTGTTCTTCCTGATCTTCCGGTACCTACCGATGCTCGGGAACATCATCGCGTTCCGTCGGTTCAAGCCGGGCGGCAGCATCTTCGGTGAGTACTGGGTCGGCCTGCGGTACTTCCGGATGTTCCTGAGCGACCCGACGTTCTGGGAGGTCTTCACCAACACGCTGGTGCTCGGGACGCTGACCCTGCTGTTCTGCTTCCCGCTGCCGATCGTGCTGGCACTGATGCTCAACGAGGTGCGCGCCCGCCGGTTCAAGCGGTTCGTGCAGTCGGTGTCCTACCTGCCGCACTTCCTGTCGATCGTGATCGTGGCGGCGATGGTCATGCAACTGACCTCGGTCGGTGGCGCGGCCAACCAGCTCGTCGGCCTGTTCGGCGGGGAGCCGGTGGCCTTCCTGCAGAAACCGGAGTGGTTCCGCACCATCTACGTCTCGTCCGAGGTCTGGCAGACCGTCGGTTGGGGGACGATCCTCTACCTCGCCGCGCTCACCACGGTCGACGAGGACCTGTACGAGGCGGCCCGGATCGACGGCGCGAGCCGGTGGCGGCAGACCTGGCACGTGACGTTGCCGGGGATCCGGCCGACGATGATGACGCTGCTGATCCTCAACATCGGCAACTTCCTGGCGGTCGGGTTCGAGAAGATCCTGCTGCTCTACAACCCGCTGACGTACCCGACCGCGGACGTGGTCTCCACCTACCTGTTCCGGATGGGCTTCCAGTCCAGCAACTTCAGCTACGCCGCGGCCGTCGGCCTCTTCGAAGCGGTGATCGGGTTGATCCTGGTCCTGACGGCGAACCTCATCTCCCGGCGCACGGTGGGGACGAGCCTGTGGTGATCCTCGGTACGAAGAGCGACGCCCCGAAGACCCGGGGGCCGGTGGACAGTCGTGGCTACCGGATCTTCCGGATCGTCAACACGGTCGTCCTGATCGGCGTCGTGGTCGTGACGCTGTTCCCGTTCCTCAACATCGTGGCCCGCTCGCTCAGCGAAGAGGCGTACATCATCACGGGGAAGGTGAGCATCGTCCCGCGCGGGTTCGACCTGACCGCGTACAAGCTGTTGATGTCCGACGGGCTGTTCTGGACGAACTACCGCAACACCGTGGTGTACACGCTCGTCGCCACGCTCATCTCGGTCGTGCTGACCACCTGTTACGCGTACGTGCTGTCGAAGCCACAGCTCAAGGGGCGCGGCGTCCTGGTCGGCATCGCGCTGTTCACCATGTTCTTCTCCGGCGGCCTGATCCCCAACTACGTGCTGGTCACCAGCCTGGGGATGAAGAACACCATCTGGGCCGTGGTGGTGCCCAACGCCATCAGCGTGTTCAACCTGCTGGTCATGAAGGCGTTCTTCGAGAGCCTGCCGAGTGAGTTGGAGGAGGCGGCGGCCGTCGACGGGCTGAACACGTACGGCATCCTGCTGCGGATCGTGCTGCCGCTGTCGAAGGCGATCATCGCCACGATGGTGCTCTTCTATGCGGTGTCGTTCTGGAACTCGTGGTTCACCGCGTTCCTCTACATCGACCAGCAGGACCTGCTGCCGGTCACGGTCTATCTGCGCAACCTCATCGCGGGCGCCACCAGCGCCGAGTCCGCCGCCGCCGACGCCGACAAGGTCCAGGCCGCGGCCACCCTCGAGGCCGTGACGATCGTGCTGACCACTCTGCCGATCCTGGCGGTCTACCCCTTCGTCCAACGGTACTTCGTCCGCGGCGTGATGCTCGGCGCGGTCAAGGGGTGACGCCGACGCCGCACCGTTCCACCTCGAATCCCCACCACCACCGAAAGGACGAGCCATGCTCCACAAGACGTGGCGCCGGGTGGCGATAGCCACCGCGGGTCTGCTCGCGCTCACCCTCAGCACCGCCTGTTCCGAGGACCCCGGCGAGTCGACGGACCTCTCGGAGAACAAGGTCGGGGCGATGGCCAGCTACGGCGTCGGCGACCAGTTCAAGGCCACCGAGGCGCTCTCCTTCTCCACCCTCTACAACAACCACACGTTCTACCCGCTCAAGGAGGACTGGGCGTTCTGGTCGGAGCTGACCAAGCGGACCAACGTCAAGATCGAGCCGGTGGCCGTTCCGCTCAGCGACTACGAGCAGAAGCGCAGCCTGCTGATCGGCGCGGGGGACGCCCCGCTGATCATCCCGAAGACGTACCACCCGCAGGAGGACGCGTTCGTGTCGTCCGGGGCGATCCTCCCGGTGAGCGACTACCTGGATCTGATGCCCAACCTCAAGGACAAGATCGCCAAGTGGAACCTCAAGCCGGAGATCGACAACCTGCGACAGGCCGACGGTAAGTTCTACCTGCTGCCCGGCCTGCACGAGAAGCCCACGCAGGACTACACGGTGCTGGTGCGCACCGACATCATGCAGGAGCTCAACCTCCCCGTCCCGAAGACCTGGGACGACCTCTACACGGTGCTCAAGGCGATGAAGGCGAAGTACCCGAACGTCTACCCGTACTCCGACCTCTTCAGCAAGCCCAACCCGACCGGCGCCCTGCTGAACCTCCTCGGCTCGTCCCACGGCACCTACGCGGGCTGGGACTACCAGCACGCCACCTGGAACCCGGCGGAGAAGAAGTTCACCTACACCGGTTCGTCCGAGCAGTACAAGCAGATGGTCACGTTCCTGCACAAGCTCGTCGCCGAGGGTCTGCTCGACCCGGAGAGCTTCACCCAGACCGACGACCAGGCCCGCCAGAAGCTCGCCAACGGCAAGTCCTTCGTGGTCACCGGCAACGCGCAGACGCTTGTCAACAACCACCGCCCCGACCTGGCCAAGACCCTGCCGAACGCGAAGATGGCCAAGATCCCGCTGCCGATCGGCCCGGCCGGCGAGGTCAATCCGTTCCCCCGGCTGGAGAACGGCATCATGATCTCCTCGAAGGCGCGGGAGAGCAAGAACTTCGTGGCCATGATGCAGTTCATCGACTGGTTGTGGTATTCGGACGCTGGTTTGGAATTCGCCCGCTGGGGCGTCGAGGGCACCACCTTCACCAAGGACGCGTCCGGCAAGCGCACGCTCGTCCCTGACGTCAGTTTCCTGGGGCTCAACCCGAAGGCATCCAAGCACCTGCAGAAGGACTTCGGCTTCCAGAACGGCGTCTTCGCCTACGGCGGCGCGCCCGACCTGGTCCGTGGGTTCTTCTCCCCGGAGGAACTGGAGTTCCAGAAGGTGATGGACGCCCGCAAGCCGAGGGAGGTCCCCCCGCCGCGCCCGTTCACCGACGAGGAACGCGAGCAGGTGTCGCTCTGGGAGACTCCGCTGAAGGACTTCGTCACCCAGAACACGCTCAAGTTCGCCCTCGGCCAACGGCCCCTCAGCGAGTGGGACGCCTACGTGGCCGAGCTGAAGGCCAAGAACTCCGAGCAGTACATCAACGTGGTCAACAAGGCGTACGAGCGGTTCCAGAAGGACAACGGCTGATCAGCGGGGAGTCCGGGCGGGCGGTCACCAGGCCCGATCGGACTCCCCGAACACCACCGGCCCGGGGCGCGTGTGACCCGCTCACCCTCGGGCCGGACGACCAGAGGACGGCAATGCGCAGTTGCGACCGGAGGGAGTTTCAATGACCAAGTCAAGCCGTAGACGCGGTCAGCGGTGGTGTGGGTTGGAACTCGCGGCCGTCGCGCAGCAGTGCCCAGACGACGTCGA